>CATKZP010000007.1 GCA_949841355.1 uncultured Oscillospiraceae bacterium
AGAAGGGAACCTCTGTCTGCGGGGAACAGTATATCACCGCCGCTTCCGGCGAGGATACCAAAACACACAGCCGGTGCATACTGGATGCATATTCTTGCAGGTTTGCTCTGTTCGAAAGTATAGCAGGATAAACACCGGGCGTCACAAGTGACGCCCGGCAGATCACATCGGCCCGCAGTGCGGGCGGTTTCCCAGTGCCACGATTGGGGTCAAAAACAGAAGGAAAGATACGCTGTTGGGGACAGGAATCCCCGAAAAACGCACAACAACAGGCTTTGAACAGGGGTCAAACCTTGGAAAGGAGCAGAAAATGAGCAAAAAAGATAAGCTGGCGGTGTATCTCACACCGAAAAGAAGGCTGAGTTGGAGCGCCGCGGCCACAAGGATGGCAGCAGAAGTATGACCGCATTCATCGAACACGCGCTGGACTTATACCTAGACTATCTCAGCGCCCAGGATGTGGGGCTGTTCCTCCCAGCGGCTATCCGCTCCTGTATCAACGGACGGCTGGGCACCACGGAGAACCGCATGGCGTCGCTGATGTTCAAGTTGACGGTGGGGCTGGATACTTTATTGCCCAACTCCACGGAAGAAAGTGTCCACGCCGCCCTCCACCCCCTCCACAAGCAGTATTCTCACGGCTCCTACTGGCCCGCATCCGCCCCTGTGAGACAGTTTGTACCCATCAGATGGCATCTGTACACTCTGCACCAGTGAAGCGCAGTGTCGGCCCCTTTGTGTGCCGCTTTGAGAGACTGTGAATTGCACCGCTGTCTATAAACCTCACGTGAGTCGCACCCCCACACTGCGGCGGAATATGCCCAGGCTCTGGAGGCTATCGATGAGATACCCCGGCATTACCCGACGCAGCGTCCAGGTGATCCTATCGAAGATTGAGCTGGACATGGGACGGTTCCCCAGTGCCGCCCACCTGTGTTCTTGGGCAGGGGTATCTCCGGGCAACTATCAGAGCGCGGGGAAGCGGAAACATGGCAGGACAAGCAAAGGCAATAAAACTCTCAAGTCCGTGCTGGCCCAGTGCGTGAAAGAGGAAAATATCTTATTTTTATGAACAGTACCAACGCATTGCCGTCCGGCGGGGCGCTTTACTGCGCCCTCCTGCTGGGATCTTTTTTATAGCAAGAAAAGGGCCGTCAGTACAGGCAAAAAGATATGTGTCTGAACTGATAATGTCGGCAAGCCCCTTCACACCGGAGAGCTCCTCGTCAGCCTGTTCTGAATGCTTTCGTAGTCAGGTGAGGAGAGAAAACAGCGCAATAAGACAAGCCTGCTGTCATAACAACGCTATTGATACAAAAATCCTCCCATACCAGGCGGCATGGGAGGATTTTTGTAGTCACCGCTTCTGAGCTACTGCTGGTTCCAGCGGTTACGGCGCAACGTAATCCTTCAGGATGGACAAATCTTTAACTTGTTCCAGCCGGTTGAAAATGAGATCGATGAGTGCCTCAGTCTTATCGTGGCCCAGAATGTCGCCGGCAGCGCCGCGGAACAGCTCGGCGCTTTCCTCCAGTGTGTAGGGATTCTTCGGATGGCCTTTGGGGAAGCGCATGGAGGTTTCAAAGGTGTGACCGTCCTTGGTGGTAAGCTTCATGGTATACTCCGGATAGCCACGCTGCTGGAACTTGACAAAGCAATCCCGCAGGGAGTGAAGCGGGCCGGTGGAGTGGATGTGGGAAGCCATCTCCAGGATGACGGGGTCGGTCATGTACTGGCCGTCCAGCCAAGCACCGCCGGGCTTGGGGCCTTTGAGGTACATGGCGACACAGTAGGGGATATTGAACTGGGCGCGAAGGATGGAGTCGAACCCCTCTTTAGGGATGTCCTCGCCGCGGGCAGGGAGGAATGGTGAAACCTCGATGAGATCGATGTCATCGGCCCGGAGGCCGTTCTCCCGCACAAGGAGGTCAATCATGTCCACCGGTACCTGAACCCACATATTGACGGGCCAGTGCTTGATGAGCGTCTCCATAATGAGAAATTCCTTCCCCAGATTCCGATCCAGCCAATCCCAGTCGCACTGGTCGGAAACACCGATGTAGTAGCCGCCGCAGGTTTCCAGGGCATCCATCAGGGTATAGAAACCGTTCTGGGTGATCATAGCGCACTCGATGCCACTTTTGGCGGTGAGGCCGTGCTGGTAGTGATAAAAGTCGGTGAAGGACTTATTGATGTGATCGGTGGCGACAGGGGTCATCAGGGCGGCTGCGCCGATGAGCTGGTTGGTCTTGACGGGATCCAGATCCAGCAGTTTGCCACTAACCATGGCGGGGGCGAAGATCTGCCAGCTGAACAGGCCCCAGCCCTTCAGGAACCGCTCAGGGGAGGGCTGGACGGCAGAGGAGATGCGCTGGTACACATCATAGCCGCCGATCAGGGCGGTGAGGTAGTCCTGGCCGCTTTTGTGATGCGCCTCGGCCATGGCCAGGCCGGCGGGTACGGCGCCAGCGGAGGGGTGCCCCGTCCAGGAGCAGTCCTCCCAGTTCAGCATATCGCACAGCGCGCCGTTGGCCATGGTAGCGTTGGTAATGGAGACGGAAGCGCCGTCCCCCAGAAGGGTGGCGTTCAGACTACCGGAGCCCAGCGTTTTTGCCATGGAGATAGCTTTCTGGCCAGCGTTGGTGCGGCAGGCAGAAATGCCAGCACCAATAGTGTGAAGGGTAAGAACTTTGGCTCGCTCAACCACCTCGGGAGGGATGTCCTCGTAGCGCAGGCCGCTGAGATAATCTGCCAGGATTTGGGTGTATTTTTTCATAATGGTCTCCTTTCTATTTCGATTGGTCTTGTTTTAGCGGGTGATCGGTGTTACACTGAGGAAAAATGAACCGAGGGGGAAACGCTTTGAAGATCGAGTATTTGGAGTATCTGGTGGCTGTGGCAAATGCGCCCTCCATTACGGCAGCGGCCCAGCGGCTTTATATCAGTCAGACCGCGCTGAGTGCGGCCATCCGCTCCTTGGAGAAGGAACTGCGCACAGAGCTGTTCCAGCGCACATCAAAGGGCGTGAACCTGACGGCAGAGGGGGAACGGGTGATGCAGGTTGCGGAAGAAATTCTAGAGAAATATCGCAGCCTGTTCCCCGCTGAAGACCCGCGAAAACGCAGCATCACCATCGGGGCATACGCCTACGACTACAATGCGCTGAGCTTTGGTTTGATCCGGCGGCTGGAGGAGGAGTCCTGCCCAGTGCAACTGAATGTGTATGAGCTGGAGGAGGACGAGGTAGTGCCCAGCGTGGTGCGTGGGGACGCGGACATGGGCGTCGGGCTGGCGTTTGCCGACCGTCACTTGGCCTACGCCTCACTGGCCAAGGCCAACGGTTTGTGCCGCGAAGAACTGTGCCAGGATCGGGCCTACCTATATGTATCCGCCGCGTCTCATCTGGCGGGCCGGCGGTCTGTTCGGGTGGAGGATCTGCGCGAGGAGCGGTTTGTCACCTCAGTGAACAGCATCAAGCCCTTTAAGAACGCAGGACTTCACCGGCGGATTCCATGCTACTGTGTGCTGGGCAACAGCGGAGCCGTACTCCGCTCAATACTGGAAAACCGCACCGTCACGCTGATGCCCGAACGTGCCATGCGGGGGAACCATTATCTCCTCAGCGGGGCTATTCGTCAGGTGGCGGTGGAGGACGTATCCACCACCGCCACCTATTACTTGGTGCGCACGGCGGGGAAACCCAGTGGGGCGGAGGAATTCCTGCTGGATACGATCCGGGCGTTTTATTACCAGGATCAGAGCAGGGACGCGCAGTAGAAGAAGGGCAGTGCCAACAGAAGGTAGACCAGGCAGGCGAAGGAGGTATAGCCGATGATCTGCTTTGGTCGGAGCCAGTTGTTGCCGTAGAGTACAGCGGACACGGCGGAAGCACCGGGCAGAATGAAGCCCATACTGGCGGTGTAGATGATAAGAATGCCCATCAGGCTGGTGGAAATCTGGAACTGCTGGCACAGAGGGATGGCCAACGGGATGAGTAGCATAGCGATACCGGTGTTGCTACCGAAGTTGGTGAGTACCAGATCCACCAGAATGATAATGGCGATGATGGCGAATACGCCCTTCCCGGCCACCATGGGTTGGATGAATTGGGCGCAGAGGGTGGTGAACCCGGTCTCTGCGGAGGTGAGGGCGTTGGCAATGGGAATTGCAGCAGCGCAAATGAAAATGCACTCCCACTTGACCCCGGCGATAACTGCGCGGTTGAAATCCAACAGAGGTTCGCCGTTCACTTTGACAAAGCAGAGGATGACCACAGCTAGGGCGAATACACCGCCGCCGGTGAGGCGGGAGAAAAGTTGGACGATCCACCACTCTGCTGGGAGTACTGTGGTGGCCACCGTGGAGGCAATAACTAACAGGAACGTAGAAAAATAGGCCTTCTGTTTGTAGTTGAGTTTTACGTTTTCCGCGTTGCTCAGGCGGGAGGCGTCAAAAGACTTGATCTTGGACATATCCACCCGGAAAACGAACTTGATGGACAGGGACAGAGCCAGGATCATCAGTGAACCCAAGATAATGGCGAAGGCAATGTACTGTACATAGCTTAGATCCGTGCCGGAGGCCTGACTGAAGGCGGCGCACAGGGCGATCTGCCATCCTTTGAAGGGAATGACGAAGTCACCCAGCGCCCCGGCAATGGTGGAGAACAGCAACATGATCGTCATATATTTGTCGCCCTTCTGATAACCCACCATGTCCGCGATGCTGTACAGCACAGCCCAAGAGAGGAAGATGGCTGCAAAGGAATTAGTGATGGCGGAAGTGATGAAAAAGCCGTAGAGAAATACGGTGCAGAACAACAACGGCCGGCCATTGACAAACTTTTTGGAAATGAGCCACCGGGCGATGTACTCGCCAACGCCACTCTCCGTGATGGCACCGGCAATGATGAGGATCATCAGCACCTGCCAGATCACGGGGTTACCGAGGCTGGAGGTGATGGCCTGGTTCATGGTACAGTAGTCGCTCATGCCGAAGGCCACGATGCCCAGGATGCTGGGCCAGATGATGCCTACCGTTGACCACATAAAGACCACACCGATGAAAATGCCCAGGATCTGCATCCCCACTGGGGTCAGAGGGGCAATGGGCGGCAGCAGGCCAAAGCCAAAGAGGAAGAAAAAGCCGGTGAGGCAGAGGACGTAATGGCTCAGGTCTTTTTTCTTGGGAGCAGGGGCCTGGATGGTCTGGTTTTCCATAGCAATGCCTCCTTATTTTTTCTGCGGGGGTTATTCGGCGTGTCCGGACTCCAGGTATTGATTGATACGGGTGGCGTCCAGGTTCTCCAGCCCCAGGGTGCGAAGAGAGAGCCCTTGGGCAGCGTAATCCATTCCATTTAGGGCGGAGGCGATAGAAATCAGCGCCTGCGCCACAGGGGTGAATGTCCCGGTGGGGGCGGCGAGGGAGGCCAGCAGACTGACTCCTGCATAGGCGTCCTCGGTGATATACCGGTGGTTGGTACTGGTTGGACCGTCCAGATCGCGGAACAGCTGTAGCTGCGGTTGCCCCAACATACGCAGGAAATCGACGGCAGGGATGGCGGTATAGCCCATGCCGTCCATGACAGCCTTTTTTTCAACTTCCATAGCCTCAATGAGGCGGAATACCGACGGCGTGAGACCGTCCCGGTAAAGGCGGAAGTCGTCCATAGACTCCATCCTGGCCGCATTGAGCAGGGAACCCGCCAAATGGATAACGAGGTTGGGCGAATTGAGGGTGGCCTCAAAGATGTTCTTGACAGCTTGGCAGGGATAGACCCGGCCCAGGGAAGCAAGGAAAGCCGGCGTGTCCTTTCCAGGGAAGGCGGCAGCGTTTTTGACAGCGGCGGGCATAGCGATGAGAACTTTCCTCGGCCCAATTTTGCGGCAGGGATAGATGTTCCCTTGCAGTTCGCCCACCAGTACTTTTTTCCCGCCCAGCAGGGGGGCGAGCCGCAGGGAGGCGCAGTTTCCCGAAGAGAAACACACAGTCTGTCCGTCACACAGGTAGGGTGCCATCAGTTGGGCAAGTTCCTGGTGCCGGTTTGCTACTGCGGACACCAGTACCAGTTCGGCGCCCTCCAGAACCTCAGTGATGTCTTGGGTGAAGCGGTGGATGTGTGCCGTGCCCACTGCGGCGTTCCCTGTGAGTTCGATAGTAGAGTCGGCCAGCAGATCAGCTGTAGTCTCCTGGTGATAACCAGGCTGCTCAAAGATTGTGACATGGTGGCCCTTCAACGTGAGGTCGGCAGCCATAGCCATACCGGTCCCACCAGCGCCGATGACTGCAATATTCAGTGGTGCCATGGTTTTCCTCCTTTGGTGCAAGATGGCGATGGTGCGGCCGCACGCATGACGCGAAAAACTGTCCTGCAGGGAGTTCCTGACAAGTTCATTGTAACCGACAGGAGGGGAAAAAATCCAATATGGTTTTCACTTGTGTTGCCAGCAAAAAAATGACTGGCATAGAACTTGTCCCATAGGAAAGGCCACCGCGAAAATTTCTGCGGACGGTGGAAAACTCGTTTCGAAATAGGCCCGGGAAAAGTATACTGGAATACAAGCGGTCGGCGCTCTGCATCTGCGGAGCGCCGACCAAGCATTTTCCCGCGTGTCCGCCATGTGAAGCGGTTTGTGCCCAGTCCTCGGAGCCGGTGGCATCTGTACGTTTCCTACGGATGAAACGCAGTGTTGGCCCCTTTGTGTGCCACTGTGCGGGGACGCATATTCCACCACTGTCTCCCAAAAGAAAGACTGCCATCCCAGAAAAAAGATGTGTCTGGATTGATAATTTTTTCTGTTTGCCATGGCTATTCCCGTTGACCTGTGGTATGGTGTGTTGCTACAGGAGGTGAGAGCAATGCGAAAAACCTTGGAAGATTTCTACTATGGCAACATCACGTCCAGTACGCAGGACATGACACTCCATCCAGAGCTGAAACGGTCAACAGACCGGGTGGCCTGTTTCGAAAACCAACTCGCAGAGCAGCTCAATGAGGTTAGGCAAGCAATCTTAGTAAAGCTTATCGAATCACAGCAGGAAATCGACAGAATCACGGCGCTGGAAAACTTCATCCTGGGTTTCCGGCTGGGAGTCAGGATGATGGCCGAGTGTATGGATGACAACGATGGTGACATCAAAATGGAGGTGAATGACTCTGACAAAAAAAGAGCAAATGGCGAGGGCAGCCTGCGAAAGCGCCCCGACGGCTGCTGGGAGGGGCGCTACACAGCGGGCCGCGACCCGGTGGCCGACAAGGCCATCTATAAAAACGTCCCGGCCAAGATGCAGAAAGCGTGTACGGAAAAACTGGTTCTGGCTATTGAGAAAAGTGGAAAAATTGATGTGGCCAAGGCAGGGTAGTACACGGTGGAGGAGTGGTGCTGGCTTTGGCATGAGAACTATTGCAAGCCCGCCGTCAAGGACACCACGGTGGAGTACTACCGAAGCTACATTGAATACCACATCGCGCCCAATATCAATAAGATCAAGCTGGAAAAGCTCATCACTCTGGATCTCCAGGAATTCTACAACAAGCCCAAAAAGAGCGGCAGGGTGGAAAAATACGAGGGAATGGAGGACAGGAGCCTGAGTGCCCGGACGGTGCGCAGCCTCCACGCCATGCTCCGCACCGCCTTGGATCAGGCGGTGAAAGAGCGCCTGATCCCCTTCAACCCCACCATCGGCTGCCGCCTGCCGCCCAAGGAGAAAAAGGAGATGAAGTTCCTCCCGGCGGAGCAGATCGGCGCTTACCTCAGAGCGACGGAGGAGCACGGTGTCCTGCCTGTGTTCTACCTGGAGCTGACCACGGGACTGAGGAGGGGGGAACTGACGGCGCTCCTCTTGGCTGACCTTGATGTAAATCTAAGGCCTTGACTGTATTGAAGTCAACAGGGCATTTGAAGAGTGAGGTGAGGGTCACCCAGCCGAAGACCGCCAACTCGGTGCGGACGATCTGTCTGCCGCAGGAAACGGTGGACCTGCTGGTGCAGGAACACGAAAAGCACCCGTCCAACCCCTATATGTTCCCCTCGCCGGTGACTACGGCCCAGACTGCATCGGACGGCTGCACAAGACCCTGCTGAAAAAGGCGGGGATCACCAAAAACTGCCCTTCCACGGCCTGCGTCATAGCTGTGCCTCACTCCTGCTGGCGAACGGCGTTCCGATGAAACAGATTCAGGAATGGCTGGGCCATAGTGATTTTTCGACCACCGCCAATGTCTACGCACATCTGGATTACAATTCCAAGCTGTCCTCTGGGGATGCTATGATAAACGGGTTGAGTGGTGCTTTGCAGGCCATCAAATAGTCTCACCGGCATATTGTGAACCAAGGAGCCGATACGCCGCTACATAGTGAGTTCGAATCACAGTTTTTATAGGCGCTTTAAGAGAGGACTACCCCATTTTAGGAAAGAACTAGCGGTCAAATTGAGGAAGGTCAGGCAAAAAAGAAAAGCCCACAAGCGGCGCAAACCCGCTTGTAGACTGATCTTTTTGGCGCAGCGGGAGGGATTCGAACCCTCGTGGGATTGCTCCCAAACTGATTTCGAGTCAGCCCCGTTATGACCACTTCGATACCGCTGCGTGTATTTTTCGCAACACCAGTCCTCAACATGTGCCTCAGAAAAAGGAGAGAACTGATGGAGAGAACTACAAAAATTTTTCTCCTTGATGATACCTCCAAAGCCTTGAAAAATCAAGGTTTTTCAGAAAAGCAGTTCCAAAGTGGTCACTCGTTTTCGAGCCAGTCCACCATGACAGCTTCGCTACCGCCGCTTAATTCATTTTCACCGCTCCCCCACGCGTGAAGCTGACCGCACAGAGGTCACAAAAGATTTACATGCATAAAGCCGCAGGCGAAAGAACATCCCGCAAGAGTTGACGGCTAACATGTTACCTCATATTCGGGAAAATGTCAAGCCGTCGCAGCAAGCCAGCCAGTGAGAAGGACCGAAAACCAGCATCCGGCAGTGGAAACGCTCTGTTTCCACTGCCGCAAATCTTTTATTGAGAATAAATTGAGGCTCGTGTTCCTAAATTTCCCCACTGTTCCCTAAAATTTTCGAAAAATTCAAACAAAGCGACATAAAGACCGGCTTTTTTCATTTCTTTTTTGTGCACCTTGACTTTGATGATGGAACACGTTATAATTACTGTAATTCCAAAGCATATCTGTGGCATACAAGTTGATACCACAGCATTTTCCACTGGACACCAGTGGATTATTGGAGGGCACTTATGATAAAACAAACAGACCAACTCAGCGAGGCTATCGCCCGGTTTTCCGCCGGAACCAGCGCCGACGCGTACCAATTCCTGGGCTGTCACCACCAGACGGTGGACGGACAGGAGGGCTATGTTTTCCGGGTTTGGGCGCCCCATGCCAAGAGCGTGCGGGTGCTTGGCCGCTTCAACGACTGGGACAAGGCATCCCCGGCAATGGAGCGCATCGCTCCCGCCATTTGGGAGCGGTTTATCCCCGGCGTGCAGACCTATGACGAGTACAAATACTACATTGAGAAGCCGGACGGCACCTTCGTGTTTAAGGCCGATCCCTACGCCACCCACTCCGCCACCCGCCCGGACAACGCCAGTAAGGTATTTGACCTGGACGGCTTTGAGTGGACCGACAGCGCATACCGCAGGGCCAGAAGCAAGAAGGATGTGCTGCGCAGCCCGGTAAACATTTATGAGATGCACCTGGGCTCCTGGCGGCGGCATGAGGACGGCAATTTCCTGTCCTATGTGGACTGCGCCAGCCAGCTCATCCCTTATCTGAAGGACATGGGCTATACCCATGTGGAACTGCTCCCTGTCAGCGAATACCCCTATGATCCCTCCTGGGGGTATCAGGTCACCGGGTACTACGCGCCCACCTCCCGGTACGGCACGCCCCACGACTTTATGAAGTTTGTGGACATGTGCCACGAGGCGGGCATCGGCGTCATCATCGACTGGGTGGGCGCCCATTTCCCCCGGGATGAGTGCGGCCTGTTCGAGTTCGACGGCGGCTTCTGCTACGAGCCCGCCGACCCCCTGCGCCGGGAGCACCCCGACTGGGGCACCCGCATTTTCGACTACGGCCGGTATGAGGTGCGCTCCTTCCTGATCTCCAATGTGGTCTATTGGCTGGATAAGTTCCACATCGACGGCATCCGGGTGGACGCGGTGGCCTCCATGCTGTACCTGGACTACGGCCGCCGGGGCGGCGAGTGGCGTCCCAACAAGGACGGCGGAAATATCAACCTAGAAGCGGTGCAGTTCCTGCGGGACATGAACGCCGCCGCCCTCACCTTCGATCCCACCGCCATCATGGTGGCCGAGGAATCCACCGCCTTCCCCATGGTCACCAAGCCGGGGTACGACGGTGGGCTGGGCTTCAACTTCAAGTGGAACATGGGCTGGATGCATGACATGGTGGATTACATGTCCACCGACCCGCTGTTCCGCAAGGGCAAGCACAACAACCTGACCTTCTCCCTCACCTACGCCTTCTCGGAAAACTTCGTCCTCCCCCTGTCCCACGACGAGGTGGTCCACGGCAAGTGCTCTCTGGTAAACAAAATGCCCGGCGACTACGCCGACAAATTCCAGAACCTGCGGGCCTTTTATGGTTACATGATGACCCACCCGGGCAAGAAGCTGCTGTTCATGGGCGGCGAATTTGGTCAGTTCATCGAGTGGGACGAGAAGAAGGGGCTGGACTGGCTGCTGCTGGACTACGATAAGCACAGCCAGCTGCAAGCTTACGTCCGCGACCTGAATCACTATTACCTGGACCATCCCGCCCTGTGGCACAACGATGTGGACTGGCAGGGCTTCCAGTGGATCTCCTGCGACGACTACCAGCAGAGCGTCATCTCCTTCCGCCGCATTGACGACAAGGGGAAAGAGGTCCTCGTTGTTTGCAACTTCTGCCCCGTGGAGCGCACCGGCTACAAGATCGGCGTTCCCAAGTCCGGTACCTATGTCCCCGTGCTGTCCAGCGACGAGGCGAAGTATGGCGGCGCGGGCACGCCGCTGGCCGCCGTCAAGGCCAAGAAGGAGGCGCTGCACGGGCTGGACTACTCCGTGGAGCTCACCCTGCCCGCCATGTCCACCGTGTTCTATGAGCGCAAGGCCGCCGCGCGCACTGCCAAGGACGAGGACGGCGAGGATGAGATTCCCAAAGCCGTGAAGGCCAAGGCGGAGAAGGCCGCGGAGACCGTCAAGCCCAAGGGCGGGCGCAAAGCCAAGGCGGAGGCCCAGGCCGCGGCCGAATCACCCAAGGCCGCCCAGAAGCCCCGCGCGAAAAAAGCAGGCCCCAAGCAGGAAAAGCCGAAAACCGTGCGCAAGCCCCGCGCGAAAAAATCCGAGACCGAAAATTAAAATCTGAGGGGGAGTTCAACTTGTTCCAGCGTAAAAAAGAATGCATTGCCATGCTTCTGGCGGGCGGCCAGGGCAGCCGTCTGTACGTGCTCACCCAGGACACCGCCAAGCCGGCGGTGCCCTTCGGCGGCAAGTACCGCATCATTGATTTCCCGTTGTCCAACTGCGTCAACTCCGGCATCGACACCGTGGGCGTGCTCACTCAGTACCAGCCTCTGGAACTCAACGACTACATAGGCAACGGCCAGCCCTGGGACCTGAACCGCAACTGGGGCGGCGCCCACGTCCTGCCCCCGTACACCCAGTCCAAGACCGAGTCCTGGTACAAGGGAACCGCCAACGCCATCTATCAGAACATCCCCTTTGTGGACCGCTATAACCCCGAGTACGTGGTGGTGCTGGGCGGCGACCACATTTATAAGATGAATTACAACAAGATGCTCCGCTTCCACAAGGAGAAGGGGGCCGAGTGCACCATCGCCGTCATGCCAGTGAGCATGGAAGAGGCCACCCGCATGGGCATCATGAGCACCGACGAAAACGGCGCCGTCATCGACTTCGAGGAGAAGCCCAAGCAGCCCAAGAGCAATCTGGCCTCCATGGGCATTTACATCTTCACCTGGTCCGTCCTGCGGCAGTACCTCATTGCCGACGAGGCCGACCCCAATTCGGAAAACGACTTCGGCAAAAACATCATCCCCAACTTTTTGAAGGACAACCGCCCCATGTACGCCTATTCCTTCGAGGGCTACTGGAAGGACGTGGGCACCCTGGACAGCCTGTGGGACGCCAACATGGACCTGCTGGACCCCAAGGACCCCATCAATATGCGCGATCCCAGCTTCCGCATCTACGCCCGGAACTACTCCGCCCCCGCCACCCGCATCGGCACCGGGGCCAAGGTGACCAACTCCTTCGTGGCCGAGGGCTGCACCATCCGGGGCAGCGTGGAGCACTCCGTGCTGTATACCGGCTGTGAGATTGAGGAGGGGGCCATCGTCACCGGCGCGGTGATTATGCCCAACACCATCGTGCGCAAGGGCGCCAACGTGAGCTACTGCATCGTGGGCGAGCAGTGCGTGGTGGAGGAGGGCGCCAAGATCGGTGAGCGCCCGGAGAACTACCTGGACGGAGACTGGGGCATCGCCGTGGTGGGCCACCAGAGGACCATCGCAGCCGGTTCCGTCATCAAACCCAAGGAAATCGTTTAAGGGGGTGTCCACCATGAAAATGACTGGTATTATTTTCTCCGAGATGTACTCCGACGCGCTCAATTCCTTCACGCAGGACCGCAATATGGCCGCTATCCCCTTTGGCGGGCGCTACCGCCTGGTGGACTTCGTGCTGTCCAATATGGTCAACTCCGGCATCCTCAACGTGGGCGTGTTGGTCAAGCAGCATTACCACTCCCTGATGGACCACCTAGGCAACAGCCAGGAGTGGGACCTGAACCGCAAGAACGGCGGGCTCCAGCTCCTGCCCCCCTTTGCCACGGAGGACGCCCACACCGGCGGCAGCCGCGGCAAGCTGGACGAGCTGCGCAACGCCCTGGATTACCTGGAGACCATCTCCACCACCCCCTATGTCCTGCTGGCGGACGCCTACGTCCTCTGCAACATCGACTACCGCGCTGCCCTGGAGAACCATATTGCCAGCGGCTGCGACATTACCATGCTGGCCACCAAGGAGACCGAGCCATCCCAGATTGACTTTGCCTCTGTGATGAAGGCGGACGCCGGCCACCGGGTGACCTCCTACGCGCTGGACTGCCCGGCAAAACCCGGCGACTACGCCAGCATGGGCCATATGATCATCTCCCGGGAGTTCCTCATCAACGTGATTCGGGACTACACCTCCCGGGGCATCTACGACTTCCTGCGGGACTTTATTCAGCATGAGTTTAACCGGGGCCGCCTGTCCATCAACCTCTACGAGGTGGATACCAAGGTGCTGCGCGTCCGGGACGTGAACGAATATTTCCAGAGCAGTCTGGCCATCCTGGAGGACGACGTGTCCGCCTCCCTCTTCCGGGGCGACCGACCCATCCACACCCGAATTACCGACGAGGTTCCCGCTTACTACGGTCTGGACTGCAAGGTGGACCGCTGCGTCATTGCCGACGGCTGTTTTGTGGATGGCAGCGTGGAGAACAGCGTGCTGTCCCGGGGCGTGAAGATCGGCAAGGGCGCCCGGGTGAAGAACTGCGTCATCATGCAGGGCAGCGTGGTGGGCGAGGGCGCCTATTTGGAGGACGTCATCGTGGACAAGTGGGTCACCATCAGCGACGGCGCCCAGCTCAAGGGTCTGGAGACCAACCCCGTGGTCATCCGCAAAGGAGTAACCGTATGAAAATCTTACTTGCCACCAGCGAGGCCGCTCCGTTTATCAAAACGGGCGGCCTGGGCGATGTGGCGGCCGCCCTTCCCAAGGCTCTGGCCGAGTCGCCCAACACCGAGGTTTACGTGTTCCTGCCCTACTACAAGGCCATCAAGGACAACCCGGAGTTCGAAATCGAGTATATCACCAATTTCACCGTGCCTCTGTCCTGGCGGAATGTGTATGCCGGGCTGTTCCGCGCGGTGAGCAAGCGCAAAAAGCTCCAATATTACTTCATTGACAACGAGTACTATTTTTACCGGGACGGATGCTACGGCCACTATGACGACGGCGAGCGTTTTGCCTTCTACTCCAAGGCCATTTTGGAGGCGCTCCAGCATCTGGACTGGTACCCCGACGTGATCCACGCCAACGACTGGCAGACCGCGCTGGTTCCCGTGTTCCTCCGCGCCCACTATATGAAGGTGGAAAAATACCAGCCCATCCGCACCCTTTTCACCATCCACAACATGGAGTATCAGGGCCGCTTCCCCGACGAGTTTGTGGACGAGGTGCTGGGCCTGCCCGAGGACTGGAAGCCCACCATGCATTTCGACACCTGCACCAATCTGATGAAGGCCGCCATCCACACCGCCGACCGGGTGAGCACCGTCTCCCGGACCTATGCCTACGAGATCCAGGACCCCTACTACGCCCACGGCCTCCACGATGTGCTGCGCCAGCACGCGTACAAGCTCAGCGGCGTGGTCAACGGCATCGACACCGAGGTGTTCGATCCCGCCGCCGACCCGCTGCTCTACGCCAACTTTGACGCCGCCGCCCTGGAAAAGAAAGCGGAAAACAAGCAGTTCCTCCAGCAGCGGCTGGGCCTGGCCGTCCGGGATGTGCCCATGGTCGTCATGATTACCCGTCTGGTGGGCCACAAGGGGGTGGACCTGGTCCAGGCCGTTATGGACGACCTGATGTGGGAGGACCTTCAGCTGGTTGTCATCGGCACCGGAGAGCGTCAGTACGAGAACATGTTCCGCGCCTACGCCGCCAACTTCCCCGCCAAAATGTCCGCGAACATCGTGTTTGACAACACCCTGGCCCATCAGGCTTACGCCGGAGCGGACCTGGTGCTCATGCCCTCCAAGCAGGAGCCCTGCGGCCTGACCCAGCTCATCGCCATGCGCTACGGCGCCATCCCCATCGTCCGGGAGACCGGCGGCCTGCTCGACACTGTCCCCGCCTACAATATCGAGACCGGCGATGGCAACGGCTTCACCTTCAAGAGCTATAACGCGCACGACATGCTGGACGCCGTGCGCCGGGCCGTGGGGCTGTTCGGAGACAAGGAGCACTGGACCGCCCTGCAAAAGAGCGTCATGGCCTATGACAGTTCCTGGAAACGCTCCGTGCAGGAATACTGGGACATTTATCACTCTTTGGTGGATTAACCCGGGTGTTTCCCCTGTTTTTGTCCAAATTTTCATCTATTTCACTGGAAATGAAAAAAGTGAAAATTTATAGTGCAAAAGTCTTGACATTTATGCTATAATATAGGGGCGTATCTTGACGTCCCGTGCGATCACAGCCCGCGGGAGCGGGCTGTGATTTTTTTCCATTAATTCCCCGGCTTTTTGCCGGTCAAGAAGGAGTTTGCAAATCGTATGGATCAAAAACAAGTTATTTCCCAATTGGAGGAAACCCTTCTGGTACGCTACGGCTGTCCCATGGAGAGCGCCTCCCCCCAGCAGGTGTACCGCGCCCTGTGCTATGTGGTGAACCGCATGCTGGCCACCAAGAGCGCCGAGTTCTACCGCAAGAACCAGGGCAAGCAGGTCTACTACATGTCCATGGAGTTCCTGGTGGGCACCTCTCTGCGCAATAACCTGTATAATCTGGGGCTGGAGGATCTGTTCACCCAGGCGCTGGCCAAGTGCGGCGTGGACATCCATGACCTGTACGAGATGGAGCCGGACGCGGGGCTGGGCAACGGCGGCCTGGGCCGGCTGGCCTCCTGCTATATGGACTCCGCCTCCACCCTGGACCTGCCCATGACGGGCTACTCCATCCGGTACGAGTTCGGCATCTTCAAGCAGAAGATCGTGGACGGCTGGCAGATGGAGTTCCCTGACGACTGGCTGAGCAAGGGCGACGTGTGGCTGGTCCCCCACGAGAGCGAGGCGGTGGAGGTCCGCTTTGGCGGAAACATCCATGGCTGGGAGGACGACGGGATCTACCGTGTGACCCACATGAATTACCAGTCGGTCATGGCGGTGCCCAACGAGATGTATATTTCCGGCCACGACAGCAAGGCGGTGAATCCCCTGGTGCTGTGGTCCGCCAAGTCCCCCAACAGCTTCGACATGTCCGCCTTCTCCCGCGGCGACTACGCCAAGGCCCTGGAGGGCGACACCATGGCCGAGGTCATCTCCAAGGTGCTCTACCCTGCCGACGACCACATTGAGGGCAAGCGCCTGCGCCTGCGCCAGCAGTACCTGCTGGTGTCCGCCTCGGTGCAGACCATTCTGAAAAAGCACCTGCGGGACAATAAGACCCTGGATAACCTGGCCGACAAGGTGTCCATCCACATCAACGACACCCACCCCGCCCTGTGCGTGCCCGAGCTGATGCGCCTGCTGGTGGACGAGTACAACTACCCCTGGGACAAGGCGTGGGATATCACCTGCCATACCCTGTCCTACACCAACCACACCGTCATGAGCGAGGCGCTGGAGCGCTGGAACGTGGACCTGTTCCAACAGCTGCTGCCCCGTGTGTACCAGATCGTCCAGGAGATCGACCGCCGCCTGCGCATCGACCTGCACGGTTACTATGGCAACGACATGGGCAAGATCGAGTATATGGCCGTGGTGAGCAAGAACGAGATCCGCATGGCCAACCTGTGCCTGGCCGCCTGCCACAAGGTGAACGGCGTATCCAAGCTCCACTCCGAGATTTTGACCAACTCTATCTTCCGGGACTACTACCAGATGGAGCCCGACCACTTCTGCAACGTCACCAACGGCATCGCCTACCGCCGCTGGCTGTGCCAGTCCAACCCGGAGCTGTCCGCCCTGCTCACCGAGCTGATTGGCGACGGCTTCACCACCGACTCCACCCAGCTGGAAAAGCTGCTGAAGTACAAGGACGACAAAAAGGTGCTCCAGCGCCTCCAGGAGATCAAGCTGGCCAACAAAAAGCGCCTGGCCGACCTGATCCTCAAGCGCAACGGCGTGATCGTGGACCCCAACTCCCTGTTCGACGTGCAGATCAAGCGCCTGCACGAGTACAAGCGCCAGCTGCTCAACGTGCTCCAGATTCTCCACATGTACCTGGAGATCAAGGCCAACCCCGGCGCGCCCTTCCAGCCCCGCACCTTTGTATTCGCCGCCAAGGCGTCCGCGGGGTATATCATGGCCAAGCAGATCATCCAGCTCATCGTGTCCGTGTCCAACATGGTCAACCACGACCCGGACGTGCAGGACAAGCTGAAGGTGGTCTTTATGGAGGACTATAACGTCTCTCTGGCGGAAATTATCATCCCCGCCGCCGAGATCTCCGAGCAGATTTCCGTGGCCGGCAAGGAGGCCAGCGGCACCGGCAACATGAAGCTGATGATCAACGGCGCGGTGACGCTGGGCACGCTGGACGGCGCCAACGTGGAGATCCACGAGCAGGTTGGGGACGACAATATCGTCCTCTTCGGCCTCAAGACCGAGGAGGTCAACGAGCTGTGGCGCAGCGGCTACAATCCCCTGGACTACGTGCGCAACGACCCCGAGCTCAAGGCGGTGATGGACCTGCTCATGGGCGGCATCGGCGGACTGCACTTTGACGACATTGTGCGCTCCCTCACCACCAACCACAAGGGGCCCGCCGATCCCTATATGTGCCTGGCCGACTTCCACGACTATGTCCGCGCCCAGCGGGACGTGTCCGCCATCTACGGCGACAAGGTCCGGTTCAGCAAAATGTCGCTGGTGAACATCGCCAAGGCGGGCTTTTTCTCCGCCGACCGGGCCGTGGAGGAATATGCCCGGAACATCTGGAATATGAAATGACCCGGGCCGTACCGGAAACTAGACACCCATTCTAAAAAATGTTTCACGTGAAACGATAGTTCTAATTTTTTGAAGGAGGTCTGGAGCATGAGAGAGGTCTGTTTTGGCGTTGACGTGGGAGGAACCACGGTCAAGCTGGGTCTGGTGAGCCGGGAGGGGGACCTGCTGGACAAGCGGGAATTCCCCACCTTCCGGGACGTGGGGGCCACCTTTGACGACATTGCCAGCCATATGCGCCAGGTGATGGAGTCCTTCCCCGACTGCATCTGCGTAGGCGCGGGAGTGGGCGTGCCCGGCCCGGTGGTGAACCAGTCGCTGGTGACGCTGTGCGTTAATCTGGGCTGGGAGAACCTGAACGTGGCCCAGGAGCTGTCCAGCCGGGCGGGAGTGCCCGTCAAGGCGGCCAACGACGCCAACCTCGCCGCCCTGGGCGAGGCGTGGCAGGGCACCGGCAAGGGCTGCCGCAATCTGGTGCTGTTCACCGTGGGCACCGGCGTGGGCGGCGGCGTGATCTGCGACGGGCGCATCGTGGCCGGCGCCACCGGAGCCGGCGGAGAGGTGGGGCACATGACCGTCCCCTTCCACCCAGACTGGGACTGTTGCTGCGGCCGGAAGGGCTGCCTGGAGGTCACCTCCTCCGCCACCGGCATCATCCGGGCGGCGAAGCAGTTCCCGCCCTTCAAGGAGATGGACAAGGTCACCGCGAAGGACGTGTACGACGCCGCTGCCGCCGGGGACGAGAACGCCCAAGCGGTGGTGAAGGAGGCGGGCAGCGCCCTGGGCTATGCCGCCGCCGTGGTCAGCTGCATCGTCAACCCGGAGATCATCCTGCTGGGGGGCGGTGTGTCCGCCGCGGGCAGCGCCCTTCTGGGCCCCGTGGAGGCCGCGTTCAAGGCCAACGCCCTGTCCGCCTGCTCCGGGGTGCGCTTTGCCCTGGCTCAGCTGGGCAATAACGCCGGCATCTACGGCGGCGCGGCCCTGTTCTTCTGCGAGGCCGGCTGAGAGAAAATGAAACGTATTTGTTGTAAGGAGTGATATCGTCATGCTCAAGCTCAATCTGTCAAATCTGGAGGGAGTGATTTCCCAGGACCAGATCAACGCCATGGCCCCCGAGGTGGAGGCCGCCCATGCCAAGCTGTATGATCCTGCCGCTCCCGGCTCCGACTTTGTGGGCTGGGTACGTCTGCCCGAGAATTACGACCAGGAAGAGTTCGCCCGCGTCCAGAAGGCCGCCGAGAAGATCCGCAAGGACACTCAGGTGCTGGTGGTCATCGGCATCGGCGGGTCCTACCTGGGCGCCCGGGCCGCCCTGGAGGTGTTCCCCTCCGACGGCCCCGAGATCTGCTTTGTGGGCTGCTCGCTCAGCCCCAACGAGCTGGACACGGTCATCAAGAAGATCGACGACCGCGAGTGGTCCATCAACGTCATTTCCAAATCCGGCGGCACCACTGAGCCCGCCGTGGCCTTCCGGGTGTTCCGGGACCTGCTGGTGAAGCAGTACGGCGACAAGGCCAACCAGCGCATTTACGCCACCACCGACAAGGCCCGAGGCGCCCTCAAAACCCTGGCCGACTCCAACGGCTGGGAGACCTTCGTGGTGCCCGACGACGTGGGCGGCCGGTTCTCCGTGCTGTCCGCCGTGGGCCTGCTGCCCATCGCCGTGGGCGGGACCAACATTGCCGAGCTGATGGCCGGCGCGCGGGACGCCATGAACGCCTTCGACCAGCGGGACATGTCCAACCCCGTGTGGCAGTACGTGGCCGCCCGCAATCTGCTCTACCGCCAGGGCAAGAAAATCGAGCTGTTCTGCTCCTACGAGCCGTCCTACTCTTTTGTGGGCGAGTGGCTCAAGCAGCTGTTTGGCGAATCCGAGGGCAAGGACGGCAAGGGCATTTTCCCCGCCTCCGCCCAGTTCACCACCGACCTGCACTCCCTGGGCCAGTATATCCAGGACGGCGAGCGTCACCTGTTTGAGACCGTCATCTATGTGGACGACACCGGCTGCGACATTGCCATCCCCTACAGTGACGACAACGGAGATAATCTGAACTATTTGGCGGGCAAACCCCTGAGCTTTGTGCGTGAGATGGCCTTCCAGGGCACTTTGGCCGCCCACAAGGACGGCGGCGCGCCCTCCATGGTGCTGCGCATGGACAAGATGAGCGCCCGCGCCCTGGGCGAGCTGTTCTACTTCTTCGAGCTGTCCTGCGGCATCAGCGGGCACGTGCTGGGGGTCAATCCCTTCAATCAGCCCGGCGTGGAGGCTTACAAGAAGAACATGTTCGCCCTGCTAGGCAGACCCTGAGCCTCGACCATGATGGACCGGCTGGATCAGAACCACTGCCCTTCCCTGCTTGAGATCGGGGAGTATGTGGGCGGCCCTCTGTTTTCCCAGTTTTGTGAGGAGGTTATGGGCAGGTATCAGTGCACGGAGCGGATCGAATTCAGCGCGTGCAGCATGGAAAAGGGCTGGAACGTGAAGTTTAAGAAATCGGGAAAGGCGCTGTGCACCGTCTACCCCAGGGAGGGCTATTTCACCGCCATGGTCGTGGTGGGCCGGAAGGAAAAGGAGCCGGTGGAGGCCATCCTGCCCAGCTGCGACAGCCGTCTGGGGGAGCTCTACGCCCAGACCCGGGAGGGAAACGGCCAGCGGTGGCTCATGATCGACCTGGAGGACCGGGACGGCGTGTACCGAGACGTGTTCCGGCTGCTGGATATCCGGGCCAGCCGGTGACGGCAGACTCAGAGGCAAATCAAAAAGCCCCGCTCTGAAAGCGAGGCGCTGCGGCAAAGTATTTCCGTATGGCAAGGGCTGTGACCGGAATAGGTCACAGCCCTGCTTTTTTAGGCTGTTTTTCTTTCTGTCCCCTGCCCTCCCCTGGCGCCCAGAAATCGCAGGATTACAAATGTAGACCTTCTGTCTGAATCTTATCAGAGGCAAGTAAAAATGTGCCCTTTGGCTTTGGGGAGAAACGGCGGGGGCGCGGCAGGCACGTGTTATTTGTCCGTTTTCAAGCTCTGGAAAAAGTTCCGGTTGTGCAGAACTGGGGCGGCATTTGGTTTGAAGGATGCCGCCAGCTCGTTCATCCGCTCTGCCCGCTCCAGATCCCCCAGGCGGCTGTAGCACACGCACAACTGGATAGAGGGCAGATAGCCGTAGCAGTCGGGGGAGATAAAGCCGCCCCGACTGTCGTCCCGGGGACAGGTCAGGGCCAGCGAATACCAGTAGGCGGCCAGGGAGAATTGTTCCCGCTGGAAAAACCAACGGCCCAGCTCGCAGCACACCTCGGCGCGGGGCCGGTCATAGGCAAAGCTGCGCAGCAGCGATTGCAGCGCCTGCCCCGGCTGCTCCAGCCGCTCATAGCAGTAGGCGCAGTGACAGCAGGCGTCAATGTTGTTCTCCACCCAGCCCTGTCCTCCGTCCAAAAAGTGCTCAAAGACCTGAATGGCCTCCTCATAGCGCCGGTGGTAATACAGCTCCCGCCCGTAATAGAACTGCTGGCGGGGCTCCAGCTCCACCCTCCGCGCCAGCTGGCTTTCATAGATGCGCAGGTTTCTGTCTGGGTCGGAGGGGCGCAGCTTGCGGTGGGTGACGGCGAACCCGTTGTATACCACCCGGCCCACCGGCGTGACTGCCTCATGCACGGCCCCCTCCCACCGCATCCCGGCATGGTTTTTGATGAGCCGCTCCCGGAAGTAAGAAAATGTTACGTTCCCGTCCTCGTCAAACCCCGTATTATATTTGGCCATGACCACATTGACCTCGGGAGCCAGCGTCTCTTTCAGCGTTTGAAACGCCGCCCGATCCCCGTCCAGGATCACGTCATCCGCGTCCAGCCACATACAATAGTCCTTTTCCGCCAGGGAGAAGGCATAGTTCCGGGCCGCCGCAAAGTCGTTAATCCAAACGAAATCGTACACCCGGCCGGTGAACCGTTCCGCGATCTCCCGCGTCCGGTCGGTGGAGCCGGTGTCTACGACGACGATCTCGTCCACCAAGCCTGACACGCTCTCCAGACAGCGGGCCAGCACGTCCTCCTCGTTTTTTACGATCATGCACAAGCTGACTGTGATCATGAATATCCTCCTCAACGATTCGAGACTGCGGGGGGCGCCCTTTCCAGGGCGCCCCCCCATGGAGCCGAGGGCTTTCCGGTCAGCTCAGCCGGACGATCATCAGGGACGCGCCCGCGCCGCCGTTGCGCAGCACCGCCACCCCGGCCAGCAAAATGGGATAGAGCTGGAGTGTGATGGTGGAGTTGGCGGGCAGGCTGACCTCGATCTCGTTCTCGTAGCTGGAGACGGACAGCACCGGCGCGATGGTGGACGCCGTGTTGTTTCCCCCGTTGATGACCAGGCGGCTGCCCATCAGCAAGGCCGCCGTGGTGTTCACGTGGTAGGAGATGCGGTAGCGCCCCGCGGTGGCCACGGTGAATACTGTGTTCCCCGCATTGGGGGTAATGTCCGCCGAAAACAACTGGGCGCTGGGCAGGGGGATGGGCGTGCCGCCCAAGGCCACGGTGAGGCTGGTGCCCACCGTGTTGGCGGCGAAGCCCGCCGTCGCCGTGGGGTTGGGGCCGTTGGGCCCGGTGGCCCCAGTGGCCCCAGTGGGGCCGGCGCCTCCCGTGGCGCCGCCCGCGCCGATCACGCCAACGGCCCCGGCGACCCCAGTGGCGCCGGTGGCGCCCGTGGGACCGGTGGGGCCGGCAGCACCGGTGGGTCCCGTGGCGCCGGTGCTGCCTGTGACGCCGGTGGGGCCGGTGGGCCCGGTGACGCCGGGCGCTCCGGCAGCGCCTGTGGCCCCGGCAGCGCCGGGCAGGCCGTCCGCGCCGGTAGGCCCGGCAGGGCCCGCAGCGCCGTCCAGGCCGATGGCGCCGTCTGCCCCGGCAGGGCCTTCGCTGCCGGTGGGGCCGATGGGGCCGGCAGCACCGGTGGAGGGGCCTGTGGCACCCGTAGCCCCGGTGGCCCCGGTGGGGCCGGTAAACACCGGCGCGTCCATCGCCGCGCTCAGCTTCGCACCCAGCATCAGCTGCTGCTGGGTGATCTCGTCCAGCGTCCGCTGGACGCTTTTATTGACGTCCAACACGTCCTGAACCCCCGCGCCGCCGCTGAGGCCGGGCAGCGTGCCCAGGACATATTGCAGCTTTTCACCCTCGGCGTTCAAAATGTGGCTCAGGCTCAGTTCCTCGGCGGCAATGGAGGCGATGATTTTATTGACGCTCCCGTCCCGGGTCAGGGGGGGATCGATGATGGGAAAATTGGGTTGCGACATACCGTTGCACCTCCTCAGCTCAGTCGGGTGATCATCAGGGAAGCGCCCGCGGAGCCGGGAAGCAGCGTCGCGGCGGACACAATCCCGAACATCTGCAGGGATACGGTGGTGCCGGCGGCAAGGTCCAGCATGACCTCATTGGAGAAGTGGCTGAGGGACACCAGCGGCGCGATGGTGGAGGCCGTGTTGGCTGTGCCGTTGATCAGCAGGGTGGTACCGCTGGCCAGGGAGGCGGTGGTGTTCACCTCGTAGGACAGGCGGTAGCGTCCGGCGGTGTTCACCGTAAAGACGGTGTTGGCCGCGTTGGCGGTGATGTCGGCGGGCAGCACCTGGGCGTCGGGCAGCGGGACGAGCACGCCCGCCAGCACTACTGCCAGCACGGAGCCGCTGGTGTTGGCCGCAAAGCTGGAGGTGGCCGTGACGTTGACGCCAGTGGGGCCGGTGGGACCCGTCGCGCCCGTGGCGCCCGTGGCTCCGGTGGGGCCGGTCGCGCCGGTGGCGCCCGTCGCGCCGGTGGGGCCAGTGGCGCCCGTAGCGCCCGCCAAACCAGCAGGGCCTGCGGCCCCCGTGGCCCCCGTGGCCCCCGTGCTCCCGGCAGCGCCGGTGGGACCGGTGGCGCCGTTCGCGCCGGTAGCTCCGGTGGCGCCCGTCGCGCCGGTGACGCCGACGGCGCCGTCAGGGCCGGTGGGACCCGTGGCGCCCGTGGCGCCCGTGGCTCCGGTGGCCCCGGTAGGACCGGTGGGGCCGGTGGCACCGGCAGGACCCGCAGGGCCGGTGGGGCCGCCCGCAGGGCCGGTAGGGCCGGTGGGGCCAGTGGGGCCGGTAGCTCCCTGCATCTGGGACGCCTCCAGCGCGCCCTGCATCTTCGCCCTCAAAAAAAGCTGGTTCTGTACAGTGGCCTCCAGCAGGTCGCGCACGCTCTCGTTGGCGGCCAGTACGTCGCTGACGGTGGCCGGGGGGCCGCTGAGTCCGGGCAGGGTGCCTAGGATATATTGAAGCTTCTCGCCCTCGGCGTTCAAAATATGGCTGAGACCCAGCTCCTCCATAGCGATGGAGGACAGGATCTGATTTACCGCGTCTTCCCGGTTGATGGGGGGATCTACAACGGGAAAGCTGGGCATAGACATGGACATAACTCCTTTCCATTCCACAGAGCGCCATACCGCAGATACGGCCGGGCGTCCCGGCCCCGGCAGGCGCTTGGCATATCCTATGTGCCTGCCGCCGGGTGGGTTCCTCCGTTCGACATTCCCCAACAGGGCGCTGGGCGCATACAATAGACCGGCGGCGCGAGCGGCGCGCCGTACATCCGCCGCTTTCCGGAGCGGCGATTGGAGTCGTAAGCTATGTCTATGCCTTCCTTCCCCCCCTGCGGGGCCGATATGACAAAAGATGAGGCGCTGACGATGATTATTGCCTCCATTGCCATGGAGGAGCTGGCGCTCAGCCACATCATCAACGCCGAGGGTGAAAAGATTCAATATATTTTGGGCACACTCCCGGGAAGCCGCAGGCCCTGCGCCAGCACGCAGGAAATTCTGGCGGTCAATCAGAGCGCGGCAGCCCTGCTGGACACCGTAATGCAGAGCCAGATGCTGCTGAAAGGGAAACTAGAAAAAGCGTTGGAGGCCGGCGGCCGCAAGCCCGCGCCAGAGCCACCCTGCCCTCCGGGCTGCCTGTGTGAACCGCCCTGCCGCGGATCATTCTGCTGCCGGAAAAGTGTCCTCCAACTGGCCAGCCAGTGCGATGGGTTCTCCTGGGGCAATGGCTATTTGCTGTCCTGGAAATGCCAGGGGCAGCGGGGCAGCGACATTTGCCTGAATGAGGAAAACCCTGCTCTGGTGAACCTGGATCCCAGAAAAGCCTATGCGCTGAATTACACCATCAATGTCCGCGGTCCCTATTGCGGGGACGGCGCGGGGGCCGTCTTTGTCAGGCCCACACCTTGCGATGCCTTTCAGGAGGTTTTACCCCTCTACTTTTCCGTAAACTGCCTGGGGTGCGCGCCCCTGACGCTGCACTACTCCGCTGTGCTCTTCCCGCGGACACATCCTGCACCCTATGCTGACCTCTCCCTGCTTCTGAATTATGGAGGCGGCCTTTTCGTTGAACAGGCGCTTCTCAACATTTATGAGATTTAGTAATTGATTGACCTGGTATCATTTTGAGCCAAGGCTCCCTCGAATACCGTTCAATTTGCGTATTCCGTTAGTAGGAAGTTTGCGTTTCCCGACTATGATATTGCTCCTCATAACAGGTGCTGACCCTGCAACAGGCCGCAACCTGGAGCGGCCATTTCTCTGTAGTCCCCTGCTGTGCTGCTTTGGGAATCTTAGTTACTCTCTTGAGACATAACAAAACCTCCATGATAATTGCTGAATAGCAGTATATCATGGAGGTTTGAAATTAGAAAAGCTACATTTCAGCTCTGTACAGCAGGGCTAAAATATAGCTTTCAGCATGGTGACCCAGCGGGGACTCGAACCCCGGACCTTCGCCTTAAAAGGGCGTTGCTCTACCAACTGAGCTACTGGGTCATATGGAATTTGCTTCCCCGCACGAACCGACGCCCGGCCCGTGTGGGGAAAGAAGTGCGCAGATCGACTCTGCCCCGACGGTGTGGCTGGGATGGCTGGACTCGAACCAGCGAATGCGGGAGTCAAAGTCCCGTGCCTTACCACTTGGCTACACCCCAATGTTAAGGTGAGGCAAGGGCCGGAGCGGACGCTCCGGCCCTCAGCCACGGTATGGGGTGGGTAATGGGGCTCGAACCCACGACACCCGGAACCACAATCCGGTGCTCTGCCAGCTGAGCTATACCCACCATATCCAATTTTTGTCTCTGCGGCCCCCCACCAAAACCAGGCAGACCGATTTTGGAGGGGAACGCGGACTCTGCGGAAACCACCTGCGGCGGCTGGCACGCCTGAAGGGACTCGAACCCCTGACCCACTGCTTAGAAGGCAGTTGCTCTATCCACCTGAGCTACAGGCGCATATGGAGCGGGTGATGGGAATCGAACCCACGCGACCAGCTTGGAAGGCTGGGATTCTACCATTGAACTACACCCGCATCGTTGGGCGCATCCGCAAATGTCAGCTTGGATAGAATAGCACAAAACCCCATCCTTGTCAATCCCCTTGCGCAGAAAAACCTTCAAGATTCCGCCCGAAAAATTTATGAGTGCATTGCAGGGCGCCTGCGGCGGGTTCCAGCGGCCGCGCAGCCTGTTGTCGTGCTGCGAAGCCTCCGCGACGGGTCCTAAGCGGCTGCGCGCGCCGTTTGCCGGGCCTTTTGGCCCGGCAAGCCGTCCACTCCGCTTCGGGCCTTAGCAGCCTGCTCCCGGCTTCTGCGCAACCTGTAGTCGTGCTGCACCTGTTCGCGACGCGCGGCTCCCCTCCGTCTCGGAGAAAACCCGTCCCCGCTGCGCGGCAACTGAGCCTTTCTCCTCGCTTCGGTCCATCCGCGCCGTGGGCCGCCCAAGGGCGGCTTAGGTCTATGGCCGCTTTGCGGCCTAACGGCTGCTCACGACGACTCCGCAACCTAAAGTTGCGGAAATTCCAGCCAGATTTGGTTGACCACCAGCGGAAAAATCGCTAAAATGAGCCTACGCTAGCAGACCCGGCAGGCCACCGGACTTAGGAGGTATATTCACATGAAATTCGGAGAAAAATTGCAAAAGCTGCGCAAGCAAAGCGGCCTGTCCCAGGAACAGCTGGCCGCACAGCTCACCGTGTCCCGGCAGGCGGTGAGCAAGTGGGAGCTGGACGACACCATGCCCGACACCGAAAACGTCGTCCAGCTCAGCCGCCTGTTCGGCGTGAGCTGCGACTATCTGCTGCGGGACGAGGTAGATGAACACGGCGCGGCCTCGGCGGTCCAAGTGCCGCCTCTGCCGGAGCCAGAGCCATCCCAGCCCGCCCCCAGCGAGGTGCATTTGGACCAGCGGGGATGGATGCACAACGCCTTTGTCCTGTCCTTGGGTGTGTGTGCCATCGGATTGGTGGTCGGCTACATGGGCTTAGTCAGCTTCCACAGCCGCAGGCCGATGGCCGCCGGCTTCATCCTTCAGATACTTGGCTTGATCCTCTTTGAGCTGGCCGCGCCCCGGATGGGCGGCAGGCAAAATGCCGCTCGCTTGGACTTTTATGCCAGCGCATGCTGGCTGGTACTGCCGCTCCTTCTCTTTCTTGTCTTTTCCTGGGTATTGGATGACCTGCTTGGATGGCATGGCGCGGCCTTGCAAGCGATCCTCTATTATTTTGGAGCATATATTCTGTTAGCCGCGGCAATGACGGCGATTCTGCTCATCCTCCGCCGCCGCAACCGCGCCGAAACGTGAAAAAATTCCTTGCATCAAACCACCCCCGCCTCCCCATCCTATTTTCAGCGCGAGAGAAAACAGGATGGGGGGATTTTTTATGCGCTGGCTCTGGTATTTCATCATCTACAGCTTCGCGGGCTTTCTGCTGGAGGTTGCCTTTGCCCGCGCCATCCGCCACCCCAAGCGGGACCGCAAGTGCCTGCTCCTCCTCCCCCTGTGCCCGGTGTACGGCCTGGGGGCGTGCCTGATTTTATGGCTGGCCCCTATGGCCCAAGGCCCGCTGCGGCTGGCGCTGGCCGGAGGGCTGGCCGCCACCGGCGCGGAGCTGGCCATGGGCGCGTTCTACCGCTTCGCCCTGGGGGTGGAGTTCTGGGACTACGCCGGAATGCCGGGCAGCCTAGGCGGGCTGGTGTGCCCGGTGTTCTCCCTGTGCTGGGCGGCGCTGTCCCTGGCGCTGGTGTACGTGGTCCACCCCTCGGTGGCCGGTCTGGCCGCCCTCATCCCCTCCTGGCTGGGCCCGCCCGCCCTCATCGTGCTGGCGTCGGATATGCTGGTGTCCTGCGCGGCCCTGCGCCGGACGGGCTCCACCGAGGTGCTGCGGTGGTACGCGCCCCGGTGAGGGCATTCCCTCTTCCCGTTTGTGTATTGAACCGGCTGTATTCCTGTGCTAAAATGGATGCAGCGGGCAAAATGCGCAAAGGAGCTGAGGCATATGGACATCACCTTCCTGAATCCCGGCCCGGACGGCATGCTGGAAAGCATCCTGGCCTTTCAGTCGGAGGGCGAGGCCGCCTTCTGGTCGGACCCCCTCTACCATTTCTATCCCCAGCTGGACAAAACCCACGCCGCCGCCCTCCCCTTCCCCCAGCGGAAGGACTACATAGCGCGCACCCTGCGGGCCGTTTACGCCCAGCTGGAGGGCGATATTGAGGAAAAAATCCGTCTCTACGCCCGCCGCTGGGCAAGCTGCCGGGGACAGATCAACGACGCCCTGACAGACGCCTTCGGCATAGACTGCGGGGCGCTGTTCAACGACCTGCGGTGCCATGTGAGCATGAATCCCATCTCGCCCCGGTTTCTGCGGGAGCGGCGGTTCGACGTGTTTTACCGGAACAGTGAGCGGGGCGCGGTGGGCATGGCCATACACGAGCTCATTCACTTCGCCTGGTTCCACGTGTGGAACGGCCTGTTCGGGGACAGCTGCGACGAATACGAGCGGCCCTCCCTCAAGTGGATTCTGAGCGAGATGGTGGTGGAATCCGTCATGCGCGACCCCCGGCTCAGCTCCATCAACCCCTATTTCCCCCGGGAGGACGGCGGCTGCGTCTATCCCTATTTTTTCGACATGGAGGCGGGCGGCGCCCCCATTCTGGACACCCTGGACCGGATGTACCGCGCCCAGCCCATCCAAGACTTCATGAAAAGCAGCTACGCCTACTGCCTGGAGCACGAGGGGGAGATCCGGGACCACATCCGGCGCTCAGAGGGGTAACGCCCCCTTCTCTTCCCGCCAGCTTGACAACGCCGGAATTTGAGCATACAATAAACCCCAATCCACCCCAAAGAGAGAGGATAAAACTCCATGATTGAATTGAAAAACCTGTCCAAAATCTTCCCCGCCGCCGATGGTGAGCTCCACGCCCTGACGGACGTGTCCATCACCATCGCTGACGGCGCGGTATACGGCATCGTGGGCATGAGCGGCGCGGGCAAATCCACCCTGGTGCGGTGCATCAACCTGCTGGAGCGGCCCACCTCCGGCCAGGTGGTCATCGACGGAGCCGACCTGTGCGCCATGAGCCAAAAGCAGCTCATCGCCCAGCGGCGGTCCATCAGCATGATCTTTCAGCAGTTCAACCTGCTCATGCAGCGCACCTGCTTGAAAAATATCTGCTTCCCCATGGAGATCGCCAAGGTGAAACGGGCGGACGCGGAAAAGCGGGCGCGGGAGCTGCTGGATCTCGTGGGCCTGCCCGACAAGGCGGACGCCTACCCCGCCCAGCTGTCCGGCGGGCAGAAGCAGCGCGTGGCCATCGCCCGGGCGCTGGCCTGCGACCCCAAGATTCTGCTGTGCGACGAGGCCACCTCCGCCCTGGACCCCAAGACCACCCGGGACATTCTGCGGCTCATCCGGGACATCAACCAGCGCCTGGGCATCACCGTGGTGGTTATCACCCACGAGATGGCGGTGGTGGAGGAAATCTGCACCCATGTGGCCATCCTGGACCACGGCCGGGTGATGGAAACGGGGACGGTGGAGCAGGTGTTCTCCAACCCCCAGACCGAGGCGGGCCGCCGCCTGGTCTACCCCGACGGGGTGCGCATCGAGCAGCTGCCCGCCGCCAATGTGGTGCGCATCGCCTTCAACGGCGGGTCCTCTTACGAGCCCCTCATCGCCTCGCTGGCCATCGACTGCGGCGTAAAGGTGAATATTCTGGGGGCGGATACCCGCAACGTCAATGGTCAGGCCTTCGGCACCATGCTGCTGGGCCTGCCGGAGGACCCCGCCGAGGCGGCCAAAGCCGCCGCGTACATCAAAAACCAGCCCGACGTGACCATGGAGGAGGTGCGGGATTACCATGCTTGAGTTTTTCAGCGATCCCAAGGTGGTCAAGCAGCTGACCCACCTGATGGAGAGCATCCCCTTCGCGGTGTGGGAAACCTTCTACTCCACCGCCGCCGCGGCCCTGTGCGCCTGCCTCATCGGCCTGCCCCTGGGGGTGATTCTGGTCACCGGCGCACAGGACGGCATCCATCCCCTCCCCCGCACCCTGATGCAGGGGCTGAACGTGGTGGTCAATCTGCTGCGTTCCGTCCCCTTCCTCATCCTGATGGTGATGGTCATGCCCCTGTCCCGGATCATCCTGGGCACCACCATCGGCACCCCGGGCATTCTCGTCCCCCTCACCGTGGCCGCCGCCCCCTTCGTAGCCCGGCTGGTGGAGAGCTCCCTAAGGGAGATGGACCGGGGCCTTGTGGAGGCCGCTCAGGCCATGGGCTGCACCACGTTTCAAATCGTGTGGAAGGTGATGCTCCCGGAAAGCCTGCCCTCCCTGCTCTCCGCCTTCACCACCGCTTTCGTCACCATCCTGGGCTACGGCGCCATGGCGGGAGCCATCGGCGGCGGCGGCCTGGGCGCTATGGCCATGATGGAAGGGTGGACTCAGCGGCAGTGGGTGGTGATGTACGGCGCGGTGATCGTCCTGGTCATCCTGGTGCAGATCTTCCAGAGCATCGGCTCCCGCCTGTCGGTGCGGGTGGACAGGCGCGTCACCAACCAGCGCGGCGCACGGAAAACCCGCAAAAGACAGCCACAGCCGGACGGCGGCTCCTTTGACCCGCCCGGTGCCGAGTAACCGCAGCATTTTTATGAAAAAGGGGCAAAGCAGTTCGCTTTGTCCCTTTTTCATCTGTGCAAAATCTCCCATTGACAAAAACACTTTGATGCGCTAAACTAAACTCAACAATTCAATCTCTGCAAAGGCAATGATGGGGAGAGTAAGCGCGTCGGATACGGCACAGAGAGCCCGGGCAGCTGGAAACGGGTACGGAAGGCCGCGCTGAACATGGCCCCGGAGCCGCGCGGCTGAGGGACGGCGCAGGTCTCTAGGCCGCGACGGGAGCGCCCGTCACAGCGCCAGGGTGTGCTGGCACCCGGTAAGGCCCGTTGTCGCGAGGCATGGGTGAAGCAAGGTGGTACCACGAAGCGGTCAGGCCGTTCTCGTCCTTGACAAATAGTCAGGGGCGTTTTTTTGTACCCAAAACCGTCCCCCTCATCCCCGGTGGACCCCGCGTGTGCGGTTCACATACACCATCATCAAGCGAAAAGGAGATACGGAAATGAAAAAGAATGTGTTTGCCCTGGCGCTGTGCGCCGTGCTCTCCCTGTCCCTGCTGTCCGCCTGCGGCGGCAAGAAAGGCGCCACCGTCAAAGTGGGCGCCTCCCCCACGCCCCACGCGGAAATTCTGGAAGTGGCCAAGGAGCTGCTGGCCAAGCAGGACATCACCCTGGAAATCGTCAAGTATGACGACTACAACCTGCCCAACGACAACGTGGAGGACGGCCAGCTGGACGCCAACTATTTCCAGCACATCACTTACATGAACGGCTACAACCGGGACGCCGGCACCCATCTGGTGAGCGTGGCGGAGCTGCACTATGAGCCCTTCGGCATCTACGCGGGCAAGACCGCCAGTCTGGACGCCCTGCCCGACGGCGCAGAAATCGCCATCCCCAACGACCCCACCAACGGCGGCCGCGCCCTGCTGCTGCTCCAGGAGCAGGGGCTGATTACCCTGGCCGACGATGTGGGGCTGGAGCCCTCCGTGGACGATATCGCGGATAATCCTCACGACTTCAAAATCCAGGAGCTCACCGCCAACCTGCTGACCACCACCCTTCAGGATGTGGACATCGCGGTCATCAACGGCAATTACGCCATCGGCGCGGGGCTGAAGGCCAGCGAGGCCCTGGCCATCGAGTCCGCCGACGGCATCGCGGGCACCGCCTACGTGAACGTGCTGGCCGTCAAGGAAGGCCGCGAGAACGACGAGGCCATCAAAGCCCTCATCAATGCCCTGAAATCCGACGAGGTAAAGGCGTTCATCGACGAGACCTACGGCGGCGGCGTGGTGGCGGTGTTCTGAGCCTGTCCCGGCGCATCATCAATCTAAGCGAGGTATCGCCATGAATACAGTCATTCGCTCCTTCGCCGCCGGCAAGCTGGACGAGCTGGCTCTGCTGGCCCAGCGGCTCCAAGCCCGCCGGGAAACCAGCTCCTCCTTCTGCTGCGCCAAAGCGGCGGACATCCGGCAGGATTTTTCCTGCTCCATGGAATACGGCTTCGCCTGCTGGGCGGACGGGCGGCCCCTGGGGCTGGTCAGCTGCTTCCCTGACCCGGAAAAAAGCAACGCCGACTGCTCCCTGCTGCTGGACGCTCAGGGAGCCGCCTATCAGGATTTGGCCAAAGCACTGCTGGCCGCGGCGCAGGAAAAGCTGGGCCCGGACCTGGCCTGCACCTTTTTCTTCCCCGTGGAAAACGCGGACTGCCGCAGCTTTTTGGAGTCCGCCGGGGCCCGCCGGCAGGTGAACGAGTATATTCTCTCCCTGGCGCGGGCGGATTGGAATGCTCCCAGCCATCCGGCAGCCCAGCCCCATCCCCTCCGGGAGGATGAGCGCGACGCCTTTGCCTCCCTCCACGATGCGGTATTTCCCGGCGTCTACGCCTCCGGGCAGGACATCCTGGCGGACTTGGGCAAGAGCCGGTTCGTCTATGTCATCCCCGGCGGGGACGGACCGGCGGCCTACGGCGTTTTGAAAACCCAGGGCGGCGCACAGGCCACGGCGGAAATCCTGGCCGTCCGGCCGGACGCCAGGCGGCGGGGGTATGGACGGGCCATTCTCCACCACCTGGCCCGGGAGGCGTTCACCCAGTTCGGCGCGCAGCGGCTGGAGCTGGTGGTGGACGCGGACAACCGCAGCGCCCTGGGGCTGTATCTGGACGCCGGGTTTCACATCAAGCAGGAAAATAACTGCTTCATCCTGCGCTGACAAAAAGGCCGGAACCTGATCGGTTCCGGCCTTTTTCCGCCCAAGATTGGCTGTCTTTGCGGTTTGGGACAAACGTGGACCCCGCCCCGCCGGGCATCCGCAGAGCGGGGTCATCACGTGTTACAGGTTCTCCTGGAAGAACTTCTCCATGGTCACAAAATCGGCTTCCTCATTGGCGCCCTCCACGGTGACGGTCACCGTATCGCCCTGCTTGATTCCCAGGCCCATAAGGGCCATCAGCTTGACGGCCACAGCAGATTTCCCATCCTCTTTGACCACGGTGACGGTACTGTCCACCGCCTTGGCGGCCTTGACCAGCATTCCGGCGGGGCGGGCGTGGATGCCCACGGGGTCGGTAATGGTGTAAGTGAACTGCTTCATGACATTTCCTCCTCTGATTTACATGATTTGTAATGGTGCTTCGCGCTGAGCAGCCGCCCGGCATGGGTCAAGGCCATGGGTCCGCCGGGCCGTTGGACCGCTGATTTTTTTATTATAGCTCAGTTTTCCCGCCATTGCAACTTTTTCATCCCCTCTCGCCGCCGAAATTTAAAAGACTCCGTTGAAGATTTCCCCATTCCAGGCTATACTATATAAAATCCCACCAGAGAGGAGAGACCGCCATGTCCGGACGCAGCCGGGGAAAATATTGGTCCGCGTCGCTGCTCAAGCGCCGGGGCTGGACCAGCGAGCTCATCCGGGAGCTTCTGCCCGCGCCCCATTATATCCCCCGCGATGGGTATTCCATCCGCGTCTGGGACAAAGAGGATGTGCGCGCGGCGGAGCGGGACCCCCGCTTTGCCCACCCCGCCGGAACGAGCGCGGGCGCAAGCCCCTCCCCCGCCTCCCCCGCGCCGGCGGCCCGGCGGGCCCGCGCCCTCCTGGCCCAGATCTGGGATGGAACGGAACAAGGCGCCTCCCTCCCATGGGTTTTGGCGGGGCACTACCACGCCGCCCTGCTGGCCCGGCTGTCTGGCGGAGGAACCGGTGGCCGGGGCGTGCGCAGCACTCAGGCCTCCGCCTGGGTGGGGGAATTTCTGGCCCTGGAGCGCCGGTGCGATTCCAAAGTCCTGCCGGAAATCACGAAAAACTTCCTCCGGGCGGGCTGCTGGCTGGGAGATCACCCGGACCACCCCCTCACCCAGGAGGTGCGCCAGCGCTATCCCCAGGCCCTGCTGGGGGCGGCGGGCCAGGTGCTGGCGGACTTTTCCGCCGCCCAGCCCGAGGCGGACGCGGAAGCGCTGGTGCGCGCCCCCGGCTTCCCCGCCGGGCAGCTGCTGCGGGAGGGGCTGGGCATGGTGTGGTCGGTGTGGTACGTCCCTCAGGCTATCCGCACCAGCCTCTCCCTGCTCATCGCCCTCAACCCCAAGGACGAGTACCCGGAGGCCCGGGCCATGCACCGCCGTTTCATTCTCCACCTGGGGGGCACCAACACCGGCAAGACCTACGCCGGGTTCCAGCGGCTGATCCGGGCAAAAACGGGGGTGTATCTGGCCCCCCTGCGCCTGCTGGCCCTGGAGGCTCAGGAGACCCTGCTGGACGCGGGTGTGGACTGCTCGCTGTCCACCGGCGAGGAGGAGGACTTCCGCGAGGAGGACACCCACCTGGCCGCCACGGCGGAAAAGCTGGACCTAAAGCGCCGGTTTGAGGCGGCGGTGATCGACGAGTGCCAGATGATCGCGGACCCCCAGCGGGGTTACGCCTGGACCCGGGCCATCCTGGGCGTGCTGGCCCCCGAGGTCCACCTGTGCGCCGCGCCGGAGGCCAAGCAGCTGCTCATCCGCCTCATTGAGAGCTGCGGCGACAGCGTAGAGGTGGTGATCCATGAGCGCACCACGCCCCTGCTGTGCATGTCCCATCCGGTGGACTACCAGCGCATACAGCCCGGGGACGCCCTCATCACCTTCTCCAAGGTGGGGGTGCTCAGCGTGGCGGAGGACCTGCGCCAGAGCGGCAAGGAGCCCGCTATCATTTACGGCGCCCTGCCCTACGCCACCCGGCGCAAGCAGATGGAGGGGTTTCTCAACGGGGATATGGAGTATATCGTGTCCACCGACGCCATCGGCATGGGGCTGAACCTGCCCATCCGGCGGATCATCTTCATGGAGACGGAGAAGTTCGACGGTATGGAGCGCCGTCCCCTCCGCCCGGAGGAGATCAAGCAGATCGCAGGCCGGGCGGGCAGGCTGGGGATGTACCACAAGGGCTGGGTGGGGGCCACCCAGGACCTGGGCGCCATCCAGGCGGGGCTGGAGGCGGTGGTCCCGCCCTTGGAGTACGCCGTGGCGGGGTTCTCTGACCTGGTGCTCCAGGTGGATTTCGACCTGCTGGAGGTGCTCACCCAGTGGAACCAAATGCCCACGGCGGAGCCCTACCGCAAGCTGGACATCACCCGGTATATCGCCGTCATCTCCAAAATGCGGGAGATGGGCTTTACGCTCACCCGGGAGCAGGAGCTGCGCGCCGCCAACATTCCCTTTGACGAGACGGACGACGCCCTGCGGGAGCTGTTCTTCCAATTCCTCCTCCGCTGGCAGCGGGGGGAGGCCGTGGAGCAGCCCGGCCTGCCCGAGGACGAGCCCACCCTGCCCGAGCTGGAGCTTTACTACCGGAAGCTGGACCTCTACTTCTCCTTCTCCAAGGCCTTCGGCTGCCCGGTGGACGAGGACCGGCTCTATGACGCCCGGGAGCGGGTGGCCGACGAGATCAACGAAATTCTGCTCCACCGTCTGCGCAGCAATATCCGCTTCTGCGCCCGGTGCGGCAAGGCCCTGCCCCTGCACCACCGGGGCCGGCTTTGCGACGGGTGCTTCCGCCGGGAGCGCAAGGGCGCCCGTTTCCTCACCCGTCAGGACCGCTGAACACCAAAAAACGGCCCCGCTCGGGCCGCAAAACAGGAGGCAGAGCCATGAAGATCAAACGAGTCACCGCGCTGTACTTCAGCCCCACCGGCGGCGTTGAGGGCATCGCCCGCTTCGCGGCGGAGGAACTCTCCCGCCATCTGGGCGCGGAGCTGCGGCTGCTGGACTTCACCGCCCCGGACCGCCGCGCCCACGACCATTCCTTCTCTTCCGACGAGCTGCTGCTGGCCGCCGTCCCCGTGTACGCGGGGCGGGTACCCAACAAGCTGCTGCCCGACCTGAAAGCCCGGCTTCTGGGGAACGGAGGCCCCGCCGTCGCCCTGTGCGCGTTCGGCAACCGCAGCCCGGACGAGGCCCCCCGGGAGCTGGCCCTGCTGCTGGAGGAAAACGGCTTCCAGGTGGCGGCCTGCGCCGCCCTGGCCTGCCGCCACGCCTTCTCCGCCAAGGTGGGCGCGGGCCGTCCGGACGACGCAGACCGGGAACAGCTCCGGCGCTTTCTGAAGCAGGCGGCGGACAAGCTGACCGCCCCCGGCCCCCTCCCCCCGCTGGACATGGACCGGGGGGAGATCGGCCCCTACTACACGCCTCTCCGCGCCGACGGAGCCCCCGCCAAATTTCTCAAAGCCAGGCCGCAGACCCGCTGGGACCGGTGCGTCCACTGCGGCCTGTGCGCCCGGGTCTGTCCCATGGGCAGCATCGACGGGGAAACCGCCCAGCCCATATCGGTCTGTATCAAGTGCCAGGCCTGTGTGCGCCGCTGCCCCGCCCATGCCAAGTATTTTGAGGACGCTGATTTTCTCTCCCACGTGGCCATGCTGGAGGAGACCTGCACAGAGCGGGCGGAAAACATCTTTCTCATCTGACGCCCCCTCGTCATACATAGCAAAAGCGGCGGCACGAAGCAATCCTCCGCGCCGCCGCTTTCCGGCAGTATTCTCAATAGTTCTCCGCGCTGATCTCAAAGTAGGACTGGGGATGGGCGCAGGTGGGACAGATCTCGGGGGCGCTGGCGCCCACCACAATGTGGCCGCAGTTCCGGCACTCCCACACCTTGACCTCGCTCTTCTGAAAGACCTCCTGGGCCTCCACATTGCGCAGCAGGGCGCGGTAGCGCTCCTCGTGGTGCTTCTCAATGGCGGCCACCAGGCGGAACTTCTTGGCCAGCTCGGGGAAGCCCTCCTCCTCGGCGGTCTTGGCGAAGCCCTCGTACATGTCCGTCCACTCGTAGTTCTCTCCGTCGGCGGCGGCAGCCAGGTTCTCAGCGGTGCCGCCGATGCCCTCCAGCTCCTTGAACCACATCTTTGCGTGCTCCTTCTCATTGTCCGCCGTCTTTAGGAAGAGGGCCGCGATCTGCTCAAAGCCCTCCTTCTTCGCCTTGGATGCGAAATAGGTATACTTGTTTCTGGCCTGGGACTCGCCGGCAAACGCGGCCTCCAGGTTCTTCTCCGTCTGGGTTCCAGCGTACTTAGACATCGCAGACATCCTCCTAATTTTTCTTATTATGTTATGCTCTGGTCGAGCTTTGCGTGACTGAATTTTTCTCTCAGTTGTCCCAGTTGTGCCAGACGTTCTGCACGTCGTCGTTGTCCTCCATGTTGTCGATGAGCTTCTCCATATTCTTGATGTCCGCCTCATCGGAGAGGGCCACGTAGTTCTGGGGCACCATCTCCACCTTAGCGGAGGCGAACACATACCCCTTCTCTTCCATGGCGGCCAGCACCGCGCCGAAGGCATCCGGGTCGGTGTAGACGGTGAAGCAATCCTCGTCGGCCTCGAAATCCGCCGCGCCGCAGTCCAACGCGTCCATCATGGACACCTCTTCGTCCAGGTCCTCCCGCTCAATGACCAGCACGCCCTTCTGGTCGAAGGACCAGGACACGCACCCGGTCGCCCCCAGATTGCCGCCGAACTTGTCGAAGTAGTGGCGCACCTCGGAAGCGGTGCGGTTGCGGTTGTCGGTGAGGGTCTCCACAATCACTGCCACGCCGCCGGGGCCGTACCCCTCGTAGGTGATGGCCTCGTAGTCGTTGGCGTTGCCGGAGCCTACGGCCTTCTCAATGGTGCGCTTGATATTGTCATTGGGCATGTTGGCCGCCCGGGCCTTGGCAATGACGGTGGCCAGGCGGGAGTTATTGGCCGGGTCGCCGGAGCCGCCGGTCTTGACGGCCACAATGATCTCTCGGGCGATCTTGGTGAATGCCGCGGAGCGCTTGGCGTCCGCCGCGCCCTTGGTTTTCTGGATATTATGCCACTTGGAATGTCCTGACATGGTGATATCGTTCCCTTCTTGTGAGGTTGTAAGCCCAATGGGCAGAAAATTCATCCAACAATATAGCATACTTCTGCCCGGTTTTCAACCCCCGAAGCGGAAAACTTGTGTCCGGCGGTCTATTTTCCGTCCTCCATCTCCTTGCGGCGCACCGCCAGGAGGGCGTTCAGGTAGGCGATGAGCTCCTCCCCATCCGGCCTGCCGGAGCTGCGCGCCTTGTCGTACCTGGCCTCGCAGTAAAGCACGTTGAGCTCGGGATATTGAAGCAGCTCTCTGGGAAAATCCTCCCGCTCGAAATATTGCAGAATGGCCTCGCCAAATCTTTGGGCATACCGGTCGCCAAAGATTCTGCTTAAAATGCTCATTGTCTCACCTTCTTGGAATAAACTGAACAAAACTTTCTGAACGTTCGTTCATATATGATTGATTGTAAATGTTCATACTCTCTTTGTCAAGAAAACATGTGTGGGTGTTGAATGATAATGAGAGAAATTTTGGCGCAGCGACTGAGAGCGTGCAGGGCAAAGTATCAGTATACCCAGATACAAGCCGCAACTTACGCTGACATAACAGAACGTGCCTACGCGAATTATGAGTCGGCCAAGCAAATGCCCAAGCTGGATATTCTCATCCGAATCGCGAACGTCTATCACGTTTCTTTAGATTATCTAGTGGGCCGGACAGATCATTCAGAGCTGAACGAATAAGAGGAATCCTCCGGACGGGATGAGCTTCCGCGGCAAAGGCGGGCCGAACCGCCCGGAGGCGCATCCATGACAGAATACGGCTTGAACACGGGAAAGAAGGGACCGCCATGTCACAAACCACCAAGCGGGCGCTGGCCGCATCGCTGAAAAACCTGCTGCTCCAGAAGCCGCTGACCAAAATCACCATCAACGACATCGCTGAGGACTGCGGCATCAGCCGCATGACCTTCTATTACCATTTCAAAGATATCTATGATCTGGTGGAGTGGGCCTGCGCGGAGGACGCCGCCCGGGCGCTGGCGGGAAGGAAAACCTACGATACCTGGCAGGAGGGATTTCTCAGCATCTTCCACGCGGTGCAGGCCAACAAGCCCTTTATCATGAACGTCTACCGCTGCGTCAGCCGGGAGCGGATCGAGCAGTATTTAAACCCGCTGATCCACAGCCTGATCCTGGGCGTGGTGGAGGAGAAGGCCGTGGGCATGGATGTGGGCGAGGCGGACCGGCAGTTCATCGCCAGCTTCTATGAGCACGCCTTCATCGGTGTCATGCTGGAGTGGATCGGGACCGGCATGAAGGACGACCCCGCCGCCATCGTGGATCGGACCAGCCGAGTAGTCCACGGCAGCATTCTCCGGGCGCTGGAGGCCTTTGGCTCCGGCAGCCCTTTACATTTGCCCGGCAATGATTAAACTATAAACATAACGCCCGCCGTGATGAAAGTTTCATCACGGCGGGCCTTCTGTTTATTGTGCGGCGGCGCAAAGCAGTCTATGATAAGCCCATCAAACAAGAGAACCCCATCAGGGTTCGGGAAAGGATGTTATTTATGTATTATTCCAGCGGTAACTACGAGGCCTTCGCCCGTCCTCAGAAGCCCGAGGGCGTGGATCACAAGTCGGCCTATATCATCGGCACCGGGCTGGCTGCCCTCACCGCCGCCTGCTACCTGGTGCGGGACGGGCAGATGAAAGGGGAACGCATCCACATCTTTGAAAAAGACCCCATCCCCGGCGGCGCCTGCGACGGGTGGAAGTTTGAAAACGTGGGCTACGTCATGCGGGGCGGCCGGGAGATGGACAACCATTTCGAGGTCATGTGGGACCTGTTCCGCTCCATTCCCTCCATCGAGACCGAGGGTGTGAGCGTGCTGGACGAGTACTACTGGCTGAACAAAAAGGACCCCAACTACTCCCTGTGCCGGGCCACCGTCAACCGGGGGCAGGACGCCCACACCGATGGACAGTTCGCCGTCTCCGACAAGGCGGCCATGGAGATCATGCGGCTGTTCTTCACCCCCGACGAGGATCTGTATGACAAGCGCATCACCGACTTTTTCGACGACGGGGTGCTGAACTCCAACTTCTGGCTCTACTGGCGCACCATGTTCGCCTTTGAGAATTGGCACTCCGCTCTGGAGATGAAGCGGTATATCAAGCGCTACATCCACCACATCGGCGGCCTGCCCGACTTCAAGGCCCTGCGCTTCACCCGGTATAACCAGTACGAGTCCATGATTCTGCCCATGGTGAAGTACCTGGAGGACAGCGGCGTCCAGTTCCACTACGGCACGCAGGTGGTCAACGTGGAGTTCGACATACAGCCGGGCAGAAAGCAGGCCACCCGCATCGAGCTGCTGCGGGACGGCGGCCAGGAGTTCGTGGATCTCACCGAAAACGACCTGGTGTTTATCACCAACGGCGGCTGTGTGGAAAACTCCTCCATGGGCTCTCAGCACGAGCCCGCCCCCTATCACACCGAGATCAAGCCCGGCGGCGGCTGGGATATGTGGCGGAAGATCGCCGCCCAGGACCCGGCTTTCGGCAACCCGGATAAGTTCTGTTATGACCCGGAGCAGACCAACTGGATGTCCGCCACCGTGGAGACGCTGGACCAGCGCATCATCCCCTATATCACCAACATCTGCAAGCGTGACCCCTTCTCCGGCGGCGTAGTCACCGGCGGCATTGTGACGGTGAAGGACTCCTCCTGGCTGCTCAGCTGGACCATCAACCGCCAGCCTCAGTTCCGGGAGCAGCCCAAAGATCACTGCTTAGTGTGGGTGTACGCCCTGTTCAGCGACGTGCCCGGCGACTATGTGAAAAAGCCCATGCGGGAATGCACCGGCAAGGAGATCTGCATGGAGTGGCTGTACCACCTGGGCGTGCCCGAGGACCAGATCGAAGAGCTGGCCGGGCACAGCGCCAACACGGTGCCCGTGATGATGCCCTACATCGACGCCTTCTTCATGCCCCGCAACGACACCGACCGGCCCAAGATCGTGCCCGACGGCGCGGTGAACTTCGCCTTCCTGGGCCAGTTTGCCGAGACCGCCCGGGACACCATCTTCACCACCGAATACTCCATGCGCACCGGCATGGAAGCGGTTTACACCCTGCTGGATGTGGACCGGGGCGTGCCCGAGGTGTGGGGCAGCACCTACGACGTGCGCGATCTGCTGGACGCCACCGTGAAGCTCCGGGACGGCAAGGCACTCACCGAGATGGATCTGGGGCTCAAGGAGCGCCTGGCGGTGAAAAAGCTGCTGGAAAAGATCGCGGGCACAGATATCGAGAAGCTGCTGAAGGAGTACCGCGTCATCTGAGTTTTTCAATCCCTCCTGATCCTCTACAAAATAAAACAGCGCCGCCGCCCGTTGATCGCGGGCGGCGGCATTTTGCGCAGATTTTTACCAGGTCAGCTCCAAATACAGGTCCTTGTACTGCTTGGCGGAGTTCTCCCAGGACAGGTTCTTCTCCATATCCCGCCGCACCATCTCGTCCCAGCAGGCGCGGTCGTTGAAGTAGATGGTCTTTGCCCGGTTGATGGCGTCCAGCAGCAAACCGGCGTCATAGCGGTCAAAGGTAAAGCCGTTCCCCGTATGCGCGTACATATTATACGGCTCCACCGTATCCTTCAGCCCGCCGGTCTCCCGGACAATGGGGACCGTGCCGTAGTGCATGGCGATCAGCTGCGTCAATCCGCAGGGCTCAAACTGGGAGGGAACCAGCAGGGCGTCCGCGCCGGCGTAGATCCGATGGGCGCGGGTTTCGTCATACATGATGTTGGAGCATACGTTTCCGCCGTACGCGTACTCATAGTAGCGGAAGGAATCCTCATACACCCGGTCCCCGGTGCCCAGCACTACGACCTGCGTGTGCTCGTCCATCACCTGGGGGAGGATGGCGTTGACCAGGTCCAAGCCCTTCTGGTCTGTCAGCCGGGAGATCAGTCCGATCACAAACTTGTGGCCGTCCTGAACCAGGCCCAGCTCCTCCTGGAGCTGGCGCTTGTTTTCCTTCTTTTGCTCCAGCACGCTGGCAATGTCATAATTCGCGTACAGCCTGCCGTCGGTGGCCGGGTTCCAGATGTCGTAGTCAATGCCGTTCACAATGCCCCGCAGCTTGCCGGAATGATAGCGCAGATGGGCGTCCAACGCCTCACCGTAATACGCGCTCTGAATCTCCCCCGCGTAGGTCTGGCTCACCGTGGTGATGACATTGGAGTACGTCAGGCCGCCCTTCAGCATATTGGCGTCCCGGTAGCCCACCTTGAGGGCGTCCTTGTTAAAGACGTAATCCGGCAGCCCCGACCAATAGCGAACGGTGGGGATATCATAAACCCCCTGGAAGCGCAGATTGTGGATGGTCAAGATGGTCTTTGCGGTGGTCAGCTTCGTGTTGGCAAACTGGGTCCTCAGATAGACGGGGACCAGAGCGGCCTGCCAGTCATGGCAGTGGATGATGTCGGGAATCCAGTCCATATAGTTCAGCGCCGCCAGGGCCGCCTTGGCGAAATAGCAGTATTTCGGAATGTCATCCACCAGGTTGGTGTACGGATTCCCGTTGCTGAAGAATTCCTCATTGTCGATGAAATCGTACACCACGCCGTCCCAGACATACTCCATAATGCCCACGTAGAAGGAGCGGCCGTCCGCGCACAGGTCCATCTCAAAGGCCCCGCGGTACACCATCTTCTCCTGATATTCCCAGGGGATGCATTTGTAGCGCGGGAGAATCACCTTCACATCGCAGTTCTGCTTCACCAGCTCCTTGGGCAGCGCATACATGACGTCGCCCAGCCCGCCGGTTTTGACAAAGGGGTAGCACTCCGACCCGATGAACGCCACGCTTCTTCTGGGGGTCGTGCAGACTATCTCCGGCGCGGCATCCTCAACCGCCTCCGCCTGGGGCTCCACCTTCGGCTCTTCCACCTTGGGCTCTTCCACAGGCTCCGCCTTTGCAGGCGCCTTTTTTGCCGCTTTGGCGGTCTTGGCCGTTTTGGCCGTCTTGGTGGTTTTAGCCGCCCTCACAGCCTTCGCCTTGGGCGGCTCGGCCTGGACCGGCTCCTCGGTCTGGACCGGTTCCACAGCCTTGACCGCTTCCTCAGCCTGGACTGGTTCCTCGGCCTTGACCGCTTCTACGGCCTTCACTTTTGGCTCCTCCGCCTCGATTTTCTCCAGCAGCTCTTCCGCTGCGGTCTGTTCAACAGCCTTGGCCCTGCGCTTTGCCGCCGGCGCCCGCTTCTTGCTGCTGACTTTCCCTGTGTCCTTCTTTGGCATACGTCTACCTCCCAAATTGATCCTTGTCGTTTTGCTGCTATACTGGCACAATCGAATGGTCCCCATCCCGGGGTTCGTCTCTCATCAAATTTCTTTTTGGCATTGCGAGGTCATTTTATCACAAAAAGCGTACAGCGGCAAGGCGGAAATTGATACAAAAAACGCCCAACGCCAAAATTTCTCTTGACGCGGGACGGCAGTTGTGGTATTATAAAGTGCTTTTGTGTGCAACGCGGCCCGGATGGCATTCTCCCTTCTCTACACCGCAGTATAGCAGGGCCGCCGGGAAAAGGCAAGAGGAAATTCCAAAAACATATCAACCGCCCCGGGCGTATCGCAACCGTGCCGCCCGGCATCATCTACGAAGTGGAGCGTGAAGAGCATATGGCTAGAGCGGTCAAAGACGTCTGGTACGGCAAAACCAAGCGCAAGAGCTTCGCCCGCAGCGAGGATATCCTGGAAATGCCCTACCTCCTGGAAATCCAGAAGAAGTCCTACAAGTGGTTCCTGGAGACCGGCCTTCAGGAGGTGTTCAACGATGTGGACTCCATCACGGACTACGCCGGCAATCTGGAGCTGTCTTTCATCAGCTTCTCCATGGACGATCCCCCCAAGTACACCATTGAGGAGTGCAAGGCCCAGGACATGACCTACGCCGCCCCCATGAAGGTGCAGGTCCATCTCCGCAACAAGGCCACCAACGAGATCAAGGAGCAGTCCATTTTTATGGGCGACTTCCCCATCATGACCGACTCGGGCACCTTCGTCATCAACGGCGCGGAGCGTGTCATCGTCTCTCAGCTGGTGCGTTCCCCCGGCGTGTACTTCTCCAAGAACGCGGACAAGGCGGACAACATCACCTTCGCCTCCACCGTCATTCCCTATCGGGGCGCGTGGCTGGAGTACGAGACCGACCTGTCCGACGTATTCTATGTCCGCATCGACAAGAACCGCAAGCTGCCGGTGACCTGCCTCATCCGCGCCATCGGCCCCCGCACCGACGCGGCCATCATCGACATGTTCGGTGAGGACCCCCGCATCCTGGCCACTCTGGAAAAGGACTCCTGCAAGAGCTACGAGGAGTCCCTGCTGGAGATCTACCGTAAGCTACGTCCCGGCGAGCCCCCCACGGTGGACTCCGCCGAGAGCCTGCTGTCCGCGCTGTTCTTCGACCCCCGGCGATATGACCTGTCCGGCGTGGGCCGCTATAAGTTCAACAAAAAGCTGGCCATCTGGACCCGTCTGGCCGGGCAGAAGCTGGGCGCCCCTGTGGCCGACCCCTCCACCGGCGAGATCGTGGCCGAGGCGGGCGAGGTGCTCACCCGGGAGCGCGCCCGGGAGCTGGACGCGCTGGGCGTCAACGAGGCCGTGGTGGAGGTGGACGACCTCCACACCGGCGTGCATATGGTCAAGGTGTTCTCCAACGGCATGGTGGACATGGCCAACTTCGTGGACTTCGATCCCGCCCAGGCCGGCGTCACTGAAAAGGTGTGCGCCCGTGTCCTCCAGGAGCTGCTGGACAAGCGGGCCGCCGACGGCATGAGCCAGGAGGATTTCTTCGACCTCATCCACGACCACATGGACGAGCTCATCCCCAAGCACATCACCGTGGAGGACATTACGGCCTCCATCAACTACCTCAACTGTCTGGCCTTCGGCGTGGGTTCTCCCGACGACATCGACCACCTGGGCAACCGCCGCCTGCGCTGCGTGGGCGAGCTGCTCCAGAACCAGTTCCGCATCGGCTTCACCCGCATGGAGCGGGTCATCCGCGAGCGCATGACCATTCAGGACCTGGACATTGTCACCCCCCAGTCCCTCATCAACATCCGGCCTGTCACCGCCGCCATCAAGGAGTTCTTCGGGTCCTCTCCCCTGTCCCAGTTCATGGACCAGACCAACCCCCTGGCCGAGCTGACCCACAAGCGCCGCCTGTCCGCCCTGGGCCCCGGCGGCCTGTCCCGCGACCGGGCCTCCTTCGACGTACGTGATATCCACTACTCCCACTACGGCCGGCTGTGCCCCATTGAGACGCCGGAAGGCCCCAACATCGGCCTGATCTCCTATCTGGCCTCTTACGCCCGGGTGAACCGCTACGGCTTCATCGAGGCCCCCTACCGCAGGACGGAAAAGGTGCTGGACGAGAACGGCAAGTGCGTGGCCGTCAAGGTCACCAGCCAGGTGGAGTATATGACCGCCGACGTGGAGGACGAGTTCAACGTGGCCCAGGCCACCGAGCCGGTGGACGAGAACGGCTGCCTGGCCAACGCCCGCGTGGCCTGCCGCCACCGCAACGAGATCATTGAGGTGGACGCCGAGCGGGTGGACTACGTGGACGTGTCCCCCAAGATGATGGTGTCCGTGGCCTCCGCCCAGATCCCATTCCTCCAGAACGACGACGCCAACCGCGCGCTGATGGGCGCCAACATGCAGCGTCAGGCCGTTCCCCTGCTCACCACCGAGGCCCCCGTAGTGGCCACCGGCCAGGAGTATAAAAACTGTCAGGACTCCGAGGTGGCCGTGCTGGCCGAGGGCGACGGCGTGGTCACCGCCGTGGACGCCACCCATGTCACCGTGCGCTACGACGGCCAGGGCGAGAAGGACTACCGGCTCACCAAGTTCCTGCGCTCCAACCACGGCACCTGCATCAATCAGCGGCCCATCGTGGCCGTGGGCGACCGGGTGCAGGCCAGGGACACCCTGGCCGACGGTCCCTCCACCGCCGACGGCGAGATCGCCCTGGGCAAGAACATCCTCATGGGCTTCATGACCTGGGAGGGCTATAACTACGAGGACGCCATCCTGCTCAACGAGCGCATGGTGAAGGAGGATGTGTTCACCTCCATCCACATCGAGGAGTACGAGACCGAGGCCCGCGACACCAAGCTGGGCCCCGAGGAAATCACCCGCGACATCACCAACGTGGGCGAGGACGCCCTGAAGGACCTGGACGAACGGGGCATCATCCGCGTGGGCGCGGAGGTGCGCGCCGGCGACTACCTGGTGGGTAAGGTCACCCCCAAGGGCGAGACCGAGATGACCGCCGAGGAGCGGCTGCTGCGCGCCATCTTCGGTGAGAAGGCCCACGAGACCCGGGACACCTCCCTCAAGGTGCCCCACGGCGAGTATGGCATTGTGGTGGACGTGAAGGTGTTCTCCCGGGAGGAGGGCGCGGAGCTGTCCCCCGGCGTCAACCAAGTGGTGCGGGTCTACATCGCCCAGAAGCGCAAGATCAGCGTGGGCGACAAAATGGCCGGCCGCCACGGCAATAAGGGCGTGGTGTCCCGCATTCTGCCCCAGGAGGATATGCCCTTCCTCCCCGACGGCACCCCGCTGGATATCGTGCTGAACCCCCTAGGCGTGCCCTCCCGTATGAACATCGGCCAGGTGCTGGAGGTCCATCTAGGCTACGCCGCCAAGGCCCTGGGCTGGAAGGTGGCCACCCCCATCTTCAACGGCGCCGACGAGCAGGACATCGCGGACACCCTCAGCCTTGCCGGCCTGCGGGAGGACGGCAAGAGCTGGCTGTACGACGGGCGCACCGGCGAGCGGTTCGACAACCCCGTCACCGTGGGTTACGTCTACTTCCTCAAGCTCCACCATCTGGTGGACGACAAGATTCACGCCCGCTCCACCGGCCCCTACTCCCTGGTCACCCAGCAGCCTCTGGGCGGCAAGGCCCAGTTCGGCGGCCAGCGCTTCGGTGAGATGGAGGTGTGGGCGCTGGAGGCCTACGGCGCGGCCTACACCCTCCAGGAGATTTTGACCGTCAAGTCCGACGACGTGACGGGCCGCGTGCGCACCTACGAATCCATCGTCAAGGGCTACAATGTGCCCAAGCCCGGCGTGCCCGAGTCCTTCAAGGTACTGGTGAAAGAGCTCCAGGCCCTGTGCCTGGACATCCAGGTGCTGGACGAGCAGGGCCGTCAGATCGAGCTGAAGGACGACGAGGAGGATAACTACCAGCCCGGCCGCTTCCGTGACGACGACTATGAGCGTTATCAGGATGTGGGTTCTGAGAACGAGTTCTCAGAGGCGGGCTTTACCATGAAGGAAACCAGCGACGACGACGATCTCGCCACGGCCGCTGACGATGATGACGCCGGAGAGGACGACCTCTTTGACGGCGAGGACTGAGAAGGGAGGGTGAAATTATGAGCTACGCTGAATTCAACGCTATCCGCATCGGCATCGCCTCCCCGGAGCAGATCCGAGAGTGGTCCTACGGCGAGGTGAAAAAGCCGGAGACCATCAACTACCGCACCCTCAAACCCGAACGGGACGGATTGTTCTGTGAGCGCATCTTTGGCCCCACCAAGGACTGGGAGTGCCACTGCGGCAAATATAAGAAAATCCGCTTCAAGGGCAAGGTGTGCGACCGCTGCGGCGTGGAGGTCACCCGGGCCAAGGTGCGCCGGGAGCGCATGGGCCACATTGAGCTGGCCGCCCCGGTGAGCCATATCTGGTACTTCAAGGGCATTCCCTCCCGGATGGGCCTGCTGCTGGACATCAGCCCCCGGATTCTGGAAAAGGTACTGTATTTCGCCGCCTATATCGTCACCGATCCCGGCCCCGACTACACCCATCTGACCAAAAACCAGATCCTCACCGACGCGGAGTATAAGAAGCTGCGGGAGTACTACGAGGACGATTTCGACGCCGGCATGGGCGCGGAAGCCGTCAAGAAGCTGCTGTCCGACCTGAATCTGGAGGAGCTGTCCGCCTCCCTGCGCGCCCAGATGAAGGACGCCAGCGGCCAGAAGAAGGCCAAGCTGGTCAAGCGCCTGGAGGTGGTGGACGCCTTCCGGATCTCCGGCAACAAGCCCGAGTGGATGATTATTGACGTTCTGCCCGTCATCCCCCCGGAGCTGCGCCCCATGGTGCAGCTGGACGGCGGCCGCTTCGCCACCTCCGACCTGAACGACCTGTACCGCCGCGTCATCAACCGGAACAACCGCCTCAAGCGCCTCATCCAGCTCAACGCCCCCGACATCATCGTGCGCAATGAGAAGCGGATGCTTCAGGAGGCGGTGGACGCCCTCATCGACAACGGCCGCCGGGGCCGCGCCGTCACGGGTGCCAACAACCGGGCCCTCAAGTCCCTGTCCGACCTGCTCAAGGGCAAGCAGGGCCGCTTCCGCCAGAACCTGCTGGGCAAGCGCGTGGACTACTCCGGACGCTCCGTCATCGTGGTTGGCCCCGAGCTGAAGATCTACCAGTGCGGCGTGCCCAAGGAGATGGCCATTGAGCTCTTCCGGCCCTTCGTCATGAAGAAGCTGGTGGAGAGCGGTATCAGCAACATCAAGGCCGCCAAGAAAGAAGTGGACAAGGGCACTCCCGCCGTGTGGGACGCGCTGGAGTCCGTCATCAAGGAGCACCCCGTCATGCTCAACCGCGCCCCCACGCTCCACCGCCTGGGCATCCAGGCCTTCGAGCCGGTGCTGGTGGAGGGCCGGGCCATGAAGCTCCACCCCCTGGTGTGCACCGCTTTCAACGCCGATTTCGACGGCGACCAGATGGCCATTCACGTCCCCCTGTCCGCCGAGGCCCAGGCCGAGGCCCGCATCCTGATGCTGGCCGCCAACAACCTGCTCAAGCCCTCCGACGGCGGGCCGGTCACCGTGCCCACCCAGGACATGGTGCTGGGCTCCTACTACCTCACCTATGAGCGGGACCCGGAGTACGACCCCGACCTCGCCTACAACACCCCCGCCGACGCCGCCAAAGCGCTGGCTGACGGCGCGGTGGCCGAGGGCGACCGGGTGTGGGTCCGGGACGAGGAGGCGGGCCGCTGGTACCGCACCACCCCCGCTTTGTGCGCCATGGCCGAGGACGGCAGGGCCCGGGAAGTCTACAGCGTGTTCTCCGACGACAACGAGGCCCAGCTGGCCTACGCCGAGGGCATTTTGGATCTGCACGAGCCCATCCTGGTGCGCCGCTGCGCCGAAATTGACGGCGAAACCCGCCATAAGCTGGTGCGCACCACTGTGGGCCGGCTGCTGTTCAACGAGGGCATTCCCCAGGACCTGGACTTCGTGGACCGCACCGATCCTGAGCAGGTCTTTGAGCCCGAGATCAATTTCATCTGCGGCAAGAAGCAGCTGGGCAAGATCGTGGACCGCTGCATCGCCAAGCACGGCTTTACCCGCTCCGCCGAGGTGCTGGACACCATTAAGGCCCGGGGCTACAAATTCTCCACCCGGGGCGCGCTCACCGTGGCCATCGCGGACATGACCGTCCCCGACGAGAAGCGCAGCCTCATCTCCGCCACCGAAAAGGAAGTCGTCAAGATCGAGAACCAGTACAAGCGCGGCTTCCTCACCAACGACGAGCGGTACCGCCTGGTGGTGTCCGCCTGGGAAAAGACCACCGCCGACGTGTCCGACGCCCTCCAGGCCAACATGGACCGCTACAACCCCATCTTCATGATGGCCGACTCCGGCGCCCGCGGCTCCCAGGCTCAGATCCGTCAGCTGGCCGGTATGCGCGGCCTGATGGCCGACACCTCCGGCCGCACCATCGAAATCCCCATCAAGTCCAACTTCCGCGAGGGTCTGACGGTGCTGGAATACTTCATCTCTTCCCGAGGCGCCCGCAAGGGCATGGCCGACACCGCCCTGCGTACCGCCGACTCCGGTTACCTCACCCGCCGTCTGGTGGACGTGTCCCAGGAGGTCATCATCCGCGAGGAGGACTGCCACACCGCCGACGGCATCACCGTATCCGAGATCAACGAGAACGGTCAGGTCATCGAGACCCTGGAGGAGCGCCTGCGCGGCCGCTACCTGGCGGAGGACGTGGTGGACTTTGAGACCGGCGGCGTGCTGGCCGGCCGGGACACCCTGGTGGACGGGGATCTGGCCACGCTCATCGAGACCCGCCTGCGCGCCCAGGCTGAAGCCGAGGGCGACCCGGACCGCAAGATCGCCGTCAAGGTGCGCTCCGTGCTCACCTGCGAGGCCCACTCCGGCGTATGCGCCAAGTGCTACGGCATGAACCTGGCCTTCGGTGAGCCCGTGGGCCAGGGCGAGGCGGTAGGCATCATCGCCGCCCAGTCCATCGGTGAGCCGGGCACCCAGCTGACCATGCGTACCTTCCACACCGGCGGCGTGGCCGGCGGCGACATCACCCAGGGTCTGCCCCGCGTAGAGGAGCTGCTGGAGGCCCGCAAGCCCAAGAAGATGGCCCAGCTGGCCGAGATCTCCGGCGTGGTCACCGTGGAGGAAACCAAGCGCACCACCCTTTGCAATGTCACCATCACCGCCGATGACGGCGAGGTGGTCACCTATGCCCTGCCTTACAGCTCCGGCATCCGGGTCAAGAACGGCGACCAGGTGACCCGCGGCCAGCGCCTCACCGAGGGCGCGCTGTCCCCCCACGAGGTTCTGCGCATCCGGGGCGTGGACGCGGTGCACAACTACCTCATTCAGGAGGTCCAGAAGCCCTACCGCCAGCAGGGCGTGGACATCAACGACAAGCACATCGAGGTCATTGTCCGCCAGATGATGCGCAAGGTGCGGGTGGAGGACGCCGGCGATTCCAATTTGCTGTCCGGCTCCACCATCGACATCATTGAGTTCCGCGACGCCTGCGCCGCCATCCGGCAGCGCATCGAGGACGGCGAAACCCGGGAGGATGGCGAGCAGCTGGTCCTGCCCACCTGTACCCGGCTGCTGCTGGGCATCACCAAGGCCTCTCTGGCCACGGAATCCTTCCTGTCCGCCGCCTCCTTCCAGGAGACCACCAAGGTGCTCACCGAGGCGGCCATCAAGGGCAAGGTGGACCACCTGCTGGGCCTGAAGGAGAACGTCATCATCGGCAAGCTGATCCCCGCGGGCTCCGGCCTGGCCGCCTACCGCAAGCTGGACGAGATCGAGGACGAGGTTCACGAGGAAAACCGCTTCCGCGAGGTGTCCAACCTGGCCGACGACCTGCGTGAGGAGGAAGCCGCCCCCTTGGCCGACGACGAACCGGAGGAGGACGAGATCTTGTCCATCTCCCTGGATGTGGAAGCTGAGGACGAATCCGACTAATCAAAAGAACGGCTCCCGCTCTGGTGCGGGAGCCGTTCTTTTCTGTACTGCGGGGCAAAATATTTTCCCCTTCCATCTTGTATCTCCCGCCGTTTTTCGGTATGATATACCTTGTGAAAATGAGTATCACAGCATGTTGAGGTGAAGCATATGGCACTGTCAAACGAAACCTGCCGGCAGTACGCCGCCATCCTGCGCGAGGAGCTAGTCCCCGCTCTGGGCTGCACCGAGCCCATCGCCGTGGCCTACGCCGCCGCCCGGGCCGCCCGGGAGCTGGGCGCCGCCGCCCAGGAGGTGGACATCTGCGTCAGCGGGAACATCATCAAAAACGTAAAGAGCGTGGTGGTGCCCAACACCGGCGGGCTGCGGGGACTGGAGGCGGCCGCCGCGGCGGGCATCGTGGCCGGTGAGGCCGACCGGGAGCTGGAGGTCATCTCCGATGTCACCCCGGAACAGCGGGAGCGGATTGCCAGCTACCTGAAGCGCGCCCAGTTCACCGTCACCCGGTCGGGCTCCGGCCTCATCTTTGACATCGGCATCACCCTCAGAGGCGCGGGGCACACCGCCCGCTGCCGCATCGCCGGACATCACACCCACGTGGTGCTGCTGGAGCGGGACGGCGTCGCCCTCATCGACGAGCCCCCCGCCCAGGAGCAGGGGGAGGACTACGCCACCGACCGCTCTCTGCTCAACGTGGCGGACATCGTTACCTTTGCCGACGAGACGCCCCTGGACGGCGTGGCGGAGCTGCTGGACCGCCAGATCGCCTATAACATGGCCATCGCCCAGGCGGGGCTGGACAAGCCCTTCGGCGCGCGCATCGGCCAGATCCTGCTGGACGCCTACGGCGACACGGTGTTCAACCGGGCCAAAGCCATGGCCGCCGCCGCGTCCGACGCCCGCATGAACGGCTGCGGCCTGCCCGTGGTCATCAACTCGGGCAGCGGCAACCAGGGCATCACCGCCTCGGTGCCGGTGGTGGTCTACGCCCGGGAGCTGGGGGTGTCCCAGGCCACCCTGCACCGGGCGCTGCTGGTGTCCAATCTCATCACCATCCACCTCAAAACCGGCATCGGCCGCCTGTCCGCCTACTGCGGCGCCATCTCCGCCGGATGCGGCGCGGGCAGCGGCGTGGCCTACCTCTACGGCGGCAGGCAGGACCGCATCGCCCACACCATCGTCAACGCCCTGGCCATCAACTCCGGCGTGATCTGCGACGGCGCGAAATCCAGCTGCGCGGCCAAAATCGCCTCGGCGGTGGAGGCCGGCCTGCTGGGTATGCAGATGGCCCAGCACGGCAGCGAATTTTTCGGCGGGGACGGCATCGTCATCAAGGGCGTGGAGAACACCATCCGCAACGTGGGCCGCCTGGCCCGGGAGGGCATGGCCCAGACCGACAAAAAGATCATCGACATCATGCTCGACCCCTCCGGCAGCCAGCGCTGAGCCGGAGGTGCTCAATAAGGAGGCGAGGCCCGTGAAGGCCAGACAAAAACGCCCCGCCCTGTGGTGGGCGCGGCTGACGGCAGTGCTGGCGGCAGCGCTGGCACTGGGCTGGGCGCTGTTCAATCTCATCGTGGACCCCTTCGGCGTCTTTGGCGACCGGCTGCTGGGCTGGTGGGCCTATAACGAGACCCGCAACCCCCAGACCGCCAAGTTCTCCTATCTGGAACAGCACCACGGGGAGTACGACTCCTACGTGGTGGGCGGCCCCTCCGCCGGGGCCTGGGACAAGGCGCTCTTGGACCAATACTTCGGCGCGGACTTCTACAACCTCGCCCTAAACACCCAGGATGTGGGAGTTATGGAGCGGTATGTCCGCCACATCGTCGCCCGCTGCGAGGTAAAAAACCTGGTGCTCAGCCTGTCCATCGACAGCGCCGTCCTCTCCGGCCCGGAAGAGAGCTCCCTCTCCTCCGCCCTGCCCTGCCGGCTGGACGGCAGCTCTCCCCTGGCCTATTACGCCCGCTACCTGTTCGCCAACCCCCACTATAGCGTGAGCAAGCTGCTGCGCCTGCGCACGGACAGCATCGTCCCCAACGCCTTCGACGTCTTTAACGGGGACACCGGGGCCATCGACTACTCCGCCCAGGATGTGGAGGCCATCGGCACGGTGACGCTGGAGGAGTATTTAGCCGCCCGTCCCGCGTTCACGCAAACGGACGGTCCGCTGGAGCTGGCGGGGCTGCGCGCCTGTGTGGACAGCGTGGCCGCCATCCGGCAGCTGTGCGAGCAGGAGGGGGTAAATCTGGTGGTGGCTGTCACCCCCATCTACGCCCCTTATCTGGCCCGCGTCTCCCAGGGGGAGCGGGAGGAATTCTTCACCGCCCTGGCTCAAACCGGCCCCTGCTGGGACTTCACCGCCTCCCCGGTGAGCTGGGACCCCCGGTATTTTTACACCCCCGCCAAGTTCCGCACCAGCGTGGCGCGGATGATGCTGGCGCGCATCTTTGACGCCCCCTCGGTCTACTGTCCCGAGGGATTTGGACGCTATATCACGGCGGACAGCGCGGCCGTTGCGCCCCCCGCCGCCGCGCCGGACCCTGACGCCTACACCGCCCAGGTGCCCATTCTGATGTACCACCACCTGTCGGAGGAGACCGTGTCCGGCGAGCGGCTGGACGAGCACCTGGCGGCGCTGGCCGGGGCGGGCTATACCTCCGTCACCTTCGAGGAGCTGCGGGCCTATGTGGAGCGGGGCGCGCCCCTGCCGGACAAGCCGGTGGTCATCACCTTTGACGACGGATACCTGAGCAATCTGGACATCGGCCTGCCCATCCTGGAACAGCACGGCGCGAAGGCCACCATTTACGTCATCGGCTGCTCGGTGGGCAAAGACACCTACAAGGACACCGGCAAGGCCATGACGCCCCACTTCTCCCTGGATGAGGCCAAAGAGGCGGCGGACAGCGGCCTCATCACCATCGCCAGCCACGGCTACGACATCCACGAGGTCCAAGGCAGGGACCCCGATCCCATCCGCACCGGCGTCCTTCAGCGGGAGGACGAGACCGAGGCACAGTACGCCGCCTTCCTGCGCCAGGACTGCGCCCAGTTCAACCAGCTCATGGAGCCCGTGCTGGGCCGCCCGGCGGACGTTCTGGCCTACCCCTACGGCCGCTGCTCTATTTTGAGCGAAATTTTGTTGGCGCAGGAGGGCTTCTACACCACCGTCACCACCATGCCCGGTCAAAACACCGTCATCAAGGGCCTGCCCCAGACCCTGCGCTCCATGAACCGCTATGATCTGGAGGCCATGGACCTCACCGGCGAAGAGCTGCTGGACCTGCTGGCGGGCCAGGGCTGACCCTGCGAAAAGAATTGACCAACAAACTGGAATTCATGGAGAAGGACAGATGAACAGGATCATACCAAGAATCGGCGCGATGATCGTCACAGTGTCGGTATTCCTTTTTGCGGTCTGCTTGATCGCCAACTTTCCCTTTGGCTCCTACTTCGTGTGCATGTTTCTGCCCATTGGCTATATCATGATGGCGGCGGGGCTGCATGATGAAAGCTGTGAAAACCGGCGCGTGGCCGCAAATACCGGGATGGCATTCGCGGTCGTCTATGCCGTGTTGATTTTTCTGGTATATTTTGCGCAGACCACAAGCGTTCGCCAGGGCGGGTTAAGCGAACAGGCGCAGGGCCTTCTGGATTTTCAAAGAGGGGGGCTGATGTTCAACTACGACCTGTTGGGGTATGGAATGATGGCCCTTTCCACATTTTTTATGGGGCTGTCTGTCCAAGCGGACGGCAAAGCAGACAAGTGGATGAAAGCTCTCTTGATGATCCATGGCGGTTTCTTTTTTGGCTGCTTTATCATGCCTATGACCGGCGTGTTCGCCAGTATGTCAGATGGAAAAACCAATATTGCAGGCACCGCTGCGCTTGTCGCATGGTGCGCATACTTTCTTCCCATTGGGATGCTGGCATACAGGCACTTTGAGAAGAAAAGCTGATAATTGGCATTGAATGGGTTCCAAAAAGGGCAGGACAAACCGCGGCGGTCTGTCCTGCCCTCAGCTTCTTTATAATGCCCTGCCCCTTTCGGACGTATCCGGAAGGGGCAGGGCTTTCTTACGACTCCAGCAGCCAGTCCAGCTCCAAATCCAGCGCCGCCAACTGGATATCCGGTTTCACCTGTTCCCCGTGGAAATCGCTGCCACCGGTGGTGTGGAGGTCGTACTTTTCAGCCATGTGGAGATAGCATCCCTGCTGTTCCGGGCTGTACTTGGGGTAATAGCACTCGATGGCGTCCAGTCCCCAGTCCTTGAGCCGTGCAACCAGCCCCCCCAGCTCGTCCTCCCCCAGCCCCATCTGGTAGGGATGGGCCAGGGACGCCTTCCCACCTGCGGCCTTGACGGCCTCCACACAGGTCCGGGCGTCCGCCTTGAACCGCTTCACCTTTTTCCGGAACTCCTCCGTGTCCAGATAGCGGTCAAAGGCCTCCCGGTTGGTGGAGACGTACCCCCGCCGCACCAGCACCTGAGCAAAGTGGGGCCGGGCGACCACCTCGCCTCCTACCAGCTCTTCCACCTCGGCAAGGTCGATGTCCACCCCCTTTTCCCGGAGGAAATTCACAATCTGATACTTTCGCTCATCCCGGCCTATCCGGAACTTCTCGCATAAACGGGCCAGCTCCGTGTCCCCGTCCCGAAAGCCGTAACCTAGGATGTGGCAGTTGTGATGGTCCTTGGCGCTCAGCTCCACACCCCGGATCACCCGCAGGCCCAGCGCTTCCCCGGCGGCTATGGCCTCCTCCACCCCCGCGATGGTGTCGTGGTCGGTGACGGCCAGCACCTGGAGCCCCCGCTCCTTTGCCAGTCTTACCAGCTCCCCGGGCGCGTACTGCCCGTCGGAGGCGGTGGTGTGGGTGTGCAGGTCGCAGCGTACGCTCATCCGTTGTCCTCCAGCCCGGCCATGAAGGCCGCCTTGTTCTCCGCCGGGGTGGTGGTGGGACGGCCCAGGTTATCCCGCGCCCCCAGCGCGCACTTTACCTCAATAAAAGTAAGCTCATGGGACGCTTTCGTCCCCTCCAGCGCCTCTTTCAGCCTGGTCGGGCTGTCCACGGACACCGCCCTTGGATAGCCGCAGGCTCTGGCTAGAGCGGGCAGGTCCAGCAGGCCCGCCACGGTGGGCAGCCCGCCCACGGACTCGTGGGCCTCGTTGTTCAGCACCACGTGGACCAGGTTGGCGGGCCTGTTCGCCCCGATGAGCGCCATGGCCCCCAGGTGCATCAGCGCCGCCCCGTCCCCGTCCAGGCACCACACCCGCCGGTTTGGCTTTTGCAGTGCGATGCCCAGCGCGATGGACGAGCTGTGCCCCATGGAGCCCACCGTGAGAAAGTCCCGGCCGTGGCCCTGGTTTGCAGCCTCCCGCAGCTCATACACCTCCCGGCTGGCCTTGCCGGTGGTGGACACCACCGGATCGTCCCCGGAGGCCGCCAGAATCTGCCCGATGGCCTCCTCCCGGCCCATGGGATGCCCGTTGGCGAAGCTTGGCTTACTCTTGTAGTCCAACGCTCCCTTGCGCACCACGAACGCCGCCTGACGGCCCTGGGCGAACAGCGCGTGGAACTCTGCCAGCTTTTCCCTCACCTGCTCCTCCGCGGTGTCTGTTCCGATCACAAAGTACGGGATGTCCAGCGTATCCAATAGGGGCAGGGTGATTTCCCCCTGGAAGATGTGCTGGGGCTCGTCGTGTACCCCCGGCTCCCCCCGCCAGCCCACGATGAACAGGCAGGGGATGCCGTACACCTTGTCGTTGAGCAGAGACGCCGCCGGGTTCACGATGTTCCCCAGGCCGCTGTTCTGGAGATACACCACCGGCACCTTCCCCGTGGCCAGGTGGTATCCCGCCGCCAGCGCCGCCGCGTTCCCCTCGTTGGCCGCGATGATGTGATGGGCCGGGTCCAGCCCGTACCGCTCCATCAGGTAATTACACAGCGCCTTCAGCTGAGAATCCGGCACGCCGGCGTAAAAATCCGCCTCCAGCAGCGCGGCAAAGCGCTCTATGTTCAAAAGCTGTCCCTCCCCTTCTCCGTATTACAACTCGTCAATCAGGGTGATGATTTCTTTAATGGGCATCAGCCGGTCATCCACCTCTTTGGCCCGGTGGCAGCGCAGAATGTCCTCCGCCGTTTTCTGCATGGCGGGAAACGCGCTGCGGGTGAGCTGGTTGGCGTAGATGACGATGTTCACCCCGTGGCTGGCCAGCTCCTCCTCCGTGATGGCGTTGAAGGAGGTGGGCACCACCACGATGGGCGTGTGCTTGTCCGCCGCCCGGAACCGGTCGCAGAACTCCAAAATCTCCGCCGGGTCCTTCTTCCGGCTGTGGATCATGATACCATCCGCGCCCGCGTTTGTAAAGGCGGCGGCCCGCTCCAGCGCGTCCTCCATCCCCCGATCCAAAATCAGACTCTCGATCCGGGCGATAATCATGAAGTCGTCGGTGAGCTGAGCCCGCTTCCCCGCCCGGATCTTGGCGCTGAAGCTCTCAATATCGTCCTGGGTCTGCTCCACCTCGGTGCCGAACAGGCTGTTCTTTTTCAGCCCCTTCTTGTCCTCAATGATGACGGCGGACACCCCCATGCGCTCCAGAGTGCGCACGTTGTAGACGAAGTGCTCCGCCAGCCCGCCGGTGTCCCCGTCCAGGATGATGGGCTTGGTGGTGACCTCCATGATGTCGTCGATGGTGCGCAGCCGGGAGGACAGGTCCACCAGCTCAATGTCCGGCTTGCCCTTGGCGGTGGAGTCGCACAGCGAGCTCACCCACATGGCATCGAACTGGTCCAGCCGCCCATCCTGTGCCACCACGGTCTTTTCCGCGATGAGCCCCGTCAGGCCGCTGTGGGTCTCAATAGCCTTCACCACCGGACGCAGCCCGAGAAGCTGGCGCAGCCGCCCGCGCCGGTATTCCGGCATGGCCAGCTTTTCCCGCAGCTGCCGGTCCACCTTTCTGACCTGCTCGCTGTTGGTGTAGGCCACCTCGATGAGCTCGCCCCCCATGGCCTCCAGCTTTTCCTTCACCTGGGCCCGGATGGCCGACTCCGGCCCCGTGCGCCAGTTGTCGCCGTGGATCACATAGTCCGGACGGATGAGGGCGAGGACGTCCTCGTAAAACATATCGTCCTGAATGACCACATTGTTAACCCCATCCAGCCCACGATACAGCCGGACCCGCTCCTCCTGGGAGATGGTGGGAAAGCGGTTGTAGCGGATAAGCGCCCGGTCGGACAGCGCCCCCACAATAACCTTGCCATAGCGCTGGGCCTGCCGGATGATGTTCAGGTGCCCCTCGTGGATCACCTCTGTGCAGAAGCAGGTATATACCGTTTTCATGGCCGTCCTCCCTCAGCCGCCGTACTCCACGGGCACCGCCACGCCGCATTGGTCCAGCGCCTGGCGGAACACCTGAAAAAAGGCTTCAATATCCGGCGCGTCGATGGCTCCCAGGGCGCACAGGCGGAAGGTGCCCGCCGTGCCCACTTTGCCCGGGTAGATGGTGAAGCCCCGGGCGTAGCAGTAGTCGTGCACCTGCTCAAAGTTCCAGTTGGGATCGTCCGGGCAGCGCACCGCCGCCACAAGTCCCGCCTGCCACTCCCGGCGGACGGCCTCCCGGAAGCCCAGCGCCTCCAAGCCCCGGTGGATGGCGTCCATGGTCCGGGTGTGCCGGACCCACTTGGCCTGCTCTCCCTCGGCCCAGTACTCCTCCATGGCCTGAAGGGCGGCGTACACCGTCTGCACCGGGGGGGTGAACTCCATCTCGCCGGTGCGCTCAAAGTAATCATACTGCCGGTACAGGTTGGCATAGTAGGACCGGCGGGGGTAGTCCCTGGACGCCTCGATGACATCCCGCCGTCCGACGACAAAAGACAGCCCCGTCATGGCCATCAGCCCCTTTTGGGCGGAGGCCATGCAGAAGTCGATATTGTCCGCCTCGATATCGATGGGCCGCATGGCGTAGGTACTGGTGGTGTCGGTGACAAAAGCCGCTCCGCAAGCGTGGACCAGCGCGCCCATCTCCCGGATGGGGTTGAGAAGGCCCGTGCCGGTCTCGTTGTGGGTGGCGTACACCAGGGCGATATCCGGGTTTTCCCGAAGAGATGTCTCCACCGCAGTCAAATCCGCGGGCCGGTCATAGGGCAGTTTCAGATCGACGTGGGGCAGGCGGTAGGACCGGCAGATCTCCGCAGCCCGGGCACTGTAGGCTCCGTTGTGGACGATAAGCGCCTTTTTGTCCTCCGGCAGCAGAGAGTTGAGGCACACGTCCATGCACAGCGTGCCGGAGCCGCAGAACAGCACCGCAGCATACTGCTCTGGATCGCCGTGCACCACCCGCACCAGATCACTCCGCAGCTGCGCCATGCGCCCGGCGAATTCCCGCTCCCGCGGGCAGATGTCGGGCGCCACCTGGGCCAGCTTCACGGTGTCCGTGGTAGTGGCCGGTCCCGGATTGAGCAGGATGTTCCGTTTGATATCCATAGCGATTCCTCCTCGGCTCAGCCGATGTCGTAGCTTCTGTCAAACGCCTTCAGCTCGCGGAAGGTGTCGATTTCGGTGACATCCCCGTCCTCGCAGGGCCGTACCGCCACCTGGTAGTTCTCCCGGCAAAATACCAGCGGCACCTGCTCCCAGTACCGCTCCCGCCCGCCGGGCTGTTCATAGACCTTCTTCAGGTCCCGGGCCAGCTTTTCCCCGTCCGGCCCATCCCAGTAGGAGATGCCCACCATCTGCCAGCAGTGCTCGCCGCCGATCTTCTCCTGGGTGATGACGCCATCCTCCACCTCAAAGCACCAGTCGTCGGTGCGCGCCTTGGAAATGGCCAGGAAGTTGGATCGGTACTGGTAGGGCTGGATGAGCCCAGGGTTGGCCAGCACCAGATCCGCCTCCAGCACATACGCGTTGGACAGCAGGTGCCGGGCGCACAGGGCGGAGGAGATGTTGTTGGTCTCATTGTAGACGGGGTTTTCCAGAAACCGGATCATGGGATACTGGTAGAGCAGCTGATCAAACTGCTCTGCCAGATAGCCCCGGACGAGATAGATTTCCTCAATCCCGGCGGCGAGGCAGGCGTCCAGCAGGCTGTCAATGATCCGCTTGCCGCGGACCCGGACCAAAGGCTTTGGGGTGTTGAAGGTGATGGGGGCCAGGCGGCTGCCGAAGCCCGCCGCCAGAAATACCGCTCGCCGGACGCGGTAGGGCTCCAGGGCCGCAATCTCTGCGTCCGCAGCCTGTCCACTGGCAAAGCGGGCGTACAGGCGGCCAAATTCACGTTCGGCTAATTTCATAATAATTTACAGATAGATTCATCGGACGGATTTGTTCCCGGTCTGGGAAACCACATCTTCTGCAGCGGTCCTTCCAAACTTACTTCCATTGCGTTTGGTTTTTGTTTCCATATCTGATTGGCAAAATATACATCATGAATGGCAATGCCAATATTATATACCAGTATTCTCTCTTGCTTGCTGGTTCGGCCAGGTACATTACCATGGATGACTTCACTGACTTCCGCAAGACTTTTGAACTGGTCAAAATACTGAAAGTCTTTGATATGTCCAATATCATCAGTAAATATTTTGTCAAATTCCAGATCGCAGTTCTGAAACCCCATTGTATGGACCGGTATTACCGTACACCCCGGCTGATACATATTTGCTTCGGCAAAATTTTTCTCTGCGCAGGTTACGCAGGAAAGTATCACCTGACTGCTCCGAATCAATGATTCCGTAGAATCATGCAGGACAAAGCGAAGCTTTTCAGTGCTCTCATACCGCTTCATAAATTGCCTCTCCTGCCCCTTATAACGCAGAAGATGAATCTCCATAGACCGCTCTTGGTTCACTACAGATAGAATATCCATCGTCGCTGTGGCCGTAATTCCAAGGCCCATAATTCCGACCGTAGTAAAATTTTGGACGCCAAATAATTGGGCGGAATATGCCGCGACAGCTCCTGTCCGCATGGCCGTAATGTAGCTTCCATCCAAAACGGCAATCAGCTGCCCAGAACTCAACTCATATAGCAGAATTTGGCTTGTCAAACTAGGACCCTGCGTTTTTTTAGGATGCCGCGTAATAATTTTTACGCCCATTCGGTCTTCACTCTGGAGAATACAGGGCATGACGTTGTAAAAAACATTCCCAGCCTGACGCATACTGATTTTAGGCGGCAGTATCGCAGTTTCTTTTTCTTGAATTACGTTTTCGACCCAGTGGTAAGCATCCAGGGGTGAAATACCCAAAGATAAGATTGCTGAATGGTCAATGATTTTCATAATGTGATACATTCCTCTCCGCTTCCGGTCCTAACAGATTCTTAACGAGTTGATGCTATCGGCTCAAATCTTCCTCTGAACAACACACATAGAGCTATTTCTCGCCCGCTGTCAGACAATACCGAACAGCTTCTCCAGCCGCGCCACAATGGCTTCCGGCGTCTCCTGATCGTCATTTTCCACCACTACATCTGGCATTTTCGGCTCGTCCCAGGGCAGATCCACCCCTACAACCTCCTTCGCGCCGGATGAGTACAGCTTTTTTTGATCCCGGCGGTAGAGGGTTTCCCAGGTTACTTTGATATAAATTTCCTTGTAATTGTCGATGTTGGCCCGGTTCCAGTCCCGGATCTCGTCATACATCGAAATGGAGCAAATCACCACATCAATCCCCTGCTCCGCCAGGGCGCGGCACAGGCGGAACCGCGCTTTCGCGTCCTTGAGCCGCGCAGCGGTGGAATAGCCCGTGCGCTCAAATACTACGCCGTCCATGGCGTCGCCGTCCGTACAGAACACGTTGGGTTTCCTTGCCTTGAGACGGCGGTAGAACAGCCCGCCAATGGTGGTCTTGCCCGCCCCAGCAAGACCCGTAAAAAAATAAACAGTCCCTTTTTCCATAATTCCTCCTTAATGATATAGCGGCCGGTTCAGCAGCGCCGGATCCAGCTCCAGTTTCGGCATCATCCGCAGCGGCTGGCCGTTTTTGTTGATGAAATACAGATTCCCCATCAGCCGCCTGGCCAGCTTCAGGCGCACCGTGTCATACTTCCCTTTGATTTTGGAAATGACTTCCTCCTGTGTGTCCTCATCCATCGCTTTTTTACCGCCGTCCTCTGCTACCTCGGCTTCGGAAAGGATATTGTTTTTCCAACTGAGGGAAATAAATTTGTTGATTTTGGTGAAGCCATCCACCCACTTTTCGATTTGTGCCTCATCCACCGGCCCGCCGTCGTAGTAGTGGAAGTCATAGCCGTAAAATTCATAGGCGTCCCGCAGGCAGAACTCGATGAACGCCCGCTCCTCATCGGTGGCATAGTCGTCGTAGGTGCGGTAGACCGTGGCGGTGTCAAAGCCCACCACGTTGCCCGCCGCCGTCTCCACGTCGTGGACGCCTTTCTCCGAGCAGTAGGTCATACTCTCGGTATAGGGGAGGTCCAGAAACGCCGCCAGGGCAGTGAAGGTGGCCTTCGGGTTGGTCTTGCCGTCCTCAAAGCGTACCAGCACGCTGTCCTTATACAGCCGGTCTTCTGGGTCGATCATAAAGCTGCGGTTCAGGGCGCGATCCATGGCCAAGTCACTGGCAACGGTGCGCTTCCCTCCCTCGGCATGAAGAAGGCTTCGCTTTTCGATCTGCCAGCGAAAGGTGGCGGCTTCACTGGTGGTGAAGCGGCGCAGGGGGGTAAATGTTTTGATATATTTGAACGCCTGGAATATTGGGGAACTGCGGATCCTGTCATATTGCTCGCACAGCAGAATAGTGCGGTCCCGTTCGCCGTGGGCCATGTCATAGTCGATATGGCTCAAGTGGGGTTGGAAAAACAGGGCGGGGGCAATGCGGGCAGCGTGGTCCAGTCCGCCCATAAATGGGCCCTGGAGCATAAAAAGCATGACCAGAATATCTTTATCCGAGCGGTTCCCGTTCCAATAGCACTGCTGCGTCACTTCGTTATTAAAGTGCGGCAGGTTGCCTGCGGCGCGATACCTGTCCGCATCTTCAAACACCGCTTTGGCCTTTTGAATAGTTTCCTCCGTATAATCCAGCATGATGGAGGGGATGCAGATCAGATTTGGATGGTTGTCAAATACCTCGTTGAAGAAGTCGCCGCCGTTGTCGGAGGACAGCTGGGTGTGCCAGATCAACCGGTGAATGTCCCTCACGCCGATGGACTTCACCGGATACTGGCTATAGTCGATGCCATACATCTCCTTGAAATCAATGGGGTAGCGGGAGATCTCCTCCCCAAACAGAAAGACAATTTTTTTGTCCTCCAACATACGGCGCATATTCAGCACCTGCAAATGGGCGCAGAACACCTCCCAGCTTGCGTAGTGAAGGTAAAGATGATTTTCCCGCCCGATATCCTCGCTGGGGCGGACGTTGTCAGCCAAGTATTCCAGCTCATACTGGGAATAAACATCCTTTGCCAGGATGGGATTGTCCAAGTTTTTGAAAAAGTTTCGGCTCACCACCGGGTGGTTGTAGTTCACATAGCTGCCAAACTCCCCCTTTTCCAGGTCAAAGGGCAGGTAGCCGTTGTCGTCAAAGGGATAAAAACGCAGGGGCAAGTCCTCAAATTTTGGGAAGTCCCGCCGGAATAAATAGGAATATTTGGCCAGCGCCGCGCAGTTTTTCTCATACCGGGACTTCATCAGCTTTACGTTGGGCTCAAAAAATGCCTGGGTCATAATGTCCAGGCACTCCTCCCGGAACTGTCCCTCATGATAGAGCTGGGTGAACTGGGTGTAGGCCACCTTGTAGTCCCCGTCCATGCGAAGCAGATAGACGGCGGCCTCCATCCGCTCCTCTGGGGTCAGCCCGCCCTGGTGAAGCGCCAGAACATAGGCGTTATTGGCGTCGTTGACAGCGTTCAGCTCCGCGCACCGGCGGGCAATGTCGATGGTCTGCATAGCGCGGTATCCTTTCCATATGTGAATTCATCAAAAAGGGGGCCGGGCAAAGCCCGGCCCCCGGTTGGGTCATGCGGTTTGTGCCAAAAACAACTCGCGTGGCGTTATCACGCTCCGATTGGCCGCGCGACGGGTCGCTTTCACTCCGACTCGGGCAAAACCCGCGCCGTTATGCAGCGCTGAGCTTTCGCCCTCGCTTCGCTCCAAGCTCCCCTGCGCGGCTATCGTCACGCTTACTGCAGCAGCTGCAGCACGCCCTGGGGAACCTGGTTGGCCTGAGCCAGCATGGCCTGAGCGGACTGGATCAGGATGTTGTTCTTGGTGTAGGCCATCATCTCCTCGGCCACGTCCACGTCGCGGATGGTAGACTCGGCGTCCTGGATGTTCTCGGTCATCACGGACAGGTTGTTGATGGTGTGGTCCAGACGGTTCTGGGTAGCGCCCAGAGTACCACGCACGTCAGACACCTTGTTTATCGCCTTCTTAATCATATCGATGGCCTTGGTGGCGTCAGCCTGGTTGGCGACGCTCAGACCGGCGATGCCCAGGGAAGAGCAGTGCATATCGTCGATGTTCACCTGCAGCTGGTTGAAGGGGTCGGCGGTGTCGCCAATCTGCAGGGTCAGGGCCTTGCCGCCGCCTGCGGCCTTGGTGAACTGCACCACGCTGTTGCCGGTCTTGAGGTTCTTCCAGGTGGCGTCGGTCTCATTGCCAGTGGTACCCTGGAGGTCCCAGGTCTTGTAGTCAGTCAGAGCGCCAGCCTTCTCGGTCAGGCGGACGGTGCCGTCCGTGCCGATGGTCTGGATGTGGAACTTATCGTCATTCTGCTGGGACAACACCTTGGCAGCCTCGGCGGCGATGCCCGTGGAACCCGCCTCAAACTTGCTCAGGTCAATGACGGTGCCGCCGGAGCCCTTGCCGTCGGCGCCCACCTTGAAGGTGTAGACGTTGCCGCCAATGGTGATGCTGGCGCCGTCCTTGATGTCGGCGTCGGTCAGCTTGAACTCGCCCTGGGCCAGCTTCTCTTTGCTGGCCGCGGCCACCGGCTTAGTCGCGTGGACGGCGAAGTCATGGCCGTTGTTGTGGCCCGTCGCATCGGCACCCAAATCCACATTGACGCTCAGGTCGGTGCCGTTGAAGGTCTCCACGTCGGCCGCGGTGGGATCGGCGCCGCCCTTGCCGGTACCGGTCAGGGTAAATACGCCACCAGCAAAGTTGAGGTTGAAATCAAGGCCGCCAAGGGTAACGCTGGTAGCGGCGGCGGAGAACGCGAAGGCAGCCGTCGTCAGGGTCGCGGCGGCATCGCTGGCAGTGCGGGCAGCAGCAAGTTTAATGGTGCCCAAGGTCACGCCGGCGACAGTTATGGTCGCAAGGACAGTATTCGCGGCGATACTTCCGGCAGCCACGTCGATCTTCAGGTCGCTCATGTCGATTCCATACGTGCCCTTTTCCGCAGTCTGACCGTTGCCGCGCAGACCGTCGGCCACGGCGGTGACGGTCATGTCGGCGGGAGCGGCGGCCCCGGCGTTCGCGCTCATAGAGCCGTCCAGCAGCTTGATGCCGTTGAAGTTGGAGGAGTCAGCGATGCGGTTGATTTCGTCCCGCAGCTGCTCAACTTCCTTCTGCAGCTGGGCGCGGTCGGTGCTGTCCTCGTAGGTGCCGTTGGCGGACTGGGTGGCCAGCTCCACCATACGGTTGAGCATGTCGTGAACCTCAGTCAGAGCGCCCTCGGCGGTCTGCACCAGGGAGATGCCGTCCTTGGCGTTCTTCTGAGCGGTCTCCAGGCCGGTGATCTGAGCACGCATCTTCTCGGAAATGGCCAGACCGGCGGCGTCGTCACCGGCGCGGTTGATCCTGTAACCAGAGGAGAGCTTCTCCAGGTTCTTCTTCATGGCGGAGACGTTGTTGGTGTAGTTCCGGTAGGCATTCATAGCCATAATATTGTGCTGAATACGCATTGAAATAAACTCCTTTTAAAAATTATTTTGTGCGCTTTGGCCTTCCATTGCCTCCGCGCATAGAACTTCCGGCCCGACTGAGCGGCCTTGGCCTTGGCCGCGCGGTCCGTCCGGCGCTGGGATTATATTTCAACCGGCCCGGAACCGGTTAAAACCTAAATGGGGTTGTCGGTCTTGTGGCCCTTTGGGGGAACCTGGGCCAGCTTTGCCGGAGGCTTTGCGCCTTCCCGCTCCCGCACCGCGCCGCGCACGACGGGGATTTCCCTGGGCGCGTCGATGGCGAGGTAGGCCCGCCCGCTTTCCGCGCGGTACACCTGCACCACCACATTCTCCCCGATGGTAAGGTACTCGCCGGGGGCGAGGGACAGCTTCAGCATGAAAAACCTCCTCAGCGGTCACACTGCGCGGCTTTCCGACTGCTGCTCCCGGCGCAGAGCGATATTATAGAACGTCCCACGAGCCATATCACAGGCTTCCGCCGCTTTTTTGAGGGAAATCCGTCCCTCACGCCACGCCTGGTGGAGCTCGTCGAAATTATCCGGCACCGGCCTGGCCGTCCGTCCGAAGCGAACGCCTCGGGCTTTGGCGGCGGCGATGCCCTCCGCCTGCTTCTGGCGGCGGTCCTCCCTGCGCTGCTGCTCCGCCAGCTCAAAGAACAGCTCAGACACAAAATCGCTGAGCAGCGCCCTGCCGCTGGCTGCGTCCACAGCGGACAGACTGGCGGCAATATCCTGCGCCAGCATTTTCAGCTCAGCCTGCAAGCGCTCCTCGTCGGGATTTTGGATTGTGCGGTTCTGCTCTGCCAGCATGGCTGATCTCCTTCACGCTGTCCTTGATGTTTGCGCCGCGCGGCCAGGCTGTTCAAAAAGTATAGGTTCTGCGCACCGATTTTTTGAACCTTCCGTGTGGCCGTTCAATTACTTATTCGGCAGGTTTTTAAAAAAGTTTAGCCCATATGAGAAAAATTTTTAACTCCGACCATGGGTGCGCAGAACCTATGGAATTTGCACATCTCTTTCATGTGAAATAGGTATTAAAAAGCCTGCTGAACTGGTTTCAGCAGGCTTTTTTCTTCGGCGTAATGCACACCCTTGAGTCCGCCGGCAGAGGCCTTTAAAAAGGTAAACGGAGGGCCGCCCGGCGGGCGGTCCTCCGTTTTGTGTGAATTGTTCCGGTCTGGCCGGGAAACCTTACTTCAGGCCGTTCTCGTAGGCCTCGATCATCTTCTTGACCATCTGGCCGCCCACGGAGCCAGCCTGCTTGCTGGTCAGATCGCCGTTATAGCCCTGCTTCAGGTTGACGCCCACCTCGTTGGCCGCCTCCATCTTGAACTTGTCCATAGCCTCGCGGGCGCCGGGGACCACCAGACGGTTAGAATTGTTGGTGTTAGACATATCCTTATTCTCCTTTTTGAATCTTTGTTTGTCGGATCAGGAATCCGAGCATAGTTTGAGCCGTCCCGGTTTTTATATGCGGTCCCCCCGCTGGTAAGTTTAGGCTTGCGCCTGCCCTCTACTTTCCGTTCTCCTCCGCGTCGTCCAGCCGCGCCCGCCGCCGCTTATAAACCGCTCGGGCCGCCTCCAGCACCCCAAAACACACTCCGCACGCGGCGGCCATGGCCAGCGCAATCCTCCCCGCCAGCTCGGGAGAGAGAGGCTTGTGTAGCACCGCGAACGCCCTCACCGCGAAAACGCCGCCCAGCGCCAGCCCGGCGATCACGCTGCACACGGCGTTTGTTTTCATCGACGGCCTGTAGCTGCGCGCCCACAGCCCGTTTTTCAGGCAGAGCACCATAATCCAACCGCCGGCGATGACCAGCACCGCCAGCTCTCCCACAATCTCCCGGAAGCCGGTCCCCGCCAGCGCCTGCGCCGCCACTGCGGCGCACAGCGCCCAAAAGGTGATCCAAAACCCGTGCTCCTCCAGCCGGAGCAGCTGAAGCTCCTGCATTTCGTCCATTCTATTTTCTGCTTTTTTACTGTTCATTATAATCCTCCTCACCGAATAACTCGTCCAAAGTTTTTCCGAGCACCCTGCAAATGGCGCGGCAGAGCTTGATAGTGGGGTTATAGTTCCCCTGCTCTATGGCGTTCATGGTCTGCCTTGACACGCCGACGGCCTCCGCCAGCGCTTTTTGCGTCATGTCCAATTCCGCCCTTGCCGCTTTGATTTTGACATTTCGGCCCATACCGACCACCTCCACTATCAGGTTATCATATACTTTAATTTTTGTCGAGTATATATTACATATCAAGGCAAATAAAAAAGGACCCGCGCCGGTGCCGGGCGGGCCCCACCTTTTCAAAAGATACTCAGATACAGCTCCTGACTCAACCGCTCCAGCAGCCGGATACCCGCCACGCTGTTCCCCTTGCTGTCCAGGGCGGGGCCGAAGATGCCGATGCCCATTCGGGTGGGAGCCGCCGCCATGATGCCGCCCCCCACGCCGCTCTTGGCCGGGACGCCCACCCGCAGGGCGAACTCCCCCGACCCGTCGTACATCCCGCAGGTCATCAAAATGGCGTTGACATACCGGGACATGGCGGCGGGAAAAATCCGTTCGTTGGACGTGGGTAGCCGTCCCCGGTTGGACAGCACCGCCCCGATGTGGGCCAGCGCCCGGCAGTCCGCCCGGATCGAGCAGGCCCGGAAGTAGCAGTCCAGCACTTCTTCCACGTCGTCCTCCAGCAGCCCGTGGGATTTGAGCAGGTAGGCCAGCGCCCGGTTTTTGCTGCCATGGCTCTTTTCCGAGCGGTACACCGCTTCGTCCACGGCGATCTCCCCGTCTCCCGCCAGCAGCCGGGTCAGCTCCAGCAGACGCCGGAAGCGCTCGTCATAGCTGCCGCCGTGGATCAGGGTGCACATGACGATGGCGCCCATATTGACCATGGGGTTGATGTTCCCGCTGTCCAGCGCCTGGTCGCCGGCGTTGATGGCGTCAAAGGGCTTGCCCGTGGCCTCCACCCCCACCCGGCGCATCACGTATTCCGCCCCGTTGTCCAGCAGCGCTTGGAGCAGCAAAATGGGCTTGACCACGCTCTGGATGGTAAACGGCTTCCGGCAGTCCCCGGCCCAGGCGTGTTTTCCCTCGCTGCCGATGACGTAGATTCCCAGCGCCCCAGCGTCCCCTTTAGCCAGCTCCGGGATATAGTTCGCCACCCGTCCCTGGGCGGTAAAGGGCCGGCACTCCTCCAACAGGCGCTCCAGCAGTTCTTCCATACGTGATCCCCGCTTTCGCCGGCGGACTCCGCCGGTTCCAATTTGAGCCAATTATACCATCGAGCCTGGCGAAAATCCAGACTCAGCGCAAGGATTTTTTGATCGGATAAAAATTTTCATCCCCATTCCCACTGAAACGGGAAAATTGATTGTAATTTCAGCGGACAGGCATTATAATAAAGGAAAAACAGCTCTGCCGGCGAAGCGGGCGTGTCTCCAGCCGGCCATGGAAAGGGGTTATCCGTTTGTTTACTGAGGTGAGGCAGTCCAACAAACCGCTGCCGGTGCTGGTGGCGGATGAGATCACCAAGCTGGTGGTGGACGGCGTGTTCAAGCCCGGTGACCGGCTGCCCAACGAGTACGAGCTGGCCCAGCGGCTGGGCGTGGGGCGCAGCACCGTGCGGGAGGCCACCAAGCTGCTGGTGAGCCAGAACATTTTGGAGATCCACCGGGGGAACGGCACCTTTGTGTGCCAGCAGACCGGCGTGGCCGAGGACCCGCTGGGGCTGAAGTTCATCCAGGACAAGAAAAAGCTCGGCCTGGACCTGTGCGAGATTCGCTTCATGATCGAGCCTCAAATCGCCATGCTGGCCGCTCGCAACGCCACTCCGGAGGAGATTGACCGCATCCAGGCTCTGTGCGACCAGGTGCGGGACATGATCCACGCCGGGGAAAATTACGGCGAGAAGGACCGGGAGCTGCACACCCTGATCGCCTCATGCACCCGCAACAGTGTGATCCCCAACCTGATCCCCATTTTGAACGAGGCCATCCCGCTGTTCATCGACATCACCCGGCAGTCGGTCAAAATGGAGACCATCCAGACCCACCAGGCAGTGGTGGACGCCATCCGCGCCCGGGACGGCCAGGCCGCCTACGACGCCATGTGGCAGCACTTGGAGGACAATAAGCGCAGCATCGAGGCCATCCCGGACCATCTCTAGGTCGCGGGATGGCCCTTTTCTTTTGTCTGTTTCACATTATTCACAAAAATTCCACAGCTATTTTGTGAATACGACTAAAAATAAATGACAGGCTTGACTTTTCTTGTATGTGTTGCTATACTCATCTCAGACATAAGACGTCTGATGTTGTACGTCAGATTATTTGGAGGGACTGCAAATGTATCGAAGCAAAGCCGTGCGGGCGCAGGCGCCGGAGATGGACCCGCTGCGCCTGGGCATGGGCTGGCGGCTGGAGGACCTGGAAAAGCCCCAGATTCTGGTGGAGAGCACCTTTGGGGACAGCCATCCCGGCAGCGCCCACCTGCTGGAGCTGGTGGAGCTGGCCCGCCGGGGCGCGGACGAGGCGGGGGCCAAAGCCGCGCGGTATTTCGTCACCGACATCTGCGACGGCCAGGCCCAGGGGCACGACGGCATCAACTACTCCCTGGCCAGCCGGGACATGATCGCCGGCATGGTGGAGCTGCACAACAACGCCACCCCCTTTGACGCGGGCGTGTTCATCGCCAGCTGTGACAAGGGGCTTCCCGGGATGCTCATGGGCATCGGCCGCACCAACCTGGGCGCGGTGGTGGTGACCGGCGGCGTGATGGAGGCGGGTCCCGGCCTGCTCACCCTGGAGCAGATCGGCGCGTACAGCGCCCAGTGCCAGCGGGGCGAGATCAGCCAGGACCAGTTCACCTACTACAAGCATAACGCCTGTCCCTCCTGCGGCGCGTGCAGCTTCATGGGCACGGCGGGCACCATGCAGGTGATGAGCGAGGCGCTGGGGCTGTCTCTGCCGGGCAGCGCCCTGCTGCCCGCCACCTGCCAGGAGCTGCGGGACATGGCCTACCAGGCCGGACGCCAGGCGGCGGAGCTGGCCCAGGCGGGGATCACCGCCCGGGATATTGTCTCCAAGCAGAGCTTTGAAAACGCCATCATGGTACACGCCGCCATCTCCGGCTCCACCAACGCCATTCTGCACCTGCCGGCCGTCGCCCACGAGTTCGGCATGCGGCTGGACGCGGACGATTTCGAGCGCATCCACAAAAACGCCCGCTATATTCTGGACGTGCGCCCAGCGGGGCGCTGGCCGTCGGAATACGTGTACTACGCCGGGGGCGTGCCCGCCATCATGGAAGAGCTGCGGGACATCCTCCACCTGGACGCCATGACTGTCACCGGCAAAACCATCGGTGAGAACCTCGATAAACTGCGCGCAGATGGGTATTATGACAAGTGCGCGGCGCTGCTGAACAAGACCGGGCTGTCCAAGCGGGACATCATCCGCCCCTGCGGCGACCCCATCGGAAGCCAGGGCACCATCGCCATTCTGCGGGGCAATCTGGCCCCGGAGGGCGCGGTGGTCAAGCACTCGGCGGTGCCGGAGGAAATGCACCGGGCGGTTTTGCGGGCCAAACCCTTTGACTGCGAGGAGGACGCCATCGCGGCGGTGCTGGCCCGGAAAATCCAGCCTGGGGACGCGGTGTTCATCCGCTACGAGGGCCCCAAGGGCAGCGGAATGCCCGAGATGTTCTACACCACCGAGGCCATCTCCTCTGACGAGGAGCTGAGCCGGAGCATCGCCCTGATTACCGACGGCCGGTTTTCCGGCGCCTCCAAGGGCCCTGTCATCGGCCACGTCTCCCCCGAGGCCGCGGAGGGCGGCCCCATCGCCCTGGTGGAGGAGGATGACCTCATTGAAATCGACATACCCGCCCGGGCTCTGTCCATTGTGGGCGTCAAGGGCGTGCGGCGCACGCCGGAGGAGGTGGAGTCCATTCTCCTTCAGCGGCGGACGGCCTGGATTCCCAAGCCCCGGCGGTACCCGTCCGGCGTGCTGAAGATCTACGCCCAGCACGCCGTGGGACCCATGAAGGGCGGCTACATGGAATAAGGAGGGCTGAACGATGAAACAACTGAAAACCGGCGTCATCGGCTGCGGCAAGGTGGGCAGCTTCCACGCCCGGGCATACGCCCAGCTGCCCGGCAGCCAGTTCGCCGCCGTGTGCGACGCGGACCGGGCCAGGGCGGAGGCCTTCGCCGCCCAGTGGGGCGTGCGGGCCTACACCGATGTGGAGCGGATGTGCCGGGAGGCGCAGCTGGACGTGGTGAGCGTATGCACCCCGCATCCCCTCCACGCCAACCCCGCCGTTACCGCCGCAGACTGCGGCTGCCACGTGCTGGTGGAAAAGCCGCTGGCCGCCACCCTGGCCGACTGCGACGCCATCATAGAGGCGGGTGAGCGCGGCCACGTCACCATCGGCACCATGGTACAGCGCCGGTTCTACCGCCCCTGTATGCGCATTCGTCAGGCCATTGACGACGGAAAGCTGGGCCGGCCGGTGCTGGGCATGGTGACCATGCTGGGCTGGCGGGACGAGGACTACTACCACAGCGACCCCTGGCGGGGCAGCTGGAAGGGCGAGGGCGGCGGCGTGCTGGTCAACCAGGCGCCCCACCAGCTGGACCTGCTGCTGTGGTATATGGGCGAGGTGGACGAGGTTTACGGCGTGTGGAAAAACCTGAATCACCCCTATATTGAGGTCGAGGATACCGCCGTCGCGGTGGTCAAGTTCAAAAGCGGCGGCACGGCCAGCATTGTGGTCAGCAACAGCCAGAATCCCGCTCTGTACGGCAAGGTCCACATATTCGGGGACAACGGCGCGGCCGCCGGGGTGCAGACGGACGGGGGCGCCATGTTCATCGCGGGCATGTCCTCCATCACCGAGCCCCCGGTGAACGACCTGTGGACGGTGGCCGGCGAAGGGGAGCTTCTCCCCCGCTGGCAGGAGGAGGACCGGGCGTTTTTCAACAGCGTGGACTCCATGCACCACTACCACGCCCAGCAGATTCAGGATTTCCTGGATGCGGTGGCCCAGGGCCGCAAGCCTCTGGTGGACGCGGCGGAGGGCCGCCGGACGGTGGAGCTGTTCACCGCCATCTACCGCAGCACGCGGGACAACGCCCCCGTCAAGTTTCCGCTGAAGTGAGGAGGCGCCGCCATGCTGATCTCTTATAACGAGGCCTGCGCCCGGGACTGCTCCACCCTGGAGCAGGATCTGGAGCTGTGTGAGCGGGCGGGCTTTGACTGCATCGAGCTGCGGCTGGACATGCTGCGGGACTACCTCACCCGCCACACGGCGGACGAGCTGGCCGCCTTTTTCCGGACCAGCCGCCTGCGGCCCCACGCCTTCAACGCCCTCTATCTCTACCCTGAATTTCTCTCCCCGGAGGACGACCCGGTGCGGCAGGCCGCCCTGCTGGAGAATTTCAGCCTGAGCTGCCGGGTGGGCCGGGCCATCGGAAGCGAATACCTCATCGTCGTGCCGCCCCTTCAGCCGGACCTGGCGGGCGGACCCTATGCGGGCCGCTGGGAGGACACCTTCACCGCCTGCGTGCGCATACTCACCCGCCTGTCCGACCTGGCCCGGCCCTACGGCATGAAGCTGTGCTTTGAGCTGGTTGGTTTTGAGCGTTCCAGCGTGCGCAGCGCGGCCCAGGCGGACGCCATTGTCCGGGCGGTGGACCGGCCCAACGTGGGCTTTGTGTTCGACTCGTATAACATGTACCTCAATGGCGGCAGCAACGACTTCTCCGCCATCGGCGCCGTCCAGCCGGAAAAAATCTTCGCCGCCCACCTGATGAGCGCGGACGACGTTCCTCCGGACCAACGGGGGCAGGACAAGCGCCGCTTCTGCGGCGGCGGCGCGGTGGACACCGGCGCGTTCCTCCGGGCGCTGAAGGACGCAGGCTACCGGGGCATCGCCTCGGTGGAGACCTTCCGCCCCGAGTACTGGCGGCGCAGCCCGGAGTGGGTGATTGCCGAGGCCTATCGCACCACCCGGGCGGAGCTGGAACGCGCCGGCTGCCTCTGCTAGGGTTTTAGGCGGTTTTGACCGCTTAGAAGCTGTACCAATCGCCTCAGCACCCAGCTTTCCGGCCCAAATTGCCGCTGGCTGCGTTGAAAAATCTTGAAATACACCAAGTATTCCCGCGATTTTTCGCCTTGCCGCCGGCAATTTTGGCTCACGAATCTGAATACTTCAGCTATTGGTACAGCTTCTTAAAATAAAGCGGCGCCGCGCATACCGCGCGGCACAGGAAACATCAAGAAAGAGGAGGAAACATTATGGACGTAACGCGCTTACTCATCGCCCTGGTCGTCGGCATGGCCGTGCTCATCGTGCTGATTATGAAGACCAAGCTGCACCCAGCGCTGTCGCTGGTGATCTCCGCCGCCGTGGTGGGCATCGTGGGCGGCGTGGAGCTGCCCGCCATCCCGGGCCTCATCACCTCGGGCTTTGGGAACACGCTGGCGGGCATCGGCCTGGTCATCGCCTTCGGGTGCATGATGGGCCAGATCATGGAGGAGACCAACGCCGCAAAGGTCATGGCCCACACCTTCATCAAGGCCCTGCGGGGCAGAAATGAGGACGTGGCCATGGGCATCACCGGCTTTCTGGTGTCCATCCCCATCTTCGCTGACTCCGCCCTGGTGCTGCTGGCCCCGCTGGTCAAATCCATCTCTCAGGCGAAAAAGAAGTCCCTCACCGGTCTGGCGCTGATTATGGCGTGCTGCCTGAACATCACCCACACCTCCGTGCCTCCCACACCCGGCCCCCTGGCCGTGGTGGCCCAGTTTGGCGACACCATTGATTTGGGCGCCTACATCCTGTTCGGCATCGCCATGGGCATCCCTCTGATGATCGTCATTGTCATTATGGGCCGCATCGTGGGCCGCAAGTGGTATAAGATCGTGGACGAAAACGGCGAGATCATTGACGTCTCCCCCGAGCAGGCCAGGGAATTCACCGCCCTGTCCTCTCAGCCCACCGTCCCCGAGCTGGACCCCAATGAGACCTATCCCTCCGCCCTGATGGCCTTTGCCCCCATCCTGGTGCCCGTGGTGCTCATTCTGCTCAGCACCGTCACCAGCATGGTCTACAAAGGCGAGGCCAACATCGCCACCCAGCTCATCGCCTTCTTCGGCAGCCCGGTCATCGCCATCGCCATCGCGCTTCTGGTGGCCATCTACGGCCTGGCGGGCAATAAATCCCGCCAGGAGGTGCTGGACTGCCTGGAGCGGGGCGTCAAGAGCTGCGGCACCATCATCCTCATCACCGGCGCGGGCGGCGCCTTCGGCAACATCATCAAGTCCAGTGGCATTGGCGACGTCATCGCCCAGGGCCTGGCGGGCAGCAATCTCCCCGTTCTGCTCCTCCCCTTCCTGGTGGCCGCCATCCTGAAGCTGGTGCTGGGCAGCGGCACCGTGGCCATGACCACCACCGCCACCATCTGCGCCCCCATCCTGATGCAGATTCCCGGCGCGAATATGATGTTCTGCGCCTACTCCGCCTGCATCGGCTCCCAGATGTTCTCCCTGCACAACGACAGCTTCTTCTGGGTGCTCACCCGCACCTTCAAGCTGGACAAGCTGGACGTGCAGATCTTCGGCTACGAGGCCATGCAGTTCATCTGGTCCTGGATCGGCTTCGGCATTCTCAGCGTCATCAATCTGATTTTCTGACCCCAACCCGTCGGGAGCCCGGAGGAACGCTCCGGGCTCCCGCGCCATAGAAAGGAGAATGGACATGCGTTTTGGCTGCTGCGGAAGCCTTGTGGCCTCGGCCCCCGACCGGACGGGGGTGGAAATCGTGGAGCGGCTGGCGGACTACGGCTACGACTACATCGAGCTGCCCCTGGCGGAGATGATGGAGCTGGACCGCGGCGGGTTTCACGCGCTGAGAGACCGGGTGGCGGCCAGCTCTCTGCGCTGCGAGGCCTGCAACAATTTCTTCCCCGCCCGCGTGCGCCTCACCGGCCCGGAGGCTGATCTGGCCGCCGCCCAGGACTACTGCGTCCGCGCCCTGGACCGGGCGGCGCAGCTGGGCGCGGAGGTGGTGGTCTTTGGCAGCGCCGGGGCCAAGCGGGTGCCCGAGGGCTTCCCCATGGCGCGGGCCTGGGAGCAGGTGGCGGACATCACCCGCTTTGCCGGCGAGCAGGCCGCCCAGCGGGGCATCACCATCGCCATCGAGCCGGTGCGCCGCCCCGACTGCAATATCATCAACACCTTCGAGGAGGGGGTGGCCATGGCCGGGGAGATCGGCCTGGACAGCGTAAAGGTGCTGGCGGACATCTACCATCTGGCGTGCGAGGAGGAAAGCCCCGGCATTCTGCGCCGGCATGGGGCGCAATACCTGCGCCACGTCCACTTCTCCCACCCCAATTTCCCCGAGATCGACGGCGAATCCGGCCCGGAGCCGCTGCGCGGCATCTTCGAGGCCGAGCTGAACCGGCGGGGCTGGTGGCGCACCTGGCCCTCCTGCCGGGAAGAGTGGGATTACGCCCCGTTCATCCAGGCCCTAAAGGCGTGCGGCTACGACGGGCGGGTCAGCATCGAGGCCCCCGTCGGGGACTTCCAGGGGCAGGCCCCGCGCACGCTCGCCTTTCTGAAGGAAGCGTTTTGAGATGGAGCACACCATGCTAACCAGGCTGACCCTTCACCGCCGGGTGGTTCTGGGCGGCTGCGCCCTCACGGTGGCCGCGTATCTAGCCGCGGCGGCCTTCCTTCTGGCGGACCTAACCATCGCCGTGTGGATCGTCAACATCACCACCCTCTTCTATATCCTAGTGGTGCGCACACTGGACAAGCGGTACGACCGGGCCTTCGCCCGCGCCAGCCTGACCATGAGCTGCGCCCCGCGGCTCAGCGGCTTCCGGGTTGCGGACCGAGGCGCGCTCACCCGGGAGGATGTCCGGTCCGCCGGGCTGTTCCCCATCCGGCGGGACGGACGGGAGCTGGTGTGCGGCGTGAGCATCGAGGGCCGGGCGGAGGATATCCAAATACGGGCGTGCGAGCTCACCGCCTACTGCGAGATGACCGGGGAAAAGCGGAAGCTGGCCCTGCTCACCGGCCTGTGGATGGAGGCGCGCCTGCCCGGAGACATCGGGGTCCGACTGACGCTGGCGCAGCACGGCGCGCTGGACCCGGACACCGCCGCCTCTTTCTATGCCGCTCAGGACTTGGAGCGCCTGCCCCTTTTGGAGGACGCCCTCCGGGATCAATTCACCCTGTACGCAGACGGGGCGGGCGCGAAAATGGCGGCGCGGTTTGCCCGCCGGTGCGTGCCGCTGGCCCGTCAAGCGGCAAAAGCCCGCTGCAAGCTGCTGCTCTGCCTGCGCGGGGACGCCATCCACGTCTTTCTTCTGGGCCGCAGCCTCACCTTCCGCACCCCCATCCGGGGCCGGCTCACGCCGGAAATCGTGGGCTGGGACCGCTTTCCGGAGCTTTCCCTCCTGCTGGAGCTGGCCAAAGAGACCGCGCGGCGAAAATCCTCCCCGTGATTTTCGCCGCGCGGCCTTTCGCGCTCCGGCAGTGTTCCCTCCGCGTGTGTATTGCCCTTTTCCCCGCGCCGTATTATAATAGGTACGCAATTCTATGGGACGCCCCGGCCTGCCCGGGGCGGAAGGGAGTCAGGCACATGGACATGGAAGCGGTCCGCGCCCTGCGGCACACCCTGCACAGCTGTCCCGAGCGCTCCGGCCAGGAGACGCGCACCCGGGCGGCGCTGATGGAGTTTCTATCCAAGCACACCACTTTGGAGCTGTGCCCCTGCGGGGCGGGCTTTTACGCCGCCCGCCGGGAGCCGGAGGGGACCAAGCCTCCCCTGGCCCTCCGGGCGGATTACGACGCGCTGGCCCTGCCCGGCGGCGGGGCGGCCCACCTGTGCGGGCACGACGGCCACGCCGCCGCCCTGTGCGCCGCCGCCCTGTCCGTGGAGGGGGCGCGGCTGGACCGGGACGTCTTTTTCCTCTTCCAGCCCGCCGAGGAGACCGGCGCCGGGGCTCAGGACTGTCTGGAGCTCTTCCGCCGGGAGCGGGTGGCCCAGATCTACGGGGCCCACAACCTGCCCGGCCTCCCCTTGGGGCAGGTTTTTACCCGGCCGGGGACCTTCGCCTGCGCCTCCCGGGGGGTGACGCTGTCTTTCACCGGCCGGCCAACCCACGCCGCTTACCCGGAGCACGGCCTCTCCCCCGCCCCGGCGGTGGGGCGGCTGCTGTGCGCCCTGCCCGAGCTGGCCGACCCCGCCCGATACGGCGGCATGACGCTGTGCACTGTTATCGGCGCGGAGATGGGAGAGCGCGCCTTCGGCGCCGCCGCCGCCCAGGCCCAGGTGTGGCTCACCCTCCGCGCGGAGCGGGACCCGGACCTGGAGCTGCTCTTCCGCAGCCTGATCCAGCTGGCCGCCGCCCTGGCCGGGGAGTACGGCCTGGAATTTGACCGCCAGGTCCAGGACGTGTTCCCCGCCACCGTCAACGACCCCGCCTGCGCCCGGCGGGTGCTGGAGCTGTGCTGCGGCCGGCTTCTGGAGTCCCCCATGCGCTGGAGCGAAGACTTCGGCCACTACCTGCGCCGCTGTCCCGGCGCCTTCTTCGGCATCGGCGCCGGGGAGGACTGCCCGCCCCTCCACACACAGGACTACCAGTACCCCGACGCCCTGCTGGAGCCCACCGCTGCCGCCTTCCGGGCCCTGCTGCTGGGCTGAGGGCGCAAAAAGCCGCCCCGGACAATTCTTCGCCCGGAGCGGTTTTTCGTTATGTTCCGGCCCTCAGCCCTGCCGCCCGCAGTGGGCGTTGCGCCACTCCCCGGCGGACATGCCCTCCAGCTTCTTGAACACCCGGGAGAAGTGGGCGGTGTCGGCGTAGCCCACCCGCTCCGCGATCTCGCTGATGCGCAGGGCGGGGTCCTCCAGCAGCTCCTTAGCCCGGCGGACCCGTTCGGCGTTGAGCAGGTCGTAAAACGTCTGGCCCAGGTTCTTGTTGAGCAGCTTGGACAGGTGCCACTGGCTGACAAAGCAGTGGTCGGCCACCTCCTGGAGGGACAGCTTTGACCCGCAGTTCTGGGCGATAAAAGCCCTGGCCTGCCGGACGATAAAGCTGTTGGCGGTGTCCTCCCGCTCCTCCTCCCCGTCCTCCGGGGGCGGCAGGCGGTCCAGCACGCCGGTCATGAAGGACAGGGCCTCCTCGATCTCGTCCATTTTGGACGGCTTGAGCAGGAACCGGGCCACCCCCAGCCGGATGGCCCGCTGGGCGTATTCAAAGTCCCGGTAGCCGGTGAGCACGGCAATCTGCATCCGGGGGAACTCCCCCTTCAGCCCCGCCAGCATGGTCAGGCCGTCCTCCCCGGGCATTTTGATGTCGGTGAACAGGATATCCGGCCGGTGCTCCCGGATGGCCCGGGCGCCGGAGCAGGCGTCGCCGGCGGCGGCCGCCACCCGGCAGCCGTGCCCCTCCCAGTCCATCACCCGGCGCAGGCCCTCGGTGATGATTGGCTCGTCGTCCACCAGCACTACCTTATACATATCCGTCACCTCCCCGAAACCATCATACCAGGAATCGTCAGGCGGCGCAAGGCCGGTCCCAATGTTTCACGTGAAACATTCGTTTTGTCTACCCCTTGACGGCCCCGGCGGTGAGGCCCTTGATGATGTGCTTTTGGAGCATGACATAAACCGCCAGCACCGGAATGACGATGAGCACCACCGACGCGGCCATCAGCCCGTAGTCCACCCCCGCCTGGGAGCTGATCTCGTTGAGCAGCAGGGTGATGGTCTTTTCCCTGGGCACCCGGAGGAAAAAGTTCTGGGTGAACAGGTCGTTGTAGCTCCACAGGAAGGAGAAGATGGCCACCGTGGCGAAGGACGACTTGGCCGCGGGCATGATGATGTGGAAGTAGACCTGGAACACGTGGCAGCCGTCCACATAGGCGCTTTCCTCCAGCTCGATGGGCACCGACTCGATGAAGCCCATGAGCACGATGATGGCAAAGCACAGATTGCCGGCGATCTGGGGCAGGATGACCGCCAGCAGGGACAGCCAGCGGTTGCCGCTGCTGGCGATGCCCCAGGACGCCTCCATGCGGAACACCGGGATGATGGTGGAAAACACCGGGAACATCATCCCCGCCATGATGAGGCTGTAGCACAGCCCCCGCAGCTTGAAGCGGTAGCGCACCAGCCCGTAGGCCGCCAGCCCCGCCAGAACCACCACCACGATGGTCACGGAAACGGACACAATCAGGCTGTTGAGGTAGGCGTTGGCGAAGTCGAAGCGGTCCATGGCCTTGGCGTAGTTGTCCATGGTGAAGCCGCTGCCCGGCAGGGGGATGGAAAAGGAGTCCTTGCGGATCAGCCCCTTCTCCCGGAAGGAGTTGAGGATGACCCACACGAAGGGGTACAGGGTGGTGAGGGCCCAGGCGGTGAGGCCAATATAAGTGCACGCCTTGGCGGGCGTGATGTTTTTTCTCATGCCGCTCCCCCTTTACAGGTCGTTCCGGGGCTTGAACACCCGGTTGGCCACGTTGGACAGCACCACCCCCAGCACCACAATGAGCATGGCGATGGCCGAGCCGTAGTCCACATTGCCCCGGTTGAAGGTCTGGTCGTACATATAGGTGCCGGTGAGCCAGCCCTGGTCCTGGGGCATCCCCGCGTTGAACATGACCCAGGGCAGGTCGAACACCTTCAGCGCGCCGGTGACGGCCAGCACCAGGCAGGTGCACAGCACGTTGCGCAGCAGGGGCAGGGTGATATAGCGCACCTTGGCGATGCCCACGCAGCCGTCCAGCGCGGCGGCCTTGTAGAGGTCCTGGGGGATATTGTTCAGCCCCGTGACCAGAATGACAAAGTAGAAGCCCACATATTGCCACATCACCGGGGTGAACATGGTGAGCATGAAGTGGTTTGTGTCCTTCCAGTCGATGTTCTGGGAGGTGAGCCCCAGGTTCATCAGCAGCTGGTTCAGCATACCGCCGTTATAGAGGAAAATGAGGTTGAACATCAGTCCCAGGGCGGTGGCGGAGATGACGATGGGGAAGAAGTACAGCGTGCGGAACAGCTGCGCCCCCACCCGGATGGAGTCCACCAGCAGAGCCAGAATCAGGGCGATGCCCACCTGAAACACCACCGTGCAGACGGTGAGAATCACGGTATTGCCCAGGGCGGTGCGCAGCTTGGGGTCGGTGAACAGGGCGGCATAGTTGGCCCACCAGGGGTCGTTCAGCCCCTGGGCGGGCGCCCCCAGGCCGGTGATGTTGGAAAAGCTGTTGACGATGTTCTGGACAAAGGGATAGTAGAGGTACAGCACCAGAAAGAGGAACGCCGGAACCAGGAAAACCACCAGCGGCCCCTTCTTTTTATACAGGGTGGAGCTTGAGTTCATTGGACAGTCACTTCCTTTACCATGGGGGTGAAGGGAACGGGCCGCAGGCCGCCCGAAAACAATCCAACCCGCAACCCGGAAGAAGCGGTTGCGGGTTGGAAATGAGGGCAAAGGGGAGGGATCGGGGTCCTGCGCCGGATCAGTTCAGCGCGATGGCGGAGGCCACGGCCTCCTCGGCGGTCATGGCGCCGGTGACGACGTTCTGCACGTTGGCAAACAGATCGGCCTTGCACTCGGGGGAAACGGCGTCCTGCACGGGGCCGATGACGCCGGTGATGTTGGCGTTGGCGTCGGCGGCGGCCTGCTGGAGGGCGTTCAGCCCGGCGGGGGACGCGCCGTTCTTCAGGGCGGTGACCTCGGTGGTGACGAAGGTGGACATCACATCGTCGGAGGTCATGTGCTTCACAAACTGCACGGCGGCCTCACGCTTGGCGGGGTCGTCCCATGCCTTCTTGGTGATGAAGTAGCCCATGGAGATGCCGCCGATGGCCTCGCCGGCGGTGCGCTCGCCCTTGGCGGGGACGTAGGAGATGGCGTAATCGCTCAGCGTGTCGCCGTGATTATCCACGAAATAGTTCACCTTCCAGGAGCCGTCGATGAGGAAGGCGGCCTCGCCGTCACCGAAGAGCTGGACGGTCTCGGCGTCGGTGGCGGTCAGGGTGTTCACAGGGAAGAAGCCCCGCTCATACAGGTCCTTGATGTCGTTCAGACCGGCGGCCCACTTCTTGCCCACGGCGTCGTCGGCGGAGGCGGGAATGTCGAGCTGGCTGGCCAGCGTGCCGTTATTCATGATGCAGAACTCAAACCAGTAGTGGGGCACCTCAAACAGGGAGCAGGCGATGGGCGTATAGCCCTTGTCCTTGATGGTCTGGCAGTCGGCCAGGAACTGGTCCCAGGTGTAGTCCGGGCCGGGGACGGCCACGCCGCAGTCGGACAGCACCTTGGTGTTGACGAACATGTTCTCCCAGAAGCCGGAGGAGGGGATGGCATAATTCTTACCGTCGGAGGCCACGGCCAGCATGGAGTCGCGCATGTTGGAGCCATAGTCGGGGTACTCCGCCCGGATGGTGGCCACGTCCACCACCTTGCCCGCCTGGATGATGGGCTCGGCGTCGGCACTGGTGAAGAAGAAGAGTACGTCCGGCTCGGTGCCCGTCTCAAAATCGGTGAGCACCTTGGCCTTCCACTCCTCGTTGGAGGTGCCGGAAGCGTCCTGAACCTTGTTGCCGGTGGCGTCCTCATAGCCCTTCACGGCGTTCTCGTAGCTCTTGCGGTTGCCGTCGTCGCCGCCGTAGGAGGTGACCACGTTGAGCTCCACCGAAGCGGCGGGCTTCTGGGTGTCCTGGCCGCCGGGGCCGGGGTCCTTGGTGGAGTCGTCGCCGCCGGGCTTGCCGCCGCAGCCTGCCAGCAGGCTCAGAAGCATGACGGCCGCGAGGAGCAGAGCAAACAGTCTGTTCTTTTTCATAGTATAACCTCCATAAATTCTCCGGGGCTGATCCCCGTTTGTTTTGTGCATTCTTATCATACACCTTTTGGCAGATGAATCGAATAACCTCAATTGCCATTTATTGCACATTCTTGCCGCAGGACAGATCGGTACAAAATACCGGGACAAACGGGGGCAAGAAACCCCAATTCCCGGCTAAATGCGGCCGCTGGCCACGGTGAGCCGGGCGATCACCGCGCTACCCTCCCCCCGGAAGATGGCAAGGCCGCACGCCGGACCGTAGAGGATGCGCAGGCGCAGGTTCACGTTGGCGATGCCGATATTGCCCGAGGGCTCCCCCGCCATGTCATAGTCCGGGGCGAGCAGGCGGGCGATATGCGCCTCGTCCTCCGGCGACAGCCCGCCGTCGTTCTCGATCTCCAGGATGAGGAAGTCCCCCCGCAGGCGTCCCCGCAGGGCCACCCGTCCCTCCCCGCCGGGGCGGATGCCGTGCTCCACCGCGTTCTCAATGACGGGCTGGAGGATCAGCCGGGGCACCTTGCGGTCCATCAGCGCCTGGGGCAGGTCGATGTCCACCGTCAGGCGCTCCCCAAAGCGCTGGGTGACGATGTAGAGATAGGCGTTGACATAGCTCATCTCCTCCGACAGGCGCACCTCGGGCATCCCCTTGCGGTCCAGCGCCGCGTCCAGCACCGTGGACAGCGCCTCGATCATCTTGGACGCCTTCACATCCCCGCTCATCCGCACCTGCCAGTTGATGCTCTCCAGGGTGTTGTTGAGAAAATGGGGGTTGATATGGGCCTGAAGGGCCTTGATCTGGGCGTCCCGCCGGGCCAGCTCCTCCTGGTACAGGCAGTCGAACTGGGTCCGGAGCTGGGCGGACATACGGTTGAACGAGTCGGTGAGGTATTCAAATTCCCGGCTGCCGGCGGCGCAGTCGATGTGCTGGCCCCACTCGCCCCGCTGTATGTCCGCCGCGCCGGCCATCAGCGCGTCGATGGGCCCGGAAATCTTCCGCCGGAAAAAGCGGAAGGTGAACAGCAGCAGCAAAAGCAGGGACAGCCCCATGGCCCCCAGCACCCAGCGGTAGGCCCCAAAGCCCGCCAGCAGCACGGCGTAGTCCACCGCCGCCCGCCCCCGCAGGGTGAAGTCCCGGGTCTTGACCGCGTATTCCAGCGTATCCTCCCCCGCCTCCGGCGGAGCGTCCCCCTTGACGGTGAGGGCGGTGTCCGCCCCCAGCTCCACCGACACCGACGACGCCCAGGAGAGCAGAGACAGGTCCTCAAAATAATAGGGCAGGTCCAGCGCCAGGGCCAGCACCCCCATGGGCTGGTAGTCGTGGCCCATCAGGTTGCGCACCAGATACACCTGGCCGTCCCGCTCCAGAAAGCCCACCGCGGTGTCCAGCCCTCCGGCCAGCTCCGCCACCGCGGTCAGGTCCCCCCGCCAGCGGTCCCGCACCTGCCGCTCCGACGCGCCGGAGCTGCCGTTCACCACCGTAATGGACATCTCCTCCGGATCGCCGGGCTGAAAGACTACGGCATACCGGAAGCGGCTGTCCGACTGGTACAGACGGGTGAACAGGGTATAGCACCGGCGGTAAAGCTGGGCGTAGTTCCCGTCCCGGATATACTGGCTCCAGGCGCCGCTCAGCTCAGGGTCGTAGGAGGGCAGGCGAGACGCCTCCACCGCGCTCTCCACCCGGTCCGCCCCCATCCGGAGGTTGAGCTGGAACTGCTCCTCAATGGCCTGCCGGGACTGTCGGCCCAGCCCCAGGGTGAGATAGCCCCCCAGCGCGCCCGCCGCCAGCGCCATGGGCAGCAGCCAGCACAGCAGGATGATAAACGTCATCTGCCCCCGCAGGGAACGCTCGCCGCGTTCACGCGCCATAGCGCGGTCCCTCCTCTCTTCCACTTACATAGAATACCACAGAGCCGATCCGCGCGAAAACGGGGGCCCTGCGGCCCCCGTCTGCTCACTCGATATTCCTGCCCGCAAGGCCCAGGAACTCTTCCATCCGGGCAGCCGCGCCGGCGGCCCGCTCCATGGTGTCCATCTCGCAGAACACCCGCAGCAGCGGCTCCGTGCCGGAGAACCGGGCCACCACCCAACCCCCGCCCTGGAAATAGACCTTGCAGCCGTCGGCGTAGCTCACCCTCTCCACCTCCAGGCCGAAGTCGGGCAGCAGCTTGTCCTCCATCAGCAGCTTGTTGATGCGGGCCTTCTCCTCCACGGAGAAGCGGTAGCCCCGCTCAGCCATCTCGAAGCTGCCGTAGCGCTCCACGATCTCCTGGTAGATCTCCGACAGCGGCCGGCCGGTGGTGGCCAGCATCTCCACCAGCAGGGAGGCGGCGTAAATGCCGTCCTTGCCCTGGATGTGCCCCCGAACGGTGAGCCCGCCGGAGCTCTCCCCACCGATGACCGCCCCGGTCTCCACCATCTTGCCGGACACGTGCTTGAAGCCCACGGGCACCTCGTAGCAGGTCTCACCGAACTCCCCCGCGATGGCGTCCAGCAGATGAGTAGTGGCGATGTTGCGCACCGCCGCCCCGTGCCAGCCCTTATAGCGCAGCAGATAGTAGTACAGCAGCACCAGAATCTTGTTGGGGTGGAGGAACTCCCCCCGGTCGTCGATGACCCCCAGCCGGTCCGCGTCGCCGTCGGTGGCGATGCCGATGTCGCAACCGTTTTCCTCCACAAAACTCTGCAAACCGATGAGCGTTTTGCTGTTGGGGGCGGGCAGGCGGCCGCCAAACAGCGCGTCCCGCCGCTCGTGGATCACGTCCACATCGCACCGGGCGGTGATGAGGATGGTGCTCAGGGCCGTCTTGGACACGCCGTACATGGGGTCCAGCACCACCTTCAGCCCCCGGGAGCGGATGGCGTCCATGTTCACCGAACGGATCACGGAGTCAATATAGGCGTTCATGGGGTCCACAATCTGAATCTGCCCGGTGCGGATGCCCTCCTCATAGGGGACCACGGGGATTTCCCCCTCCGGCAGGGCGGCGATATACTCCTCAATGCCGGCGGTGACGGTCTCGTCCGCGTCCCGCCCGCCCTTGGTGAACACCTTCACGCCGTTGTAGAGGGCGGGATTGTGGCTGGCGGTGACCGCCATGCCGTAGGACAGCTCGTAGTAGCGCACGGCGAACATGATGAGGGGGGTGGGGGCCTCCCGCTCCACCACCATACAGGGCACGCCCGCCCCGGCCATCACCTCGGCCGCCCAGTGGGCCGCCTCCTTTGAGAGAAACCGCCGGTCGTACCCCGCCAGAAAGCCCCGCTGGGCGGCGTTTTCGTCCTTCATTTTCCGGGCCAGGGCGGCGGCCAGGCGCTGGACGTTGGCCTTGGTGAAGCCGTCCCCGATGATGGCCCGCCAGCCGCCGGTTCCAAATTCAATGCTCATTCTATTTGCTCCTTCCCATGATGACCGTGACTTCGTTGACGCTCCCCGGCGCTTGGGCGGGGATGAGGCCGTCCACGGCCTGTCCGTTGCAGGTGAGCGAGACCACGCCCTTCTCCACGCCCTCCGGGTTGCGCACCGTAATGCGGTATTCCGCCCCGCGCCACACCCGTGTGATGCGCAGCTCCCGCCAGTCCGCCGGCACGCAGGGGTCGATGAGCAGCCCGCCGAACTGGGGCCGCACCCCCAGGATATACCGGGTGGCGGCGAAGTAGCTCCACCCGCCTGAGCCGGTCATGAAGGGGTGGCGCGCCCGGCCGAAGGCGGTGTGGTCAGGGCCCATGACAAACTGGCAATAGGAGTAGGGCTCGCTCTGCCGTATCTCTATTTTATCATTTTGCGCGGCGGGACACAAGGCCCGGTAAAATTTTATTGCCCGCCCTCCCCGGCCCAGCATGGCCTCGGCGCACCACGCCCAGGGGTTGGAGTGGGAGAAAATCGCGCCGTTCTCCTTGATCCCCGGGTACACCCGGGCGATAAAGCCGATGGCGTCGTCCGGCTTTGTGTAGGAGGGCGCGTTGAGCCGCAGGCCGTACTCGGTATACAGGTGCTCATCCACCGCGTCCATGGCTTTCACCGCCCGCTCGCCCTGGGCCGCGCCGGACAGCACCGCCCACACATTGCTCTCCAGGTGGACCCGGCCCTCAACGTCGGTGTGGGCGCCGATCTTCCGGCCGCCGGCGGTGATCCCCCGGAGATACCACGCCCCGTCCCACAGCTCCCGCTCGCATGTGTCAATCACGGCCCGGCGCATGGCCTCATAGCGGTCCGCGTCCTCCGTCCGGCCCAGGGTCCGGGCGGCGTCCACAAAATGCCCCAGCGCCCACACGTGGAGGAAGGACACCATGGCGCTCTCCCCGCCGCCCAGATTGAGGCAGTCGTTCCAGTCCGCCCGCAGGCCCTTGCAGATGCCGTGGGGGCCCACCTGGGCGGCGGAGAAGTCCAGAATCTTCTTCAAGTGCTCATAGATGCTCCCCTCTCCCCCGTCGGCGTAGCCCGCCCGCTGGTCGAAGAAGGCCATATCCCCCGTCTCCCGGACGTACTCCGCCACCGCCGCCACCAGCCACAGGGCGTCGTCGGCACAGGCGTCGGCCAGGCCGTGGACGATGCTGGCCTTGTCCGGGGTGGGGATGACGGTGGGGGACTTGAAGGCGGGCTTTTCGGGCTGAGGCCCAAACCACGCCGGATCAAAGAGGTGCAGGCCGTAGCCCTGGGTGGTCAGCCCCTGCATCAGCTGTAAAATACGCTTTTTGCAGCCCTCGGGGTTGGAGTGGGGGATGGTCATGGCGTCCTGAGCGGTGTCCCGGTAGCCCAGCCCGGTGCGCCCCCCCACCTCGATGAAGGAGGCGAAGCGGGAGAACATCACGTTGATTTCGCTCTGGTACAGCGTCCAGGTGTTGAGCATCACGTCCATGTCCGGGTCGGGGGTGGATATCTGGAGCTTGGACAGCTTTTCCTCCCAGAAACGGCCCAGGTCCGCCAGCGCGGCGTCCACCGCGGACAAATCGCTGTACTTCTCCCGGACGCGCCGCCCCTCGTCCAGTCCGCCCTCTCCCAGCATCCACACCAGCCGGGTTTTCTCCCCCGGGGCCAGAGTGAGGCGCTTTTGGAGCACGGCGCAGTGGTTGTTCCCCTTCTCAAAGGAGGAAAAGCATTCCCCCCGCTCCACCGCCAGGGGGTTGTCCTCCGTGCGGTAGGGGCCCAGGAAGCTGTCCCGCAGGCAGTCGAAGCCGTCTGGGACAAAGGACGCCGCCATGAACTGGCGGGCCCCCTCGTAGAACAGCTCGTAGTCGATGATCCCGTCCTCGCAGCGGCTTCCCGCGCAGTACAGGGACATCTGGAAGTTCTGGTTGTCAATGGGGATCTGGTGGTAGGAGAACTCGGCGTAGGAGTACACGCTCAGCCGCCGCGCGCGGCCCGAGGCGTTTTCCAGCGACAGATCCCAAAGCTCCACGTTTTCTCCTCTGGGGATGAACAGGGTCTGGGCGGCGTTGATCCCGCCCCGGACGCACTCGTACACCGAGTAGCTCAGCCCGTGGCGGCAGCGGCAGTCCTCCAGCGGCCCGCCGCAGGGCTGCCAGGACACCGACCAGTACTCCCCCGTGTCGTCGTCCCGGAGATAGATGTAGTGCCCCGGCCGGTCCATGGGCACGCCGTTGGGCCGGAAGCGGGTGATGCGGTGGTGCTCCGGGCTTTTGTAGAACAGATAGCCCCCGGCGGTGTGGTTCACCACGGCGCATAAATCCTCCACGCCCAGGTAATTGGTCCAGGACACGGGTACGTCCACCCGCTCAATCACGTACTCTCTCTTTTCCCGGTCAAAATGCCCATAGTTCACAGCCGTCCCCTCCTGTTTTCATCTTACGCCAGCGTTTCAGCTTCATTATACCAGACACTGGAAAATACGCCATGGCGCTCTATGGGTTCTGTTGCCGCTGATTGTCCCACTCCGGACCGGACATGCTCCGCCGCACACTATTGACACTAAAATGAAGAAAATGGTATAATCAAACGACGGCCGCAGATGGGGTCCGGCGGAGCGCGGGCAGCGGGGTCCCTCCCCATCGCAAAGCGGCCCGAAGCCGCCCGTTCCCGGGCGCGGAATGGAGATCTTGAACATGAAAAAAATGCCGTCCCAGCGGAAACAGCGCAGGGGTCTTTTCCTGCTTCTCTCCATTTTGCTGGTCTTTTGCATGTTCGGCACCATTGTATACGCAGTGGCCCGGCGGACCTCCCGGGAGATGTCCGCCGCCGCGATTCAGAACCTGAACGAAAGCCTGGATCTGATCCAATGCACCATTGAGGCCATTTTGAATAACGAGGCGGAGTTCCAGGGCCTGGTCGCCCGGGAGCTGGCCCGGGCAGAGGACCCGGAGGCGTTCATCCGCGCCTACGAGAGAAGCCGGACCATGGTTAAAATGTCGTTCATCCTCTCCGGGCAGACCCAGGGCGTCTCCAACACCGGAGAGGCGTTCACCGAGGATGAGCTGGACTTTTCCGCCGGGCAGACCGTGGGGGATATGCCCGTCTCCCGGTCCTACCTCAACTATATGGGCACCTGGGCCTACACCATCAAATGCCCCGTGGAGCGGGATGGGCGGGAGCTGGGCGTCCTCTACGTGGAATACGTCTACGACACCATCGACCGCGCCCTCCCCGCAGAGGGCTTTTACAACAAGCAGGCCACGCTCTATATCATGGACGCCCAGAGCCAGCGCTTCGTCCTCAAGCCCAAGGGCATGGGCCAGCGCAGCGCCGGACACCTCAATCTGGACGACTTCTACCGGGCCAACAGCCTCCAGGACCCGGACATCCAGGCGGAGGTGTCCCAGTGCCTGACCCAGGGGAAGGACATCCTGTTCTACCACGACATCAGGGGGGTAAACGCCCTCAACTATATGTGGTCGGTGAACGGCGGGACGATTTTCCTGGTGGGCTACGTGCCGGTACAGGCCATCCAGCAGGAGGGGCGCACGGTCAACCAAAATATCATCATGGTGGTGGCCGCCATGATGGGCGCGTTCTTCCTATGCGTCCTGCTGTACTATCTCAGCTGGCGCCAGCAGGAGCGCCTGCGCAGGGAGCAGGAGGAGGAGCGCCGGCTCCACAGCCAGCAGCTGTCCCAGGCCCTTCAGGCCGCCCAGATCGCCAGCGAGTCTAAGACCACCTTCCTGTCCAACATGTCCCACGACATCCGCACCCCCATGAACGCCGTGCTGGGCTTCACCTCCCTGCTGGCCAGGGACTCCAACGACCCGGTCAAGGTGCGGGAGTATACCAAGAAAATCACCGCCTCCGGCCAGCACCTGCTCAGCCTCATCAACGACATCCTGGACGTGTCCAAAATTGAGAGCGGCAAAGTGGTGCTCACCTTCGACCAGTTCTCCCTCAACGACGTGGTGTCGTCGGTGGACGCCATCATCCAGCCCATGGCCCGCGCCAAGCGCCAGGAATTCCACGTGGAGGTGAGCGGCATCCGCCACGAATACCTGGTGGGGGACGAAACCCGGATCAACCAGATCCTCCTCAACCTGCTGTCCAACGCTGTGAAATACACCCCCGAGGGCGGACATATCTGGCTGCGCATCATCGGGCTCAAGCAGCGCTCCAGCCAGTATGAGCACATCCTCATCGAGGTGGAGGACGACGGCTACGGCATGACGCCGGAGTATCTGCTCACCATTTTCGACGCCTTCACCCGCGCGGAAAACAGCACCACCAACAAGGTGCAGGGCACGGGGCTGGGCATGGCCATCACCAAGAGCATCGTGGAGCTCATGGGCGGCACCATCGACGTCGCCAGCCAGGTGGACCAGGGCTCCACCTTCCGGGTGGAGCTGGAGCTGCGCATACAGGAGGGCCACGCCGACCGGCTGTTCTGGGAGAGCCAGGGCGTTTCCCGCATCCTGGCGGTGGACGGAAGCCCCGAGGACCTGAACACCATCCAGACCCTCATGGCGGACACCGGCATTCAGGTGGACGCCGCCGCCGGGCCGGACCAGGCCCTGGCCCTGCTGGGGGCGGGCGGCGCGTATCAGCTGGCCCTGCTGGACTGGGACGGACCCAACCTGGACGGCCCCCAGGCCGCCGCAGCGCTGCGCGGGGCGCTGCCCCCCAGCGTGCCCCTTCTGCTGCTGGCCGAGTACGATGCCCATGGGCTGGACGAGGCGCTCCGGATGGAGCGCACCGGCGTGCTCACCAAGCCCTTCTTCGCCGCCGGCTTCCGGGAAAAGGTCGCGGAGCTGTGGGCAGATCCGTCCGCTGCGGACGGCCCGGATGCCGAGGAGGACTCCGGCCTGGAGGACCTCAATTTCCTGGCCGCGGAGGACAACGCCATCAACGCCGAAATCCTCTCCGAGCTTTTGGAGCTGGAGGGAGCTTCCTGCGAAATTGTGGAGAACGGCCGCCTGGCGTTGGAGCGCTTCCAGAGCTCCCGGCCGGGGGAGTTCGACGCAATTTTGATGGACGTGCAGATGCCGGTGATGAACGGCCACGACGCCACCCGGGCCATCCGCGCTCTGGACCGGGAGGACGCGGGGCGCATACCCATCATCGCCATGACCGCCAACGCCTTTGCCGAGGATGAAAAGGCGGCGCTGGACGCGGGCATGAGCGCCCACGTGGCCAAGCCGCTGGACGTAGAGCTGCTGAAAAAAGCGATCAGGCATTATGTGAAAGGACAGACGTGAGCTATGAAGCACCACAAGCATAACTGTGTGAGCCGCTGGACGGCCGCCTGCCTGGCGGCTGCCATGCTGCTGGCGCAGGCCGGCTGCGGCTCCCATGACAACCCCCAAAACCTCTTGCCCCAGGACGACGGGGAAGAACTGACCATCAGCCTGTTCAGCCCCATGGAAAAAACCGACCCCAATGCCGAAAATGTAGCCCGCAGCGCCACCGACCTGACAATCGCCATGGCGGAGGAGCGGCTGAACCTGACTGTGTCCTATATCACCTACACCGCCGAGAACTACCAGGACAAAACCTATGACGACGTGACCCTGGACCGTGCCCGGAACAATATGGACGACATGTACCTGCTCAACCCCGACACCATCCTCATCCTGGGCGCGGAGGGCAAGCTCATGGACCTGTCCGGGCTGGAGAGCGCCAAAAACCTGCGGGACATCATCCGCACCGCCAACACGGTGGACGGCAAGCTGGTGGCCATCCCCCAGGAGGTGGCGGCCTACGGCCTGTTCGTCAACGTGGACCTGTTCAATCAGTACGGCCTGGCGCTGCCCAACACTCCCGAGGAATTTTTGGAGTGCTGCCGGGTGTTCCAGGAAAACGGAATCGACACCCCCATCGGCGCCAACCGCTGGTGGCTGGAGACCTTTGTGTTCGCCCAGGCCTACGCCGACCTCTATAACGGTGGGAACACCGAGGCGGAGATCGAAGCCCTCAACACCGGCAAGGCCCGGTACAGCGATTATATGCGTCCCGGCTTCGAGTTTTTGCAGACGCTCATCGACCGCGGCTATATCGACGCGGAAACGGCTCTGGTCAGCGAGGCCATCGAGGCGGAGGGCCCCGATTTCCTGGCGGGCAGAACTCCCATCGTCATGGCCTACTGGGGGGCGGCCAACACCGAAACCGCCTACGGCAAAACCGATTTTGAGATGCAGGTCATCGGCTTCCCCAGCAGCCTGGGCCAGATGCCGGTGATGCCCATGACCGGGTGGGCCGTGGGGGCCGAAGCGGAGCACGCCGAAGCCGCCATGGACGTGCTGGACGTCATTTTGTCCGACGAGGCCCTCCAGGTCTATTCCCAGACCAACCGGGTGATCTCCCCGTCCAAAAACGTGTCGGTGGAGTGCGTCCCCGCCCTGCGGCCCCTCAACGCGCGCATTGAGGAGGGGATCTACGTCCTGGGCTCCAACGCGGGGATGAGCGTGGAGCAGTGGGGGAACACCTGCCTCATCGTGCGCCAGCTGCTGGGCGGCGCCTCAGTGGACGAGTGTATGGCCGCCTTCGACCAGCTTCAGGACGCGGCCCTCTCCCAATCCTGAGCCTCTGTTTTGACCGGCTGAAAAACGCCCCGCATGGCTGGTGGGGCGTTTTTTGCTCCCCAGCCGGGATTTCAAAAAATTTCTCTGGGGGTGCGATAAAACGCCCCTCCCCCGCGTTTCTTATGTGACAGGAGAAATGGACTATGCTGGCAGTGCAGACAACACAAGAGGAGCAATCCTGCGGGAACCGGGAGCTGGAACAGCTCCTGCTCCGGGTGGGGCAGGGCGACCGGGACGCCTTTGCCCTGCTGTACGAACGCACCCGGGGGGCAGTGTACGCCATGGCGCTGTCCCTGCTTCACGACGCCCACGAGGCCCAGGATACGGCCCAGGACACCTTCGTCCGGGTGTGGGAAAGCGCCCCCGCTTACCGCCCCCAGGGCTCGCCCATGGCCTGGCTCCTCACCATCGCCCGCAATTTGGCCCAGACCCGGCTGCGCCGGAGCGGGCGGCAGGTGGAGCTGGACGAGGAGGCCTGGAACGCCATTCCCACCCAGGCCCCCGGCATCTCCCCCGAGGACCGGCAGCTGCTCCAAGCGGCCCTGGCTGGGCTGGGCGCGGAGGAACGGCGCATCATCCTGCTCCATGCCGTGGCGGGGCTCAAGCACCGGGAGATCGCCCGGCTGCTGGAACGGCCGCTGTCCACTATCCTGTCCAAATACCACCGCGGGCTGGCCAAGCTGCGCGGCCTGATGAAAGGAGAGTGCGCCCAATGACTGACCGGGAACTGGAGCAGCGTCTGGCCCAGGCCGTGTCCCGAGCGGCCCCGGACGATCTGGACGCGATTCTCTCCCGCTGCGGTGCACAAAACGGGAGCGTGATGAATATGAAGCCGCAAAACATTGTCGATCTGGCCGCGACCAGAGAAACGAAAAAGAAACGGACAGCCCGGTCGTGGGCAGCCGCCGCCTGCGCGGCGCTGGTGCTGCTGGGGGCGGGCGGCTTTCTGGGGTACTATTACCAAAACTGCACCGTGGCCTCGGTGGTGTCCCTGGACGTCAACCCCAGCATAGAGCTGAAGGTCAGCCAGAGTAAGCGGGTCATCTCCTGCGCCGCCCTCAATCAGGACGCCGCCGCCGTGCTGTTCTCCATGGACGGCGGGGCCGACCTCAAGGGCGCCAAGCTGGACGTGGCGGTGAACGCCATTGTGGGCGCGCTGGTGCAGGCGGGATATATGGACAGCATCTCCTCCGCCATTCTGATCTCGGTGGAGGACAGCGATCAGGCCCGAGCCGCCCGGCTTCAGCAGGAGCTGGTGGCCTCGGTGGACGGAGTGCTTCAGCATCAGGCCCCGGGCACCTCGGTGTTCAGCCAGGTGCTCACCCATGACGCCCAAACCTCCGCGCCGGAGTATGACGCCTTCAACACCGGCATTTCCACCGGAAAGGCGGCTCTCGTCCGCCGGGTGATGGAGATGAACGGCACGCTGGCCCTCAGCAGCACCGCCGCCTTCGACCAGCTGGCAGCCCTGTCGGTGGAGGAGCTGGAGGACCTGCTGGAAACGGGCGAGACCCGCATCCCCATCGGCAAAAGCGCCGCCGCCCTGGCCGCCGAGGAGTACGCGGGCACCCTGGAGCTCAACTCCGTGACCACCGACGTGGACCCGGAGCTGGACGAAAACCCCGCCCACTACGAGGTGGAGTTCAAAACCGCCTGGGGTGAGTTTGAGTATATTGTGGACGCCTTCACGGGGCAGGTGCTGAGCGGGCCGAGGGATGTGCTGAGCTTGGCCCCCGGCGCCAGCACCCCAGCTCCCGCCCCCGCTCCCAGCCCCGAGCCCTCCCCTGCCGTCACAGCGCCGCCGCCCGCCGAAACCGCCGCGCAGGACGTGGGCCGGGATGCCGCCCTGGCAGCCGCCCTGACTCACGCCGGGCTCAGCGAATCCCAGATCACCGGGCTGAAGGTCGAGCAGGACTGGGACGACGGCCGGCTGGAGTACGAGGTGACATTCTGGTGCGGCGGCACGGAATACGACTACACCATTGACGGCTATTCCTGCTCCGTCCTCAAGTACGAGCAGGAGCGTCACACCGAAGATCCTCCCGGCGGGTCCCCGCCCACTGCGGATATCGGCGCGGAGGGCGCCAAGGCCGCCGCCCTGGCCCACGCCGGGGTCTCCGAGAACCAGACCACCAAAATGGAGGTGGAGCGGGACTGGGACGACGGCCGATTGGAGTACGACGTGGAATTTGAGGCGGGCCATATGGAATACGAATACACCATCGACGGGACTACCGGGGCGATCCTGGAGTACGAGCAGGACTGGGACTGATCGCGAAAAACAGCAAGGGAGCGGGCACATCAAGGTGTGCCCGCTCCCGCTTATTGTCCTTCGTTTTCCGCCGTGCGCAGAACCTTCTCCATGGGTTTTCCCTTGGCCAGCTCATCCACCAGCTTATCCAGATAGCGCGCCTCCCGCATCAGCGGGTCCTCCACGTTCTCCACCCGAACGCCGCACACCACGCCTTTAATCAGCGCCCGGCTGGGGTTTGGCCGGGGCGCCCGGCGGAAGAACTCGCCATAGGTGGCGTCCGACGCCAGCAGGCCGTCCAGCTCCCGCTGGGTATAGCCCGTCAGCCAGCACGCCGCCTGGTCCACCTCGGCCTTGGCGTGGCCCTTCTTCTCCGCCTTGCTCACCAGCAGGCCGTAGACCTTCGAGAAGCCCATCTGAAATACTTTGTGCTCATCCATTCCGTCACGCCGCCTTTCCATAGTCTGTCCCTATCATACGGCATTCCGGCCCGGAGCGCAATACCCGCTAGCCGTTCTCTCAGCCCTGGGGCGGCCTCTGGGACAGCATCAGCTGGATGGGGTCCTCCGGCCGCTCCCCCGCCAGCGGCAGGGTTACGATGGCCTTGAACAAATCGCCGTCAATGCTGATCTCAAACCTTCCGTGCTGAAGCTCGGTCAGGGACTGGGCGATGGACAGCCCCAAGCCGCTGCCCGCCTGGTTGCGGGATTCGTCTCCCCGGACAAACCGCTCCATCAGCCGCTCGGCCGGCATATCCAGCGCGTCCCGGGAGATGTTTTTCACCGACAGCACCGCCCAGCTCCCGCTGCTGCGCAGATCCACATATACCCGGGTTCCCGGCAGGGCGTACTTGGCGCAGTTGGTGAGCAGGTTATCCAGCACCCGCCACAGATGCCGCCCGTCCGCCTCCACCCACAGGGGCTCGCCGGGCAGGGAGCGCACCACCGTCAGCTTTTGGGCGTCCAGCCGCTCGCCGCACTCCGCCAGGGCCTGATCGGTGAGCTGCGCCCAGTCCAGCCGCTCCCAGTTCACCGTCAGGTTGCCGGTGGACGCCTTGGACGCCTCCACCAGGTCCTCCGTCAGCTTTTTCAGCCGCTGGCTCTTGCGGTCCAGCACCTCAATATATTCCGCCGCCTTGGGATTGTCGATTTTCTCCTTTTTCAGCAGATCCACGTAGTTGATAATGGAGGTCAGCGGCGTTTTCAAATCGTGGGACACGTTGGTGATCAGCTCCGCTTTGAAGTGCTCGCTCTTCATCCGCTCGTCCACCGCGGTGGAAATGGCGTGGCCCAGGTTGTTGAGCTCGTCGGCGTGGCCCCGCAGGTCGGGGAGCATCCGGTTGGTGTTGATATGATAGTTGGGATTGCCGCCGATGATCTCCTGGGTGCCGTGGCGGATGCGCTTCCACTGGTACGCCCAGGCGCACAGGTAGAGCGACACCACAAAGCTCACCAGCAGCCACAGCCCCGTGGCGTTGCCGTTGTCTATTGTCACAATGGTAAACAGTGTGTACGCCATACAGCCCATCACCGCCTTCCAAATCAGGGGGATGGCGGCAACCGCCCGCCCCATGGCTCCAAACAGCTCCCAGCACCAGTTCCAGACGCACACGAACAGCCTCCAGCACCAGGCGCACAGCTTCCATGTCCAGGTGTTGCGCAGCAGGGTGCGGGCCTTACACCGGGCGCACACCGTCACCAGCGCTCCCAGCCCCACAGCGGCGCAGACCGCCATGGCCACGCCCACCACAAAAAGCTGCATAAACATGGGCGCGTTCCCATAGGCGTACATAGCCTGATCCATGCCGATGATTGCCGAACCCATGCCGACGCAGAACAGGGTATACAAAAGCACGTCGCCGGGCGCCCGGTGGAACCAGTTGAGGTAGACGCCCTCCACGCCCCGCTTATGTCCCGCCGAACAGCACAGGTACACCGTCAGCAGGACGCCCAGCACTCCCAGTACGACGGTGGCAGACAGGTACTGGGCCCGGTTGCCCTGCCACTCCTCCAGCTTCATCGCGGCCTTGCGGTACTGATCGTCCACCCGCAAAGCGTCGTCCACCCACAGGATTAAGCTGGAGTCGGCCTGCCCCGCCTCTGCCTCCGCCTCCGGGGTCAGCCTCCAGTCCTCGCTCACTGGCTCGTAGAGGTAGCCGAACCGGTTGGCCTCCAGGCAGGCCAGGATGGTGGGAAAAAAGACGTAGGAATCCCCCTCGCTGTCCACCACCCGCAGCACGTTGGTGTAGCCGTCGTTGTCCGTCAGGATCTGGTTTTCCATGATGGTGATGGGATCGTCCTGGGTGTCAAACAGCTGGGCGTCGGTGCCCTCCGCTCTGGCCTCCCAGACGGCTTCCGCCCAGGTGGGCAGCATGGTCCGCCAGCCCGAGTCATAGGACACGCCGTCATAGTCCCTGGTGTTGACAGCACCGTTCACGGTGTCCTCACCGTAATACTCCCAGCCGGTATCCACGTTCCGGATACTGCCCTTCCCCCGGCGGTACTCCACCTCGTAGTCGATGTCCGTCTGGAAGCTGTCCTCCTGGGTGTTGCCGTAGATCACCCGGCCCTCCCGATCCAGCAGCTGCCAGCGCAGATTGGTGGCTCCGGCATCCAGCGCGGCCTCCAGCTGTTCCAGGCTCCGCTTTTGCGGCAGGGACAGCTCCTGCTCCGCCGCCTGGTCCTTGAGCTCCACCAGGCTTCTCACATGCCAGGAGTCTTGGCGCACCAGATAGTTCTGGGTATAACCATTGCTCTCGTCGTAGAGATAGGCGTCCCCCCACAGCGCGTCGAAGTTGGCCAGCTGATACCAGCCCATGATGGCGGTGGCGGTGAACGCCGCCACCGCCGCTATGAAGGCCAGGGCCTTCATAGCTACATTTTCCCGCCATTTCATGCCATCTTCTCCATTTTATACCCCAGTCCCCATACCACTTTCAGATACCGGGGGTTGGCCGGGTCGATCTCCAGCTTCTCCCGCAGGTGCCGGATGTGGACTGCCACGGTGTTCTCGCTGCCCAGGGCCGGGTCGTTCCACACCTGCTCATAGATCTGGGCGGTGGAATACACCCGCCCCAGATTCTTCATCAGCAGGCGCAGGATATTATATTCGATGGGGGTGAGGCTCACCGTCTCGCCGTCCACCGTCACCGACTTGGCCTCATCGTCCATGACGATGGAGCCGTTGCGCAGGGTGCCCTCCGCCTCCTGGGTCACCGCCTTGCCCCCCAGGGTGGTGTAGCGCCGCAGCTGGCTTTTCACCCGGGCCAGCACCTCAATGGGATTGAAGGGCTTGGTGATGTAGTCGTCCGCGCCGATGTTCAGTCCCAGCACCTTGTCGCTGTCCTCGCTTTTTGCGGTGAGAAGGATGATGGGGATGTTCCCCCCGGACTCCCGCAGGCGGGCGGTGGCCCGGATGCCGTCCAGCTGCGGCATCATGATATCCATTAAAATGAGGTCGATATTCTCCTCGTTCACCGCCTGGATGGCCTGCTCTCCGTTGAATGCGGACACCGTGCGGTATCCCTCGCTGGTCAGATAAATTTCCAGCGCCGAAACGATGTCCTTATCGTCGTCGCAGATGAGCACCGTATACATGGCGCACCACTCCCTTTCTTCTCCTGGGCCAGCAGGTCTGCTGGTTATTATTATCCTACCAGTATGCGCATTAAGCCGCAAGGGGGAAAATCTTTAAATTCGTTTTAAGAAACCGCCTGGTCCACCCCAAAGCGCCCCTTTTTCCCTCCGACGGCGTCCGCTCCTCCGCGCGCCGCGTGCCGCCGCTGTTTAGAGGAAATTTTTGCCGCCTACAGAGATCTTTTGCCTCCTATCGCACACTTTCTCGGCATTTTGATGATTAATTCCAGCTTTACCAGCGCTTTTTTGTCGAATTAAACAAGTTTTTTCTTGACAAACGCACCCTGGAGGCGTACACTAATGAAAGCGGCGGTACAGGCCGCCGACACCTGCATATGGAGGAATGAAACAGATGAAAATGAAAAAGTGGATCGCCCTGCTGCTGGCCTGTGTGATGGCTCTGAGCCTCATGGCCTGCACCGGCGGAAAAGACCCCGACCCCACCAAGGAGCCCGATCAGCCCAGCGCTCCCGCTGAGAGCACCCCCGCCGAGTCCCAGCCCGCCGATGACAACAGCGGCGAGAAGAAGCCCGAGGACTACTCCGGCACCCTGACCATCTACTCCCCCCACGATCAGGACCCCCTGAACGCGGGCGTCAAGATGTTCGAGGACGCCTATCCCAACGTGAAGGTGGAATTGGTGGCCGACGGCACCGGCAACCTGCTCAACCGCATCGCCGCCGAGTCCGCCGCCCCCATGGCCGACGTGCTCTGGGGCGGCGGCGCCGACTCCCTGGCCGCCTACAAGGAGTACTTCCAGCCCTACAAGCCCTCCTGCATCGACCTGCTGGACTCTTCCCTGTACGACCCCGAATACCTTTGGATCGGTGAGTCTCCCCTGCCCATGGTGTTCCTGATTAACACCGACCTGGTGGACGAGGCCGACTTCCCCCAGACCTGGAAGGATCTGGCCGATCCCAAGTGGGCGGGCAAGATCGCCTTTGCCGACCCCGCCTCCTCCGGCTCCGCCTTCACCCAGCTGTGCACCATCCTGATGGACTACGGCACGGCTGACGACGATTACGCCGCCGGCTGGGAGCTGGTGCAGAGCATGATCCCCAACCTGGTCATCCAGTCCGGCTCCTCCGGCGCCCACAAGAACGTGGACTCCGGCGAGTACCCCATCGGCATCACCCTGGAGAAGGCCGCCGTGCAGTATGACACCAGCGACGCCGGCCACCTGAAAATCGTCTATCCCACCGACGGCACCTCCGCCGTGCCCGACGGCGTGGCCATCGTCAAGGACTGCCCCAACCAGGAGCTGGCTGAGCTGTTCGTGGAGTTCGTGCTGGGCGCCGAGTGCCAGACCGCCCAGAACAAGGACTTCGGCCGCCGTCCCATCCGCAGCGACGTCACCCCCGAGGGCCTGATGGGCCTGAGCGACTTCGCCATCATGTCCTACAACTTCGACTATGCTGCCGCCAACAAGGCCGGCATCGTGGAGAAGTGGCAGGACACCCTGGTGGGCTGAGCTCCCCTTCAACCACACCCTTAGCGTGCTTTTACGAGGGCGCCCCGACTGACCTCGGGGCGCCCTTCAATCATTCAGAGGAGGAGACACGACTTATGAGCCATGCTGTTATCATCAAGAACGCCGTCAAGAAGTACGGCGACTTCACCGCCGTCAACGGCATCAGCCTGAACATCGAGCAAGGGGAGTTCTTCACCCTCCTGGGCCCCTCCGGCTGTGGAAAAACCACCCTGCTGCGCATGATCGCCGGCTTCAACACGGTGGACGGGGGCGAGATCTGCTTTGACGAACAGGTCATCAACACCCTGCCCGCCCACAAGCGGGACATCGGCATGGTGTTCCAAAACTACGCCATTTTCCCGCACCTGAATGTGGCGGACAACGTGGCCTACGGCCTGAAGGCCCGCAAGGTGCCCAAAACCGACATCACCCCCCGGGTGGACGAGGCTCTGAAGATGGTGCAGATCGACCAGCTCAAGGCTCGGCAGCCCAACGAGCTGTCGGGCGGCCAGCAGCAGCGGGTGGCCCTGGCCCGCGCTTTCGTCATTGAGCCGGGGGTGCTGCTGATGGACGAGCCCCTGTCCAATCTAGACGCCAAGCTGCGCGTGCAGATGCGCACCACCATCAAAAAGCTCCAGCGCCGCCTGGGCATCACCACCATCTACGTCACCCACGACCAGGAGGAGGCCCTGGCCATCTCCGACCGCATCGCCGTCATGAATCAGGGCAATATCATGCAGATTGGCCGGCCCGAAGAGATCTACCGCAAGCCCGCCAACCCCTTCGTGGCCAACTTCATCGGAGTATCCAACTTCATCGACTGCAATCTGGACGGCCAAGACCCCAGTGCCGCCACCGTCAAGCTCCACGACGGCCACAGCTTCCAGATGCCCCTGCGCGCGCCCTACAGCGGCGAGGTCATCCTGTCCGCCCGGCCCGAGCAACTCTTCTTCACCCAGCAGGGCCTCCCGGGTAAGGTGAATATGTCCACCTTCCTGGGCGACTTCATCCAGTACGAGGTGGAGCTGTCCACCGGCCAGGTGGTGGAGCTCAACGAGTACACCAAGGACGTGGACAGCGCGAAACCAGACGGCGAGGAGGTACATATCAGCTTCAATCCCAAGCAGGTCAGCCTCTACCGTAAGGATACGCAGGAGGTGCTCTCATGCTGAAGCACAAGAACGCCCAGCCCTTTTACAAGGACTTCTGGTTCTGGGTGAAAATTCTGATTTTCGCGGTGTTCCTGCTGTTCCTGGTCTACCCCTTCTCCACCCTGGTCATCAACAGCTTTTTCTCCGGCAAGGAGGAGGGCTTCACCCTTTATAACTTCAACCGCTTTTTCTCCAAAAAGTATTACTACCAGGCCCTGGGCAACAGTTTGAAGGTCAGCCTGGTGCCCACCATCACCAGCATCCTCATCGGCGTGCCCATGGCCTACCTGATGACCCGCTTCAACATCGCGGGCAAAACCTTCTGGCACGTCATCATCATCCTCTCCCTGATGTGCCCGCCCTTCCTGGGGGCGTACAGCTGGATCATCCTGTTCGGCAACGCCGGCGTGGTCACCCAGTGGCTCACCGACCTGCTGGGCTTCCAGATGCCCAGCATCTATGGCATGGGGGGCATCTGCGCGGTGTTCACCCTGAAGCTGTTCCCCTATGTCTACCTCTACGTGTCCGGAGCCATGGGCTCCATCGACCGCTCGGTGGAGGAGTGCGCGGAGAACCTGGGCTCGGGCAAGCTGCGCCGCCTGCTCACCGTCACCATCCCCGTGGTCATGCCCTCCATCGCCGCAGGCGCGCTGATGGTGTTCATGACCGCCCTGGCCGACTTCGGCACTCCCGGCATCCTGGCCGGCGGCGATTTCCGCACCCTGCCGGTGCTCATCTTCAACGAATACCTCAGCGAGACCGGCGGCAACGCCAACCTGGCCAGCGCCATCTCCATGATTATCGTGGTCATCTCCCTCGTCATCCTGTTTTTGCAGAAGTGGTGGGTGGCCCGGAAGAACTACACCATGTCCGCCCTGCGCCCGCCTCAGATCACGGAGTACCAGGGCTGGAAGCGGTTCCTGGTGACCCTGCCGGTGGCCGTGGTCAGCCTGGTGTCCTTCCTGCCCCAGGTCATCGTCATCTTCTGCTCCTTCGTCAAGACCAACTATTCCAACTTCGTCTTTTCCGAGGGCTTCACCCTGGAGCACTACCAGGAGCTGGGCCGCAGCCTGGTCACCAACATCCGCAACTCCTTCGTGTTCTCCACCGTGGCCATCCTGTTCATTCTGGTGCTGGGCATCCTCATGTCCTACGTCATCGTCCGCCGCCGCGGCAAAACCGGCGGCGCCCTGGACATGCTGATGATGGCTCCCTATGTCATCCCCGGCTCAGTGCTGGGCCTGTGCTACATCGTGGCCTTCAACAATCTGGGCAAAACCGCCGACGGCACCGTCATCAAGCTCACCGGCACCGCCTCCATCATCATCATCGCCATGATTATCCGCAAGCTGCCCTACACCGTGCGCTCGGGCAGCGCCTTCCTGATGCAGATGGACCCCAGCGTGGAGGAGGCGTCCATTAATCTGGGCGTGTCCCCCATGAAAACCTTCGTGAAAATCACCGCCCGGCTGATGCTGCCCGGCGTGCTGTCGGGGGCCATCATCAGCTGGGTCACCTGTATCAACGAGCTGTCCACCTCCATCATGCTGTATACCGGCAAGACGGCCACCATGACCATCGCCAGCTACACCAACATCGTACGCAACTCCGTGGGCACGGCGGCGGCCCTGGCCTCCATCCTGACGGTCACCAGCGGCATCCTGCTCATCGTGGTGTTCAAGGCCAGCAAGGGAAAGGTCTCCATCGTATGATTCAAAACATTGTATTTGACATGGGCGGAGTGCTCATCAATTTCGACGCCCAGCGCTACACCGCCCGGTTCGTCCCCGACCCGGCGGACTACGAGCTCATTCGGCGGGAGCTGTTCCGCTCGGTGGAGTGGATTCGTATGGACCGGGGGTCCATCACCGACGAGGAGGCGGTGGCCAGCGTCTGCCGCCGCCTGCCCCAGCGGCTGCACCAGGCGGTGCGGGACATTCTGGACAACTGGCACCGGGACATCCCCCCGCTGGACGGCGTATACGAGCTGGTGCGGGAGCTCAAGGGCAAGGGGTACGGCATCTATCTGCTGTCCAACACCTGCACCCGCTTCCACAGCTTCCGGGAGAGCATCCCCGCCCTGCAATTCTTTGACGGGGAGTTCATCTCCGCCGACTGCCACCTGGTCAAGCCGGAGCCGGGGATCTATCTGCGGTTCCTGGAGCAGTTCCGCCTCCGGCCCGAGCAGTGCGTGTTCATCGACGACGTGCCGCTCAACATCGAGGCCGCCATCCGCTGCGGCTTCCACGGCATCGTCTACCACAACGACCCCGCCCGCCTGCGGGAGGAGCTGCGGGCGCTGGGCGTGGACGCGGACAGTCTATAGCCCCCTTTTCGCGGAGGGCCGCTTGTGCGGCCCTCCGCTTTTTGCCCCGGCCCCGGACCGAGTATTAAAAGTTTTAACTTCGCCTTCCAAAAAACTTAACCATTCCCCGGCAAAAACACCTTGAAAAAGGGCGGCCCGCATGGTATCATCAAAACCATCACGGACTACGCCGCGCGCTCCCTCCGGGGGCGCCGCCGGCCCCTTGCGGAGGGCGCCCTATGAATCGAAAAGATGTGTCCGCCCTGGCCGGCATCGCGCTGTTCTACGTCCTCATTGAGTCGCTGGGCGTCACCTGCCCCATCCGCTTCCTCACAGGGATCTCCTGCGCGGGCTGCGGCATGAGCCGGGCGTGGCTGTCGCTGCTGCGGCTGGACCTGGCCGGCGCGCTGTACTACCACCCACTGTTCTGGCTCCCCATCCCGGCAGCGGCGCTGCTGCTGTTTCGCGGCCGCCTGCCCAAGCGGGCGTTTACGGTGGGGCTCAGCCTGTGCGGCGTGCTGTTCATCCTCGTTTATTTCATCCGCCTGGGCCTGCCCGGGGAAGTGGTCTCCTTTGCCCCGCAGCAGGGGCTTATCTGGCGGCTGCTCTCCGGCGTCTCGGGCGGTGTGGGATAAAATCTAGCAAGAGAGAAGGGAATTTCTATGAAGTGTTGGAATTGTGGAAATGAAACCGCTTCGGGCGCACGGTTCTGCGGCGTGTGCGGCGTGGACCTGTCCCAGGCCCCCCAGGGCCAGCCCGGCGGACCTACCCCGCCGCCTCCCCCTCCCGGTCCCCAGCGTCAGGACCCCTGGAACACCAACCCCAGCGGAAATGAGATGATCCTGAAGATCTTTGCCGCCGTGTGCGCGGTGCTCTATGGCGTGACGGCCATCCGGCGCGTATTCAACTTGCTGGGCGGCGTGCTGGACGTTCTCCGCTTCTATTTCAGCATCAGCTCGCTGCTTTACTTGATCCTCAACGGCCTCACGGTGGTCCTGTGCGTGTGGATGACAGGGGTGCTCATCATGTTCGTCATGAGGCGCACGCCCCAAAACACCGACGGGCTGCTCCTCCTCCTGGCCGGCGGCGGGGCGGGCGTCGTTGTGGTGCGGCTGCTCAACACCCTCATCACCGCCCTCTTTAACTCCTACTTCTTCGTGGACAGCCTGAAGAACTTCTTCCTGTGGACCCTGGGCGCCGCCGTTGTCGTGGCCGGCATGTACGCCATCCTCCGCTTTGTGCTGGGGGAAAATCCCCTGGTGGGCAAGGACAGAGACGTCCTCGCTCAGGAGGTGCGCGACACGGTGAGCAGCCTCACCCAGAGCGCCGGCGAAGCCGCCCAGAGCGCCAAAGCCAGCTGGGACGCCCAGCAGCAGGCCAAACAGGAGCAGCAGGCCCAGTGGGCCCAGCAGAACGCCCAGTATCAGGCGGCTCCCGGCCAGCCCGCTCCCCCGCCCATGGGCTACGCCCCCTACCGCCTCAAGGCGGACCGCAGCCTGGTGGCTTACATTCTGCTCAATTTCATCACCTGCGGCATCTACGGCTGGTACTTCCTCTATGCCCTGGCCCGGGACGTGAACGCCGTGTGCGCTGGGGACGGCAAAAGCACCGCCGGCCTGGTCAAGCTGATCCTGCTCAGCTTCATCACCTGCGGCATCTACAGCTTCTTCTGGTACTACAACCTGGGCAACCGTCTGGCCGCCAACGCCCCCCGGTACGGCCTGAACTTCCAGGAGAACGGCACCACCATTCTGCTGTGGCTGGTGCTTGGCTCCATGCTGTGCGGCATCGGCCCCTTCATCGCCATGCACATCATCATCAAGAACACTAACAGCCTGTGCGGCGCTTACAACTACCAGCACGGCATCTGATCCCAACGGCAAAGGGCCGGGCTCTTCGGAGTCCGGCCCTTTTTATCCGCCTGCGGGCGTGAAAAAGCGGCGGGCTATACCGCCGCTTTTTGCTGTGTCTGCTGTCCTGCTTACTCGTAGAAGGCGTGGTCTCCGATGGTGGCCACATAGGTCCGGGTCCGGGAGGCGTAGCTGCGCAGCCCCGCCGCGTTAAAGAACAGGGCGTTGGGCATTACCTGGGCCCCGTCCATCACCATCTTGGCCGCCGCCACCGATTCCTCGTTGGGCTCGCGGTAGATGGAGCCGGTGGCCGCCGGAGTGAACTGGTTCTTCTGGAACAGCACTTCATAGATACTGTCCGGGAAGCGGGGATTGTGCAGGCGGTTCATCACCACATTGCCCACGGCGATCTTTCCCTCCAGGGACTGATTGCCGCTCTCCGCATTGATGATGCGGGCCAGCCAATACAGGATGTCGTTGTCGTAGGTCTCCCACCCAGCGTCCAGGTAGGGCTGGGCGTCCGGCTGATGGGCCAGCAGAACCACCTCGTTCTCCGCGTCAAAGTCCACGCTGACGTTGAACACCTTGGCCAGCACGCGGATGGGGGCAGCCACACAGCCGTTTAGCTGGATCAGCCCGTCCTCCGCATAGAGGTAGCGGCCATTGGCCACTAGGTACTGCTCGCCCTCTACGGCCAGCAGGTCCAGGTCGTCCATCACCGCGTTGGCGGGCACAGGGGTCTCCGCCAGCGTTCCGGTTGCGTCCGCGCCGGCCTCGGGCTGCGCAGACTCGTCTGCCGGCTGGTCCCAGGCGTCCGCCGGGACCTCATCGGCCCCTTCCACAGACGTCTCGAACCCATTTGCGGACTCGCCGTAAGCGTCGGGAATCTCCGCCGCCTGGCCGTCCACGGTCCCGGACTCCTCGGGGAACTGCGGGACCTCCACCACCTCCACCACTGTGGAGGCGTTGACACGGACCACGCCGTTCTCCTCCTCCACCATGGCCTCGGCGTCCATCAGGGACACAAAGGAACTCACCGTCGCGTAGCACACGCCGCCGCGCATCTCATACTCCACTGTAAGGACCGGCTCGCCATCCAGTCGGATGGCGCTTTGCACCTCCTCGATCTCCGTGCCGGCCTCTTCTACGAAGGGCTCCTCCACAGGAGGCGGCTCCACCGCAGCGGCGGCCAGCGCGGGCAGGACAAGGCTCACGACAGCGAGGGAGGCCAGAAGGAAACTGGCTGCTCGTTTTTTCATGAAATCTCTCCTTAATTACAATTTGTTCTCAAATTGTAACCACATTGTAACTTATTCAAAACCGTTTTGCAACCTTTTGAGTTCAGCAAAATAGCCGAACCTCTTTTCGATTGAGGCTCGGCTATTGTGCAATCTATACAGTTTCTCTCGTTTTCCACAAAACATGACTGGAATTTTTTGGGGCGCTCATAGGTAGAACCAGTGGCATCCGATGGTGGTCACATAGGTCCGGTTCTCCATGGTCCAGTGGTTGTCGGTGAGCTCGGGGGCGATAAAATACAGGCTGTCTCCCGCCGCCCGGGCCCCGTCCAGCACCAGCTTGGCCGCCAGCACGCTCTCCGCGGTGGGCTCGTTGTAGACGGTGCCGTTGGCCACCGGGGTGAACTGCACCCCCCACTCCCGGTCAAAAATCACCTCCCGGATGGTATCGGGGAACTCGTCGCTGGCCACCCGGTTGAGCACCACCGTGCCCACCGCCAGCTTGCCCAGCAGGGGCTCTCCCCGGCTCTCAGCGGAGATGATGCGGGCCATCCAGTACAAATCCTCCTCCGTATAGGGCGTTTTCTCCGGCCGCCCCGCCCCCGGGGTGAGGGTGACGCCCTCCCGGGCGCTCCACTCCACCTGGCCTCCCAGGGCCTGGGCCAGCGCCCGGATGGGCACCAGAGTGCTGCCCTGCTCCAGCCGCACCCCGCGGGGTATGTAGAACGCCCGGCCGTTCACACTCAGCCACTGCTCTCCCGGTGTGGCGGACAGGGTGAGCCCGCTCCCCCGCACCCAAGCGGTCCCGTCCTCCCAGGTGACCACGGCATCCGGAGCCAGCAGCCCGGCCACCGACCGCAGGGACACATAAGTGGTGTCCCCCTCCACCAGCCGGGCCCGGCTCTCGGCCCACAAATTCTGCCCGTTGACACGCAGCACCTCCGCCGCCGAAGCGGGCAGCACCAACGCCGCCGCCAGCGTCAATCCCAAAAGGGTTTGCCTGATTTTCATAGTTCTTCACTCCTTGGGGTCGATATGGTTATATTGTAACCAATTTGTAACCATCAGGCAAGGCAAAATGGCTGGAAGCCCAGGGACAATCTTCCAGGGGCGCAAAAAAAGCTCCCCGCCGCTTGGCGGGGAGCTCTTCTCCGATCCTAGTTACTGGGCGGACTTCAGCGCCTGGGCCAGCTGGTCCGGGCAGGAGGTGGGCTTCATGCCGCAGCGGATGCCCTCCATCCGGGCAATGGCCTCCTCCACCTTCATCCCCTTGAGCAGCGCGCTCACACCCTGGAGATTGCCGTGGCAGCCGCCCACCACGCGCACGGCCTGAATCACGCCGCCCTCCACGTCGATCTCCATGCTCCGGGAGCACACCCCTTTGGGGGAATACTTGATGGTTTCCATCTATCTCTTCCTTTCCTTTTAAGATACGGCATCTATTCCTGGTCTCCCGGCCAGTCCTCCCCGCGGCGCAGGGCGTCCAGCTGGGCGGAATCCTTGTATTCCAGGCTGCGCTCCCCTGCCAGCCCCTCCACATGGTGGGTCAGCTCGTGGCGCAGGGTGGTGCGCAGCTCGTCCTCCCACACCCGCCGGGGCTCGTCAAACAGCAGCGCGGCGAAGGAGCCGTAGTAGATGTTGATATACCGCCCCATCTCGTCCCAGCAGTACTCGCCCATGATGTAGACGTCCTCACCGGCGTCCGGGTCGGGCAGCGCCTCCTCCAGCAGCAGAATGCCGCCGTTAAGCTCCTGGAACAGCTCCTGGGGGAATTCCTCGCATACGCTGTCCAAAATCCCGCTCACTTCGTCGATGGACAGAATCATTTCAGCCGCCTCCTATAACACGATCAGCCCGTACAGCCCGGCCAGCCGGTCCAGCTCCTCCCGGCTCAGCTCGCCGGTGCCGTCGTAGAACGCCCGGCCCTGATAGGCCCGCAGCGCCCCCTCCAGCAGCTCCGGCACGTCGGAGCACAGGCACAGGGCCTTGCCCACGGCGTACTGGTGCTGGGCGAATATCTCCACGTCGTCCTGGCTCTGGATGGCGATTTTCACCGCGCCCACCGGGTCGTCCTCGGCGGCGATGATGTCCTCCAGCAGGGTGGGGCCGCACTCCAGCTCCTCTCCCACGTCGATGGTGCGGGTGATGAAGCAGGGGTCCGTCCCCGTGGCGCAAGGGATGGCGTCCGGGTCACGCGGGGCAGGCGTATAGGCCCAGGGCACGATCTCCCCCTCCCGCACCTGGAACAGGGGGATCTGAGCGCAGGCCGCCAGCTCGCCCAGCAGCTCCTCCGCCTCCTCCCGGGGGCAGTCGATGCCGAAGGCGGCCGCCCCCATTCCCTCGCACACGAACAGGGCGGCCAGCATGTGCACCCGGGCGGAGGATCTGCCCTCCCCGCCGCACGCCCAGCTCACCCAGGGCGCGCCGCAGCCCAGCGCCTTCGCCGCCAGCAAAGCGGCCCGGCACTCAGCCATGGTGGTCATGCCCGCCAGGTGGACGGGCCCGTCCCCCGGCCGCAGCCGCCCGCGGCAGGCCGCCGCCAGCCCCTCAAAATCCGTCTCTCCCACCGGGAGCACGTCCAGCCCCCGGGAGCCCAGCGTCTGCTGGAATATGGGCACAGAAGCGTCCATGATCCGGCTTCACAGCTCCTTTGTCTCATAAATTTCCGGCCTGAATGGCAGTATTGCGCCCGCCGCGCGCCGGCAAAGCCCCGCGCAGCGCAGCTTTCGGTTATTATAGCAAACCTTTGCCGGAATAGCAAGAGCCTTGTCCTCGGGCAATTGTCCATTTACAAACTTCGACAGGATTGGTATAATAAGACTGACTTCCCCGCCTGCGGGCGGCGCATTCTAGGAGGGAACCCTATGAAACGTATCGTCTGTCTGTTTTGCGCCCTGCTGCTCCTGCTGTGCGCCGGATGCGGCGCGGAGGAGGCGGAGCCGTCCGCCACGCCCACCCAGCCCCTCCCCACCTCCGCTCCTCCCGAGAGCCAGGAGCCCCTTCCCACACCCACGCCCGCGCCTGCGTTCTACCATCCCCTCACCGGTCTGCCCTGCACCGAGGACCTGTCCGGCAAAAAACCGGCGGCGGTGATGCTCAACAATTTGAAAACCGCCCTGCCCCAGCAGGGGAACGGTCAGGCGGACGTCATTTACGAGGTGCTGGCGGAGGGCGGCATCACCCGGATGCTGGCGGTGTACCAGCAGCCCGGCCAGCTGGGCCTTGTTGGCTCGGTGCGCTCCGCCCGGCAGTATTACTGGGAGCTGGCCCAGGGCCACGACGCGGTGTATATCCACGCCGGGGGCAGCCCGGAATTTTACAACACCAAGGACCGCCTGGGCCTGTTCACCGTGGACGGAGTGCGGGGCTACTACTCCGGCAAGGACGCCGGGATGTTCTGGCGGGACCGGGACCGGGTGGCCGGCTATCACTACGACTATGAGCACTCCCTGCTCACCTCCGGCGAGGCCATCGCGGACATGCTGGCCCAGCGGGGGCTGGAGGAGCACAGCGGCGGCTATGCCTATGAGGCTCTCTTTACCGACGACGCCGCCCCCGCCGGCGGGCAGCGCGCCACCACAGTCACCGTCCCCTTCTCCAACTACAAAACCGGCGTGTTCCGTTACTCCCCCTCCAGCGGGCTCTACCTGGCGGAGGAGTACGGCGAGCCCTACCTGGACGGCAACGACGGCAGCCAGATCGGGGTGACCAACCTGCTGGTGCTCCAGGCGGTGTGCACCGTGGTGGACGACGCGGGCCGGATTGATGTGGACCTGTCCTCCGGCAGCGGCTGGTTCGCCTGCGGCGGCAAGATGATCCCCATTGTCTGGGAGAAGGGCGGCGCGGACCAGCAGCTGCGCTACGCCCAGGCGGACGGCTCCCCCCTGGCCCTGGGCCGGGGCAAGAGCTACGTGTGCATCATCCCCACCAGCAAAACCCCCACCGCCGAATAAAAAACGCAGATTTTGGCGAAAAATTTTCCAGCATAGCGGCGCGCCCACGGCGCAAACTACCTGCGTGACCATTTTGGCGGACGGGCCGCGCAGGTCCTCCGCCCGCAAAAGGAGGTTTGTACCGTGTTTCTGGATAAGATCGCCCTGGCGGTGGCCGTCGTCGGCGGGCTGAACTGGGGGGCCATCGGGCTGTTCAATTTCGACCTGGTGGCCTTCATCTCCGGCGGTTCCGGCACCTGGCTGGCCCGCATCATCTACACGGTGGTGGGTCTGGCGGCGCTGTGGTGCCTCACCCTGCTGTTCCGGACCGAGGACGGCCGGACCCGGCACTCCCACGCATAACCAAAAAAATTCCCGGCGCTTCAAAGCGCCGGGAATTTTTTATCTCAGCTCGGCGCGGAATTTTCCATCCTCCACCGTGACCACCCCGTAGCCCACCCGGGCGTGCACTCCCCCGGCGCTGCCCGGGTTGAGCATCCACACCCCGCAGTTGGGCATATTCAGCGCGTCGTGGGTGTGGCCGAAGCACACCACGTCCGCCCCCTTGGCCCTGGCCGACCGGGCCAGGTGGTCCGTCCCGCTCTTCACATAGTAGCGGTGGCCGTGGGTGAGCAGAAAGCGCACCCCGCCCGTCTCCACCAGCAGCTCGTCGGGGGCCTGGTCCCAGTCGCAGTTCCCCCGCACCAGCTCCATGGGCACATCGGGGTAGGCGTCCCGCAGGGCCTCTCCGTCCCGGTAGCAGTCCCCCAGGAAGAACACCCGCCGGGGGCGCTCCCGCTCCATGGCGTCCATCATGGCCCCCAGGCGGCCGTGGGAATCCGAAAACACTAAAATCTTCATATTGGTCACCATTTCTCCCAACTCACATATACTAGGCATGAACGGAGGGATCACCTATGCCGAATTTTGACGAGCTGCTCAAGGGAAAAGAGGCTGCCGGCCTCATGAAGGACCCCGCTAAGCTGGAAAAGCTCCGGGACGCGCCGGAGACCCAGCAGATTTTCAATCTGCTCAGCCGGAGCACCGGCGACCTGGAGGGCGCCGCCCAGCGTGCCGCCCAGGGGGACACCGCCCAGCTGGCCGGAGCCATCCGCCAGCTGATGAGCGACCCTCAGGGGGCGAAGCTCATTCAAAAGATGAAGGAAAACCTGAAATAACCACATCAAACGCTCCGGAGGGAGGGAAAAGCCATGGGTGAACTGGAGGAAAAGCTGGAAAATATCCTGGGCAATCCCCAGGCCATGGCTCAGATCATGTCCCTGGCCCAGTCGCTGAACCTGGGCGGCTCCCAAAACCAGGCGCCTTCTCCGGACGCGGCCGGGGACGCTCCCCCGCCTCAGCCCCAGGATGGGGCGGCGGGAGGCTCCCCTCCGGCGCCGTCCGCCGCTCCCCCGGCCACCCCCGGCGGGAGCGGCGGACTGAGCGGGCTGCTGGGCGCTCTGGGCGGGCTGGACGGCAATACCCTGTCCGCCGCCGCCAGCCTCATCGGCCAGTTCACCGACGATGGCGACGACAAGCGCACCGCCCTGCTGGCCGCCCTGCGCCCCTATGTGCGGGAGGAGCGGTACGCCAAGCTGGACAAGGCAATCCAGATCGCCAAGCTGTCCCGGCTGATCCGCTCGGGGCTGGATCTGCTGCGCGCCCGCAAGGAGGACGGCCATGTATAACCACTACTTAGACGGCGGCAGCTTTGTCCAGCTGGACCCGGAGCCTCAGCCCGGCTCCGGTCCCGTCCGCCAGGACCACCGCCCCGGCGAGGGCCAGCACCGGCCCGGAACTCCCAGCCCTCCCGCCTGGAGCCGCCCCGTCCAGCCGTCCCGGGCCAAAAACGACCTGCTCAAGGAGGTCACCGGCGGGCTGGGCCAGCTGCTGGACGGCGTCAAAAAGCACTTCTCTCTGGAGCACTTCGACACCGGGGACATCCTGCTGGTGCTCATCATCCTCTTCCTCTACCTGGAGGACGGGGACAATCTGGAGCTGGTCATCACCCTGGGCCTTCTGCTCCTGCTGGGACTGGGCGGCGAACCGGACAAGGAGGAGGAATAATCATCCCGCGTGCAGCACCGTCCCGTCGGGCAGCGTGAAAATGCCCTGGAGCTCGTCCAGGGGGCTCACCACGTCCCGGGAGGTCATGGCGTACACCACCTGGCCGTCCTTCTCCGTCTCCGCCGCCGCCAGAAGGCCGCTGTCCACCGAGATCCAATAGCGCTCCCTATAGCCCAGCTCCGTCACCGCCTCCACGTAGACGCAGGGCTGGCCCTCCCGCTCCTCGTATCCGGCGGCGGTGATGTCCCGCTGGTCCAGCAGCAGCACGTCCTCATAGGTGGGCAGGCGCTGGCTGAGGTCGGCGGTCCGCTCCTCCGCGGGGCCGGAGTACACGCCCTGGCTCTGGTCCTGCCACAGCCACAGCGTCCCCTCGCCCACGATGGCGTGCTCCACCGCCCCGGAGCTGAGGGTCAGGTCGGTGCGCTGCCAGCCGCCGTCCGCCCACACCTGGCCGGTCGCCGTCCCCGCCGGCTCGCCCTGGAAGAAGTATTCCGCCGTCACCGTCCGGCGATAGCTCTCATACCGCTCCAAATACTCCACCAAATCCTGCACCGTCTGGGGAGTGACCTCCACCGCCACCCCTCCGGCCTGGGCGCTCTGCTCCGCGCCGGGGCTCTCGCTTTGGGCGGCGTCCGGGTCGGCCAGCACCAGCTCCGGCGTGGGGGAGAGCAGATTGAAGCAGAAGCTGTAAAGCACGGCGGCCAGCACCACCACGATGATGACTGCCGCCAGCGCCGCGCGCCGTCTCTCACCCATCTGTCGTCCCCCCTTCCGTGCGGCTTCAGCCCTCGAAGGGCTCCGGCGGCCGGTCCAACCGGCCAAAGTGGCACAGCACCGCGTCCGCGATGCGGCGGCAGGCCCTACCATCCCCGTAGGGGTTGACGGCGTGGGCCATCCGGGCGTAGGCGGCGGGGTCTGTGAGCAGCTCCTCCGCCATCCCCACGATGTCGTCCCGGCACACACCCGCCAGCTTCACCGTCCCGGCCTGAACGGCCTCGGGCCGCTCGGTCTCCTTCCGGAGGACAAGCACCGGCTTGCCCAGGGCGGGGGCCTCCTCCTGCAAGCCGCCGGAGTCGGTCATCACCAAAAAGCTGCGGGCCATCAGGTTGTGCATCTCCTCCACGTCCAGCGGCGCGATGAGGTGGACATTGTCCAGCCCGTCCAGATTCCGGTGGGCGCACTCCTGCACCACGGGGCTCAGGTGGACGGGGTAGACCAGCTCCACCGACCGGTGGCTCCGGGCGATGCGGGCCAGGGCGGCCATGATGTCCTCCATGGGCGCGCCGTAGTTCTCCCGGCGGTGGCAGGTGACCAGAATCACCCGTTTGCCCTGGTAATCCAGCCTGTTCAGCGCGTCCTCCCCGAAGTTGAAATTCTCCGCCACCGTGGTCTGGAGGGCGTCGATCACCGTATTGCCGGTGACGTACAGCCCCTTTGTGATGCCCTCCGCCTCCAGGTTGCGGCGGTTGGCCGCCGTGGGGCAGAAATGGAGCTGAGCCAGCCGCCCCACCATGGCCCGGTTCATCTCCTCCGGGAAGGGGGAGTACCGGTCCCAGGTGCGCAGGCCCGCCTCCACGTGGCCCACGGCGATCTGCTGGTAGAAGGCCGCCAGCGCCCCGGCGAAGGTGGTGGAGGTGTCCCCGTGGACCAGCACCAGGTCGGGCCGCACCTGCTGGAACACCTTTTCCAGCCCCAGCAGGCACTTGGAGGTGATGGTGGACAGGGTTTGGCTCTGCTCCATGATGTCCAGGTCGAACTGGGGCCGGATGCCGAAGATATTCAGCACCGAGTCCAGCATCTGCCGGTGCTGGGCGGTGACGCAGCAAATGCTCTCCACCTCGTCCCGGCTCTCCAGCTCCTTCACCAGCGGGGCCATTTTGATGGCCTCCGGCCGTGTGCCGAACACGGTCATCACCTTCAGCTTATTCATCGCCGTCCTCCTCCTTCTCCTGGGCCTGCTCTGTCTGATCGCGGGGCTCCGGCTCCTCCGGCTTTTCGTGGGCGGGGCCCGTCAGGAACACCCGCCACGCGATCCCCGCCGCCGCGGCCATGGCCAGCAGGAAGATCATGGCCTTCTCCGCGCCGCCCTCGGTGAGCACCACCGCCGACAGGCCCAGGATAGCGGAAATCACGTACAGCACCCCCACCGCCTGCTTCTGGGAGAAGCCCATGTCGATGAGCCGGTGGTGGACATGCCCCCGGTCGGGCTTCATGGGGCTCTGCCCGTGGGACACCCGGCGCACCACGGCAAAGCACACGTCGAAAATGGGCAGCCCCAGCATCAGGAAGGGGACCACAAAAGAGATGATGGTGTACTGCTTGAACATCCCCTCCACCGACATGGTGGCCATGATAAAGCCCAAAAAGGTGGAGCCCGTGTCCCCCATGAAGATTTTGGCCGGGTTGAAGTTATAGGGCAGAAAGCCTATGCACGCCCCCACCAGCGCCGCCATCATCACCGCCACGTTCCACTCTTCCACCCGCAGGGCGATGACCAGCATGGTGGCCGCGCTGATGGTGGACACGCCGCAGGCCAGCCCGTCCAGCCCGTCGATAAAATTGACGGAGTTGGTGATGGCAAGAATCCAGATCACCGTGACCGGGATGGACAGCACCCCCAGCTCCCAATAGGGGTTGGGGCTGAATATGTTGGGATTGGACAGCACCTCAATGCGGTTGCCGGCCATCACCGCGATGAGCGCGGCGATGATCTGCACCAGGAATTTGGGCTTGGCGGGCAGGGCGTACTTGTCGTCCAGCATCCCCAGCACCACGATAATCACCGCCCCCAGCAGCATCCCCTGCTTGGGCCTGTCCAGGGGGACGAACAGCAGCATGGCCACCACAAAGCCGAAAAAGATGGCCAGCCCCCCCATCCGGGGGATGGGATGGTTGTGCATCCGGCGGCTGTCCTTCGGCACGTCCACCGCGCCCACCTTCACCGACAGCGCCTTCACCAGCGGCGTGGACGAAAAGGACACCCCCGCCGCCAGCCCCAGCGCCAGCAGCACCGTCCAGATCCCCTGCCCCGCCACGATTTTACTCAGATCGTTCAACGAAATTTCGCTCCTTCTAAGGGCGGCCGGGCCAAGCCCGCCGCCCCTTCTGTCTGTCTTGTGTCCCCTCGTTTCACATGTTTCACGTGAAACATTCGTTCCCAGCGCGGCCTCAGCGCTCCCTGGGCAGGAAGCCCACCTTCTTATACACCTTGCGCAGGGTCTTGTTGGCGATGTGCTCCGCCTTTTCCGCCCCGGCGCGGTAGACCCCTTCCAGGTACGCCTTGTCCGCCAGCAGCCGCTCGGTCTCCTCCCGGATGGGCCGCAGGGTCTCCACCACCGCCTCGCCCACGGCGGGCTTGAACCTGCCGTAACCCTGGCCGTCGAACTCCCGCTCGATCTCCTCGTAGCTCTTGCCGGTCACGGCGGAGTAAATGGTCATCAGGTTGGCCACCCCCGGCTTGTTCTCCCGGTCGTAGCGGACGCAGCGCTCGGTGTCGCTGTCGGTCACCGCCCGCTTGAACTGCTTCATGATGACGCTGGGCGCGTCCATGAGGGTCACGCGGCCCGTGTCCCCGTCCTCGCTCTTGGACATCTTGGCGCCCGGGTTGGTCAGCGACATGATCCGCGCCCCCACCTTGGGCACCCAGGGCTCCGGCATCTTGAACACCTCGCCGTACACGCCGTTGAAGCGTTGCACGATGTTCCGGGCCAGCTCCACGTGCTGCTTCTGGTCCTCCCCCACGGGGACGAAGTCCGGCTGGTAGAGCAGGATGTCCGCCGCCATGAGGCAGGGGTAGGTAAACAGGCCGCCGTTGATGTTGTCGGCGTTCTTGGCGGACTTGTCCTTGAACTGGGTCATGCGGGACAGCTCACCGAACATGGCGTAGCAGTTGAGCACCCAGCCAAGCTCCGCGTGCTGGTGGACGTGGGACTGGATGAACAGGGTGTTCTTGTCCGGGTCCAGCCCGCAGGCGATGTACTGGGCCAGCTGCTCCAGGGTGCGCCGGCGCAGGGCGGCGGGGTCCTGGCGCACGGTGATGGCGTGCAGGTCCGCCATGAAGTAGTAGCAGTCGTACTCCTCCGCCCGCTCCGCCCAGTTGCGCACCGCCCCCAGATAGGACCCCAGGGTCAGATCCCCGCTGGGCTTGATGCCGGAGAGCATCACTTTTTTCCCGTTTTCCATATCAGCTCACCGCCTTACTCGGCTTCCGCCGCGAGATATTGGGAGATGTCCACCGGCTGGGCGTCCGACCACAGCCGCTCCAGGCCGTAAAACTCCCGGCCCTCCTCGGTGAAGATGTGGACCACCACGCTGGAGTAGTCCATCAGCGTCCACTGGCCGCCCCGGTGGCCCTCGATGTGGTGGGGCTCCTCTCCGGCCTTGGACAGCGCCTCCTCCACCGCCTCGGCCAGGGCGCGCACCTGGGTGTTGGAGGTTCCGTTGCAGATGATGAAGTAGTCCGCCAGGGTGGTCTGGGCCGCGGTGTGCAGCACCTTGATGTCCTTGCCCTGCTTATCGTCCAGCGCCTTGACGGCGATGGCGGTCATTTCCTTTTCGCTTAACATACGATTCTCTCCTTTACGATTCAGCTCCGGCGGGCGCGCCGCTGGGAGCGGGCGGGTCGCTGGCGGGGGGCTGGCTGTCCTGGGGGGGGCGCAGCCACGCCGGCATGGTCTCCACCGGATCGCTCTGCGCCGGGTCCTCCGTTTCGGGGTCCGTGGGGACGGGTTCCGTGGGTATGGGGCCGCTGACGGCGGGGTCGGGGTCGGTGGGCTGGCCGCTCTCCACCGGATCGCTCTGCGTGGGCTGGCCGCTCTCCGCGGGATCGCTCTCCACCGGCTCCTCGGTCTCCGCCACCGGCGGGAAGCCCAGCTCCGGGGCGGCCAGCCGCCCGGTGGACGAGCGCAGCGAGCCGTCTCCCACGGGGCTCATCAGGTCCAGCTGCCGGATGGTCACCTGTTCCACAAAGGGGTTCAGCTTCTCGTTAATCAGGGGCAGCAGCTCGCTCTGGAGGGGGTAGACGAAGCTGCGGCTCTGTTTGCCCAGGCCGTAGCTGCTCAAGCCGTAGGGCATGGTGCAGAACTCCACGTCGTCCACCGTCAGCCCGCCGAATACCGCCGACTGGGCGAACCACAGCATCCCCGTCACGTCCAGATCGCTCTCCACCCGGCTGTTGAACAGGTCGATGAGCTGGCCGATGCGAAGCAGGTTCTGGATCTGAAGGGTCTGCTTCAGCACCGCCTTCAAAAACTGGTGCTGGACGTTCAGCCGGTCGATGTCGCTGCCTGTGCTGTTTCCGCCGGTGGACACCCCGGGATTGTTCTTTCGCCAGCGCACCACCTGCATGGCGTCGTCGCCGCTCAGCTTGCGCCAGCCCTGGGGCTGATAGATGTTCAAGTCCTGGTCGGGATCGTAGTACTCCATGTGGTAGGGGTTGTCGAACCACACCCCGCCGATGGCGTCCACCATCTCGCCCACCAGCTCCCAGTCGATGCGCACATAGAAGTCCGGCACAAAGCCCACCAGCTCGGACACCTCGGTTTTCAGCGCCTGAACCCCGTCCGCTCCCTGGCCGTAGACGTTATACACGGCGTTGAGCTTCTTGGCGTCGATGCCGGGCCGGGCGCTGGAGTTGATGAGGGTGTCCCGGGGCAGGGACATGACGGTGGCCCGCTGGTTGGTCACGTCGTAGGTGGCCACCATCATGGTGTCGGTGAGGCCGGAGGCCACGTCCGAGCCGAAGATCAGGATGGTGAAGATGTCCTTGCTCTTGCGCTCGCCGCCCACTTTGGGCTCCACCGCCTCAAAGCCCAGGGTGGGCTCCGCGCTGGGGTCCGCCGGCCCGTCGGATTCCACCGGCGCCGGCGGGGTGGGGGCGGGGGGCAGCGACGGCTTCTTCACCCACCGGCTGTGGAGCACCACCGCCGCCGCTGCCGCCGACATCACCGCCGCCAGCAGCAGCATGACAATCATGATCCACCGCTCTCTCTTTTTTTTGGCCTGCTGGGGGCTCAGGGGCCCGCCGGTCTTTTTCTCCAGCCGCTTCCCCGGCTCCCCCATGCTGTGCCCTTCCTCATTTATCTTTTTGGACTGGTCGCTCATGCTCAGGTTCCCTTCCTGTAATATTCGTCATAGGCGTCTTTGGTGTCGTGGTGGAGCTCCTTATCCCGCTGGGTCATCTCCTGGACGGCCAGGGACGCGCCCAACCCCACCGCCCCGTCCAGGTCGCAGTACGCCAGGCGGCGCAGCTCGCCCACCTCGGGGAACGCCCGGTTGGGCTCCATGTAATCGGCAATGTATAGGATTTTTTCCTCCAGGCTCATCCCCGCCCGGGCGGTGGTGTGGTAGAGGATCGCCTCGTAGACCTTCTCGTCCGCCCCGAACACGTGCCGGGCCAGGGCCGCGCCGCTCTTGGCGTGGAGCAGCTTGTCGGTGGCGCGCTCCAGCGGACACAGCGCAATGCCGTATTGTGCGCAGATGTCCAGGTGCTCCTGGAGGGTGAGGTACTTGGTGCAGTCGTGGAGGATGGCCGCCCGGCGCATCCGCTCCTCATCGGCGCCCCAGCGCTTGGCCAGCCGCGCCGCCTCCTCCTCGCAACCCCGGATATGGGCCAGCCGCTTGGCGTATACCATGGAGTAGGACACGCAGCGCAGCTCGTCCAGGCTCAGCCGCCCCAGATCGGCGCAGGTCCCATATAGTTTTTCCCGCAAAATGCAGCCGTACACCGCTTCCGGCAAAAATTCCCGGCCCTCTCCCCTGGGCAGCAGCTCCCGCAGGCGGGTGGACGACACGTTCACCAGCCCGGGGACGGTGATGGTGGCCAGCCTGGCCCCCGGATAAGTTTTGCAAAGGAAATCCCGCTGGGGGGCGAACACCGCCTCGCCGTCGTCCTCCGTGCGGCCGAAGGCGCATACGCCGGCCAGCGCCAGAACCTTCTCCGGCGCGGCCCACCGGTGGAGGGTGAGGAACATATCCGTCCCCATCAGCAACCACAGCTCATCCCCCGGCCAGCGCGCCGCGGCCTCCTCCAGGGTGTCGGCGGTATAGCTCTTCCCCTCCCGGTGCAGCTCGGTGTCCCACACCTCGGTGCGGGCGGGCAGGAGCAGCTGGTCGGCGGCGATGCGCGTCATCTCCAAGCGCTGCGCCCGGCTGGGGCTGCCGGGGGCCAGCTCCTTGTGGGGCGGGTCGCCCGCCGGGATGAACACCAGCCTGTCCAGCTCCAGAGCCGCCATAGCCGCCCTGGCCGCCGCCAGATGCCCCAGGTGGGGCGGGTTGAAGCTGCCGCCGTAAATGCCGATTTTCAATGGGACCACCCTCTCATAAAAATTTAAGGGATACCTATTTTACCAGCTTAATTCTCTTGTCGCGGGGCTTGCCGTGGGTCTCCCGGTACAGCACGAACTTGGTCCCGATCACCTGCGCGCCCCATGGGCCGTCCCATGGGGACCCCGGATTTTTCTCAAACCGGCAGAAATGAATTCTGCCGGTTTCAAGGTTTTGCTCCGCAAAACACTTGTACGCCGCACTTGCGGCGGCGTGGTGCAGGTGATCGTCACCGCACCAACCGAATGCGTTTTTCCTTCGGCTTGCCGTGGGTCTCCCGGTACAGCACGAACTTGGTCCCGATCACCTGCACCACTTGGCTCCGGGTGACCTTTGCCAGCTCCTCCGCCCCCTCCCGAGGGGACAGGGGGCTATTTTCCAGCACCTTGCCCTTGATGAGCTCCCGGGCCTCCAAGGCGTCGTCCGCCTGCTTGACCAGGTTTTCGCCCACGCCGTCCTTGCCGATGTGGACGATGGTGTCGATATCGTTGGCCAGCCCTCTCAGCTGGGCCCGTTGCTTACTTGTCAGGTCCATACTATTCTCCTAAATTCAGTTGATTTTTTTCAGCAGCTCCATACCCTTCCTTCGGAAAGCCCAGTGCGCCCACACCCCGCCGGCCACAGGAAAAAACAGGTGTCTGGCGCTGCCCAAGAGGCTGGCAAACACGGACATATCCTCCCTGACGCCATAATCAAACAGCAGGTATCCCGCCGTCCAACATACGCAGATTCCCGCCAGCGCCCAGCCCATCCGCCCGGTCTCCCGCAAAACTCCCTCGCCGTCCTGCTCTCGGATTTTTTTCGAAACCCGGGAGATCAGCACGCACTCCGTGACGATCAGTGCGAACGCCGCCAGAGCCAGCACCAGAGAGAAAAACAGGGCCACGGTCAGCTCCTTCAGCAGGCTCATTTTTTCAAGTACTCCTCCAGCTTTCCCTGGAACTCCGCCAGCGCCAGCCCCCGGTGGGAAATAGCGTTCTTCTCCTCGGCGGACAGCTGGGCGAAGGTCTTTTTCAGCTTGGGCAGGAAAAACACCGGGTCGTAGCCGAAGCCGCCCTCCCCCATGGGGGCGAAGGCGATGGTGCCGGGGCACTCCCCCCGGGCGGTGAGCACGTCCCCGCTGGGGAAGCAGCAGGTGATGACGGACACGAATTTCGCCGTCCTGGCCGCCCCCTTGGGCATGTTGGCCAGCAGCAGGCGGTAGCGCCCCGCGTCGTCCAGCCCCTCCCCGCCGTATCGGGCGGAGTACACGCCGGGGGCCCCGGCCAGCGCGTCCACGCACAAACCCGAGTCGTCCGCGATGGCGGGCAGGCCGGACGCCTCCATCACCGCCTGGGCCTTGAGGCGCGAGTTCTCCTCAAAGGTGGTTCCCGTCTCCTCCACGTCGATGTCCAGGCCCACGTCCGCCTGGAGACACACCTCCACCCCCATGCCGGACAGGATCTCGTTCATTTCCTTCATTTTTTTCTGGTTCTTGCTGGCCAATACCATCTTCATTTTTCTACAGCTCCCACGGGTCCCTTAACCCAAATTCTTTCTTTTTTCTGCGTTCCTTTTCCTCGCTCCGCCGGGCCTCCCACTGCTCCCGGGCCGCGCCGAGCGGCTGCCGGACGGGATGGAGCCCGACCGCATCTCCTTCCCGCAGAACGGACAGTCCATGCCGTCCCCTCCTCTCTCCGGTCACAGCAGCGCCTGGGTGAACTCCTCCGGGTCAAAGGGCTGAAGGTCGTCCACGCCCTCTCCCACGCCGGCGAATTTCACGGGCACCCCCAGCTCCTTGGCGATGGCGATGACGATGCCGCCCTTGGCCGTACCGTCCAGCTTAGTGAGCACGATGCCGGACACGCCCGCCGTCTTGGAGAACTCCTTGGCCTGAATCAGGCCGTTCTGGCCGGTGGTGGCGTCCAGCACCAGCAGAGTCTCCCGGCTGGAGTCGGGGCACTCCCGGTCGATCACCCGGGAAATTTTGTTCAGCTCGTTCATCAGGTTGGCCTTGTTTTGCAGCCGCCCGGCGGTGTCCACCAGCACCACGTCCGCCTTGCGGGCCTTGGCGGCGGACAGCGCGTCGTACACCACGGCGGCGGGGTCGGCCCCCTCGTGCTGCTTCACAATGTCCACCCCCGCCCGGTCCGCCCAGATGGTGAGCTGCTCGGCGGCGGCGGCCCGGAAGGTGTCCCCCGCGCACAGCACCACCTTGCGGCCCACCCGCTTCCAGTGGGCGGCCAGCTTGCCGATGGAGGTGGTCTTGCCCACGCCGTTGACGCCGATGAACAAAATCACCGCTGGCTTGCGGCTCATGTCCACGTAAGCGCCCCCCAGGTCCAGGTACTCCGCCAGAATCTCCCGCATACACTGCCGGGCGCCCTCGGTGTCCTTGATCCCCCGGTCCTTGCAGCGCGCCCGCAGCTCCTCCACCGCCTCCATGGTGGTCTCCGCGCCCAGGTCCGCCATCACCAGGGACTCCTCCAGCTCGTCGTAAAAGTCGTCGGTGAGCTCGGAGAAGCCGTTGAAAATACCGATCTTCTTGATCTTATCAAAAAATCCCATGGATGTCTCCTCACTAATTGTTAAATATTCGGGTTTTTCGCCCCGCAGCGGGGGCACTTGGGGTCGTCCAGCTCGTGGACCACGCCGCAGGCGGGGCAGGTGGTCTGAGCCATGCGGTCCCCGCCGTCCCAATCCATTTCGTCCTCCCCGCCGCTCCAGTAAAAGTCCAGCTTTTGGCAGCTGGGGCAGCCCCACAGCTCCACATCCAGCGCACCAGCCCAGATGTTGGGCCACACGCCGCTCAGAACCCCGGCCTTGCCCAGCTGAACATCCTCCCGCCGGATGAACTTCATCTCGCTCCCACAGTTGGGGCAGCGCTTTTCCATCTCTTCACTCATTTGATATTCAGCTCTTTCTCCACATCATTTAAGTTGATCGTCAGCATCCGGCTCACGCCCTTCTCCTGCATGGTGACGCCGTAGAGCACGTCGGCCTCCTCCATGGTCCCCCGGCGGTGGGTGATGACGATGAACTGGGTCTTGCCGCTCATACGGCGCATATAACGGGCGTAGCGCACCACATTGGACTCGTCCAGCGCCGCCTCGATCTCGTCCATGACGCAGAAGGGGGTGGGCCGCACCTTCAAAATGGCAAAGTACAGCGCGATGGCGATGAGCGCCCGCTCCCCGCCGGACAGGGAGCTCATGTGCTGGATGGTCTTGCCCGGCGGCTGGGCCCGGATCTCGATGCCGCAGCCCAGCACGTCCTCCGGGTCGTCCAGGATGAGCTCGGCCTTGCCGCCGCCGAACAGCTCGGCAAACGCCTTGCGGAACTCCTGGTCAATGAGGGCGAACTGCTCCTTGAAAATCTCGGTCATCTCGCCGGTGATCTGGGCAATGATGTCCTGAAGCTCCCGCTTGGCCTTGGCCACGTCGTCCCGCTGATCGGTGAAGTAGGTGTAGCGCTCGTTCACCCGGGCGAACTCCTCCACCGCGTCGGGGTTGATGCTGCCCAGGGCGGAGATGGAGCGCTTCAGCTCCCCGATGCGCCGCTGGGCCTTGGGCGCCGACTCCAGCTCCACCCGCTGAGAGCGGGCCGCCTCGTGGGACAGCTGGTAGCTCTCCCACAGCTTGTCCAGAATCTGGCTCTCCTCCATGGCGGCGGCGGCGGACTTCTGCTCTAAGACCGACACCTCCCGCTCCATGCCGATCAGCTCGTTGTTCTTCTCCCGGGCCTGGCGGTCGGCCTGGTTGCGCCGCCCCTCCAGCGCCAGCTTTTCGCCGTTCAGCCGGCGGATGGCGGCGCTCCCCTCCTGGCTGGCGGCCCGCAGGGCCTGGAGGCGCTCCTCCTCCTCCCGGATGCGCCGGGTGAGGTAGTCGTTCTGCTGCTCAAACTGGCCGATCATGGCGGTGCGGCTGGCGGTGTCGCCGCTGAGGTCGTCCCGCAGCCGCTCCAGCTCCTCGATGCTCTGGCGCAGGGCGGACTGCTCGCCCTCCAGCCCGGCCAGCCTGGCGCCGTACCCGGCGGACTGCTCGTTGAGCTGGGCCACCTTGTCCTGCAAGGCGGTGCGGCCCTGGGCCTTGGCCTCCCCCTCCGCTCGCAGCGCGGCGGCGGAGCCCTCCAGCTGCTCGATGCGGGCCTTGGCCTGGGCGGTGTGCCCGGTGTTCTCCTCCATGCGCCGGCGCAGCTGGGCCCGCTCCCCCGCCAGGGTCTGGCGGCGCTGCTCCACCTGGGCCAGCCGGAGCTGGGCGCTGTCCGCCCGCTCGGAGTACTTCAGCACCGCGTCCTCCGCCTCCCGGAGCTGAGCGGCGGCGGCGTCCAGCTCGTACTGGGCGGCGGTGAGCTCCCGCTGGGCCTTGGCCAGCTCGTCGGCGGCGGCTTTCAGGTCTGCGGCCAGGCCGTCCTTCTGCTTATTTAACCGCTCCAGCTCGTTGGCCCGGGAGAGAATGCCCGCCGAGCGGGACACCGAGCCGCCGGTCATGGACCCGCCGGCGTTGAGCACCTGCCCGTCCAGGGTGACGATGCGGAAGCGGTGGCCGAATTTCCGGGCCATGGCCATGGCCTTGTCCATGTTTTCCGCGATGACCACCCGGCCCAGCAGGTTGGAGAAGATGTTGGCGTACTCCCGCTCAAAGGAGATCAGCGCGTCCCCCATGCCCACGAAGCCGTCCTCCCGCTCCACCGCGCCGTCCCGGAAGTCGGCGGGGCGGATGGTGTTCATGGGCAGGAAGGTACACCGACCGCCGTCCCGGCGCTTCAGGTAATTGATGGCGTTTTTGCCGTCCTCGTCCCGCTCCACCACCAGGTTCTGCATGGCGCCCCCCAGGGCGATCTCGATGGCCACGGCGTACTGGTCGGGGACGTGGAGCAGCCCCGCCACCGGGCCCCGGACGCCCCGCAGGCCGCCCCGCGCACCCTCCCCCATCACCAGCTTCACCGCCTTGGAATAGCCCTCGTACAGCTTTTCCATCTCCGTGAGCATTTTGATCCGGGAGTTGAGGTTATTTTCGTCCATTTGGAGGCGGCGGTGGCGCTCCTGGGCCTGATCCAGCCTGCGCTGGCGGGATTGCAGCCGCATCTGATAGCCGCTGATGACATTTTTGGCCGCGTCCCGGTCCTCGGTGACCTTTTCCAGCTCCTTGCGGGTGGCGTCCAGCGCCTGACGGGCCTGGGCGGCCTGGTCCTCCTGCTCCTGGAGCTCCTGGCCCAGCTTCTCCTCCCGGTCGTACAGCTCCTGGGCGGCGGCGGCCAGAGCGGAGAGCAGCTCCTTGGCCTCTCCGGCGGAGGCGGTCTCCAGCCGCTCCCGCTCCTGGAGGCGCTCCAGCTCCTCGTTGAGACTGCCCGCCGTGCCCAGCACCTCGGACATGCTTTCAGCCAGGGCGTCCAGCCTCTCCTGGGTCTGGGCCATGTCCCGCTCGATCTGGTCCAGGCGGCCCCGGCGCTCCTCAATCTGAGCGGCGATGGAGCCCGCCCGGCCCTCCTGCTGCTCCAGCTCCTGGCGGATGCGCTGGGCGTTCTCGCTGTTGTTCTTGATGTCGTTTTTCAGCAGGGCGATGCCGTTTTCACAGGCGTGGACCTGCTCGTCCGCGTCGGACTGCCTGCCCCGCAGCTCCTCAGCCTGGATGTCCTTGTCCCGCATCTCGTCGGCCAGGCGGGCGCTTTCGGCGTACAGCTGCTCCACCGCCTCGTGGGCCGCGTCCCGCTGGCGCACCGCCGCCTCGCAGTCGGCCTTCAATTTCACGCTGCTGGTCCGAAGATGCTCCAGCTGGTCCAGCCAGACGGAGATTTCCAGCCCCTTCAGCTCATCCCGGAGGAGCAGGTACTTTCTCGTCTTTTCCGCCTGCACCCGCAGCGGCTCCACCTGAAGCTCCAGTTCACCGATCTTGTCGTTGATGCGCACCAGGTTTTCCTCGGTGCGCTCCAGCTTGCGCTCGGCCTCCTCCTTGCGGTGGCGGAAGCGGGAGATGCCCGCCGCCTCCTCAAAGACCTCCCGCCGGTCGGCGCTCTTGACGGACAGGATCTCGTCAATGCGGCCCTGGCCGATGATGGAATAGCCCTCCCGGCCCAGGCCGGTGTCCATAAACAGCTCGTTGATGTCCTTCAGGCGGCAGGCCCGGCGGTTGATATAGTACTCGCTCTCTCCCGAGCGGTAATAGCGCCGGGTCACCGCCACCTCCGTCTCCTCCATCTGGAAGATGCGCTCGGTGTTGTCCAGCACCAGCGTGACCTCGGCAAAGCCCAGCCCCTTGCGCTTTTCCGTGCCGTTGAAGATCACGTCCTCCATCTTGGCCCCCCGGAGGGTGCGGGTGGACTGCTCCCCCATCACCCAGCGGATGGCGTCGGAGATATTGGACTTGCCCGAGCCGTTGGGCCCCACCACCGCCGTGATGTCCGAGCCGAATACCAGCACGGTTTTGTCCGGAAAGGACTTAAACCCTTGAATTTCCAATGCTTTCAGGTACACGCGACCACCCATTTCTTCTCAAAACTTCTCAAATCCTTGCGCTGCAACGTTTTCGAGGTTCTTACATTTTTCATATCTTCTCATTTTCTGGCGTATTTTCTCGCCCAAGTGGTGTAAAATTGGTGTAAACCGATTACACTTTCATTTTACACCATAAAAACCCGGAAACCGTTGGGGCTGTAGGGTTGCGCGGTTTTGAGCAGGACGGCAAGTGTTCTTTTGAGTATCTATGCCACATAACTTCATTCCTTGACTATAGTGTTGTGCTACAAAATCTTGAAGGCCCCATTGAGAACCATCACTGCTTCAACCTTTTTGTCCCGGAACGCCTTTGCGTAAGTTTCCATTGTAGTTCGTATGTTCCGGTGTCCCATAACATCTTGAAAAACCTTAATGTTGATATTCTGTTCGCACATGCGTGTGCAGAAAGTGTGTCGCAGGATATGAGCGCTAATCTTTGGAAGATAGCACGGCTCACGATTCTCTTCCCACGCCCTTGCATACTCTTCCTTGTTGTTAGGAAGTCGTGATGCCTTGGATCGTGCCGTAGATAAAGGACTGCGTATAGACTTGCCCGTTATTATTGAGGAAAACGAAGTCGTTATATCCATCCACAACAAATTTTTTCTTTTTGGATCTCCGCTTCCCACGCCCCCACTGTAAGGCTGCCTTTACATCATCAAACATCGGGATTTCACGGAAGCCCGCTTCTGTCTTTGGGGCAGATATCCTATAACGATAGTTACCGTCTTCCCCTTGCTTATAGAGCAGAGCATGGGTTACATGAATGATTCCTTCCTCAAAATCGCAGTCACACTATCTTAGACCAAGGGCTTCTCCAATCTGCATTCCTGTGCCAAGTAACACAGTAAACAGGTTTGCCATCCTACCGTATTTCTCAGAGGTATAAATGTAATCAATAAAGACCTCTTGCTGCACTACAGTTAATGGCTCTCTGCACGCGGGGTTCAATTCTGCTGTCTTTCGGAAGTTGCGGAACGCATTTGACGCAGGATTCACGCGGATGACATTATCTATTACAGCATTCTCAAATAGTTGATAAATAATGGAATGTGCTTTCTGAGCAGTAGGTAGTTGGGTTAACTCCAGATTCACTTACCATAATCTGATACAGCTTCTGAATTTCTGTGGGTTTTACTTTGCCGACCGGACGATATCCAATTACAGGCTTACTGTGCTTCCAGTATATGTCATTGTAGCAGCAACGGGAACTCTCCCGCAAATCCTTGCGAATATCCATAAACTGCTCAAAAAGATTGTCCACCGTTGTATGCTCTGCTTCCCTGGTTTTAATGCTGTCATCAAGGTCTTTCAAAATACGTTTTTCCATATCTCGCAATGCCTGCGAGTCGCGCTGTCCCTCCTTTAACTTGTCGGTACTCACCAGTTTCCAGCTATACACTGTATGCCTTTCACCTGTGCTGTCAGTATAACGGAACATATACTTCCCATCTGAACGCTGGCTTTCTCCATTCCGTAGAACTCTACCTTTATTGCCTCTGCGTTTTTCCGACATAGTGACTCCCTTTCTGGAAAAGAAAAGGAATCTGATATAGCATTTCATTTTACCACATCAAATTCCCTTTTGCAAGTTTCAAGCCACAAGGTTTCAGCTACTTTTGAAATCAGACATAGTTGCTCTGATCAATGAATTTTTCAAATAATTTCCTTTTAATTTGTACGCGATTTCCGTTCCAGAGGACAAAATCAGCATCTTTGTTCTCACTAATGATTTGCCGAAGTTTATGCTCGCCAATTCGGAAGTATTGTGCTGCCTCCTCAATGCTCAATGTATCTTGTTCCCCAGATGGGATTTGACTCATTTCTCTCATAATTACTACATAGTATACAAAAACCACCTCAAGGGGCAATTTTCATAACCTTCCTCTCAAATAGAGTTGACAAAAAATAATGCGCAACGGGCGGCGGCTGGCTAAACCGCTCCACAGGACTTACATCCGCAGCTTTTCCGACACCCCCTACAGTCTGCGGCGGATTGGTTACCGCTCGGACCATAGCCAGGGTGGTGTATCATGATTCGGTATATGGGTCATGGCCTCAAGCTGCCATAGCTTGCTTGTACGCGGCATCCGGCTCTCCCTGTTCCTCCTATTACAATAAGATTTACGGTGAGAGGCACGGCAGCGAGCCGTGTCTTTTTCCACATCGTTGCCAAAGCTGTTAGAATGGGAGTAATTGGTCTGACGCTAGCCTCCAAGGACCAACACGTCCGCAGGAAAGTCCGTCAGCCAGCCTCTCATTCACAGCGTTCGATTTATGCAGGTAGAGCCGCCTCGTCCGGGCTATTGCCCCGGCCCGGTGCGTCCGTGTCATCAAATAGATAGAATCGGCAATGATGGAAAGGCTGGTCGCCAAATCAATATCTACGATAGGAGAGTTGACAATGAACGCAGCAGGAATCGATGTTTCCAAAGGAAAGAGTATGGTATCTGTTCTCCGCCCCTTAGGCGAGGTGGTGGCAAAACCTTTTGCTGTGCGTCACACCGGCAGTGAACTCAAGGAGTTGGCTGCCTACTTGAAAAGCCTGGACGGTGAGACACGGGTGATCATGAAACATACTGGGCGTTACTATGAGCCAGTAGCCCAGTTTCTCCATGATGCAGGGCTGTACGTCAGCGCGGTGAACCCGAAACTCATCAAGGACTACGGGAACAACTCGCTGCGTAAGGTCAAGACTGATAAGGCCGATTCTAAAAAATTGCGAAATATGGTATTGACAACTGGGTCGAACTGCGGCAGTATGCTTCTATGGACACCATTCGTTACCAACTTCCCTGGTGGGATCATGGCTCTGGTCTGCCCATACGGCTGGGCCATATACTTAACGTACCCGTTGGCTCTATGAGGCCCATGGGCCTGTTTGTCAAGGTGCAGGGATGCCTTCCCAAAAGGCTTTTCACTCCTTTCCCTGAACTTCTGCCCGCAATCTGCCCACAATCCTGCCATTTTTTATAAAAATGCCTCACAACCCCAACAGGGTACGTGAGACATTTGATTTCATTGCTCGAACAACTTGAGGCTTGCCACCATAGCGTCAATATCCTGCTCACTTGGACTATGCGGCATTTCCGAGGATTGGCAGTTCCTTGCCGGGGGACAGCCGTTTCTTCCAAAAACTCCCCCACAGAGGTCTTCACCATATCCCTGGCCATTGCCAGAAGCTGTTCCTTCGTATACAGTGGCTGATAGGTAATGTTGATCTTCGCACCAGGGATGGCCGCTTCCGGGTGGCGCTGGAGATAGTCTATAACAGCCATGACGATAAAATCGCTCTTCTTATTTCCCAGCTGCTCTAAAAGGGCGCCCACCCTGGCCTTCTCCGATGTATCCGCGCTCCACCGGAGGGAAAACCGAAACCTGTCATCCCTGTCCGAGATATCCAGCCGGTACAGAATCTCTTGGTGGGTGAGCTTGTCCTGAGTAATGAAGGTTTGAAAGATGATATGATACATCATCTCACCATTCCCCGGTTTTTGCCGGAGCACCGTCAGGGCCTCGTTGACCCGGTCCAGCAACAACCGGGAACGCTTGATATTCAACATCTGGTGCTCTAATCTCGCGTTCCCCATAGCCAACTGGGTATCCACCATGCTGAGCAGGGCATCCAGGTCTTTCAGCGGGCGGTCCAATTCCTCCGCCACCTGCTCTGGAAAGCACTCCAAGGCCCAGACGATGTCCCGGTAGTGCCTCAGCATCATCTGGGTATTATGGTACATGTTGCGGCGCAGATCCTTCTCCACTTGCCGCACCTTTTCGTTTACAATGCTGTGATCCTCCATGAGCCTGCGGCGCTCCAGCAGCGAGATCAGCTGTTCAGTCTGGGGAGAAAATTCATTCTTCGGCAGTTCACCACAATGGGTCGCCTTCAAATCTGCCATAGTCGATACCTCCAAAATCGAATGGTGGGCCAGTTTTTTGGCCGGCCCTGGGCAAAAGTCCAAACTCGACCGAGGGAGTTCCCTCTAAACCTTGGCAGTCCTTAGCGAAACTCTTACAATGCCTACACGGAGAAAATACGCGCGCGTAATAAGGCAGTCCGAAACTGCAACACAGCACTGCACCGCCACAGGGGCGGCTTGCACCTGTGGGATCTGAGGTATGACCTTGCGGCTGTACCATGTGATCCAATGGTTTACCCCTTTATGGACGCTGCTGCTTTTGGTATGCGTATTCCCGCTCCAAATGCGTATTTCACTTAAATGCGTTTGACTTGTGCAGGCTCCCACAGGGTAGCAGAGGTTTCTGTTTGGTAACCGGTGTTGAAGATTAGGCAGCCGAAAGAGCCAGGCAGCTTTTGCAGCGGGAAGGCATCCGCGTGCTTCTTGAAAAAGCGCCAGACCTTGGTTTTCTCCCATCCCCAACGGTGTCCAAGGGTCTCCAGGGTCAAACCGGCGCCATACTTGCCAAACTGGACAGTTGGCACCATATGAGAAAACGCATTACTGGGGTCTCGCCATACTGTGTGGCATCAGAGATCCAGCCATACGTCCGCCTCATCAAAGTGATAGTGCGCCTCCGCGAGACGCTGGGTAATGTTCCGGGGTAGACACAGGAAACCATACCCTTGGGTGGCATAGACGGCCTCAGTACCCATACATGGCTCGCCAGAACACTGGACCACCCAGTCCTTAATCTGATAGGTGAACTTCTTTGTTTTTGAGTCAAGCTCGTAATTTATGTAGCCCAGTTGGGCCAGCTTGTCCATCAGCTCCAGGGCCTTGTTCCGCTTCTTGATACCCAGGATACTCTTGAGACCTACGATACCGCCAGCCCAGGAGCCAATGGTGACTTGATTGACATAGTTGTAATATCGGGCCTGCCCGTTTCGGAAGGCCGCACGGGAGGCCAGCCGCGTCCAGACACCCATGACGCCCTTGCCTGCCGGCATTTGACTGCGGGGGAGCTTGACCCATTGATATTTCATCAGACATTTCATTTGGCTGGCCTCCTTTTCGTTTTAAATTGAAAAAGGCTCCGCTCCGTGCTAAACTGAATGTGCACGAAAGTGAGGCGATAAAAATGGTATATGCTTGTGATCACTGTCACTTCTTGTTTTCCAGAGTATCTCCTATCGACCAATGCCCAGACTGTGGAAAAGAAGAAGTCCGGCCAGCCACTCCAGAAGAGATTTATGAATATGAGAATCAAAAGATGGATAATCTTTGGGATTCGGATGATTGGTCCAAGTCTTTATAAACAAAAACGGAGGAGAAATATGGTTATTGCATTTTTAGATTTATTGGGATTTACCCATCTCGTTCAAACGGATTTAGAAACAGCAAGAGACAATCTTGCAATATTCAACGAAGTATTGCATACAAAATTCATAGACGAAAAGTGCCATCCTGTCAATACATATAGCACATCAAATGGGTTGTAAGCATTTGCTGAGAACACATCAATTACTTCCATCAATTATCTTATAAGTGTCAGCGACTCACTTATTATTGGGTCTCATAGTCCAGACCTGTTTGTTAGGCAAATAAGCAATTTTATTGCATCAGTATTTATACAGTACCTCGAACCATTTGAAAAACCCTTTGGTGATATTAAAGCAGTTCATAGTAATATGAGAACGACTGTAGAAATATCTCTCGATGGATATCCCCAATACACTTATAACCGGGCATTTCCTCTGCTGTTTCGCGGTGGTATCTCTTATGGAGAAGATGCTCACTTTAACAGAGAAGGTAACGTATGGAGTGACCAATATCAGGTATCCTCTGTGAATGTCAGCGGTCTAAGCTATGTAAAGGCTGTAAAGTCAGAAAAATCAGAATCAGGTCCTCGCTTATTCTGCGACTAAGCATTGGTTGATCAACTACAAGACTCTATGGTAAAAAAGGGGATCTGTCGCTTATCAGACGATTTCTGTATAAATTGTCTGGACATACTTTGGATGCGAAGCAACTGAACGAAGCAACGATATAAACCATAATGCTACTAAGCGCGCAAGTAGCCTGCTTTTTCTTTCGTCCCGCAGAAGTCTGTAGAAAACGGATCAAATCCGGCTTCAACCCCCTGGCCGGGACTGGGGCTTGCTTCCTCTCGGAAAGGCGCGCACAGGGCGTTCTGGCGACCTTGGGCGTTGGGCTTTTTGAGCCGCTGCTTTGCTCAGTATAGTGCGGCGTCCTCCTCCACCTGCCGGAACTGCCGCTCATAGAACGCTTCGACAGCGCCCTGTATCGGACGGATGGTATAGGTCTGCCATCCTTGCTCTGCACGATTGTCGGCTCTATGTAGATGAGACCTTTGTCCTCCAGGCTCCGCACATACTTGGCCACCGTGTTTTCACTCATTCCAATCGATTTGCCAATGTTTTTATAGCTGGGATAGCACTGGTAGGTGTCGCGGTTCTCGCACCGGAGCAGATAGGTGTAGAGGGAGATCTCCCGAAAACCCAGACCGATGCTGAACACCTCGTTGGGTATCAGAAAATAGTTTTTCTCTGCGCTTCGCTTTTGCCATTTGTTGTAACTCAATTCATACCTCCTCTGTTGTTGTAGAGTTTGATGGCGCTCACACAGAGGGCGGACAGAAAATTATCATTGCTTTTCCGACGCCCGCTTGCTATACTTTAGCCAGAAGATTTGTGCGTACCTGCGCGCGCGCCGAGCCGCCGGACTGTTGTCGCAGTCACGGCGGTTTTTGTTCTCGGTCGTGCTGGTGTGATCCCTCCTTTGCTCTGTTTCTAAATCTTTTGCTTTCATCTGCGAGCTATCTTTTTCACCTTCTCCGTGTTAGAATAAAAAAAGACCGTGCTCCCGGGAGCACGGCCAGAGATGGAATGACCTTCCGAGCGAATCGCCGTATGGCAGAGAACGCACATGCTCTCATGGGGTGCTCTGTCAAAAGCCATGTGGGTTCGTCAGCGCGGAGACCGTGTCGTACCGAAGGAAACTCCACCCGGGTGAAATTGTCCTTCTACTATTACTTTAGAGAAAAAATACAAAAACGGAAGGTTACAGATTGTAAATATTTTATAAACACAGAATGTATGGTGAGTTTATGTCCTTCAAGGATACCCAGTCTTACAAAGAGCTTCAGGCAGATTGGCGCTGGATACACTCTTTGGATCCGGAAGTTGCCGCTGCCGCAGACCAGTGGGTGAAGGAGCATCCGGAGGAGTGGAAGGATCTGGAGCATATGCTCTACTACAGCGAGGTCAACTTCCACAAACATGTTGCGCCGGACACTCTGGAAGATGCGGAGATGAAACAGCCCGGCTCTTACAACCCAGAAGCCTTTCTTCCGGAGGAAGTGTGCAACGCGATCTATGATGACAGGCGCTGGCTCGACCGGGCAAAGTATCTGCCGGAAGGCTCTGATGAGGACTCGCTCATGTATGTGAGCAAGGAACTTGCCGAGTGTCTTTCACTGGTACCGCCCTGGTTGAGGTATGTCGGTTGTGCAATCGCAGCCATATTTCTCGCGCTTATGTTCTGGCGCTCCAGAAACAAAGAGGTTGAGAGTCTGCTGCGCAACCACTGGGGTGGCCTGAATGGAGTGCGGAGTAAAGGATATTCCGTATGAAGAAGGAGCTGAGGCTTTTCGTTCTCAGCTCCTTCTTTTAATAGACACTTTTTTTCAGAAACGAAATTGTTGCTCATAGTCCGTTGCCGTAAAAGCGTCATCGCAGTAGAATTTTTCTGAATTATTGCATTCGGAGGTGATTTGAGTGACAATTCAAAAAGAATTTGGATTGCGAGTACAATCACTCCGCAGAGAAAAGGGATTGAGCCAAGAAAGATTTGCCTTACTTATTGATATGGACCGCACCTACTATGCATCCGTAGAAGCAGGACGGCGAAACATCTCTTTGCTCAACATTAAGAAGATTGCAGATGGCTTTGACCTTACTGTATCCCAACTTTTTGACGGCATTTAATATTCGAGGAATTGCCATTATGTATTTTACTGCACAGACAATCAAACATGCCGTTCGCGATATGCGGGGCGGTGCAGACCATATGCTAAAAATATGGTTCGTTTTAAAAGCGATGGGGCTTAGCAAGTCCAACAATGTAATAGTGGATACCGGGAACTCTACGCCTTATCTAAAAAAGCTTTTTCGAAGTGGTGCAGATGATGGTTCCTTTTTTGTGCCCTTTGCACACACCTCTCGATTTGCAAACATGCAAGCAGATGCAGCGCGAAGTATTATTCAGACCAACTGCAAAAAGTGGATTGATGGCACAGTAACAGGTGTCGATCCAACCAGTTTTCTAACATTCAAAGATACTGACAAAGGCATTTCGGTTAGCGTTAGTCGGCAATATCCATTGGGTTTGGGGCATGACATAGCTGGTTTTGCACGAAAGGACGGGCAGCGTGTTTCCATCCCAGGTCTTCAATTCGCAGTTTGGCTGTTTGCTCAAACAGATTTGCATACACAAGAGCCGGTAGACATTATTACAAAACTGAAGGAAGAATTGAATCTTGATGATTCAGAATACGATCTGGTGTTTATTCAACAACCAATTGAACTTCAGTTTCAAAGCACGCCAATCTCAAATTCTGAGCTCTATGATATCTGTTCTTCTGCATTTGTTGATGCAGTAACGCTGGAAATAAAAGCAGAAACAGAGTCAGATTACATTAAGAGGGTTAAAAATATGGTGACAATATCCGAAAAGCCTGCATGGATTACATCTTCCCCCGAAGTCCAATTACAAGCATTGATTGATCAGGGCTAAACAGCGATTTTACTCTCAGGTCCTCCCAGAACAGGCAAAACACGTGCAATTGATAACATTTATCCCAGAACGAACACTGATCGTTGCTCTATCCAGTTGCACGAAGGTTGGAGTTACGAGAATCTTATTTTTGGTTGGTATCCGAAGGCGGATGGTAACGGTTTTGAACCACGTGAAGGTATATTGTTAAAAGCGTTGCGGGAGAACAAGAAGGTTTTTGTCTTGG
>CATKZP010000008.1 GCA_949841355.1 uncultured Oscillospiraceae bacterium
GCCAGGACGAAGGCGTCCGTGCTCCCGGCGCACCGGGACAGCGCGCTGCGCCGGACGCCGGCCAGGGCCAGCGACTCCGCGCCGCCGTACAGCGAGAGGAAGCTGGCGGCCAGCCCCCCCAGGGCGCACGCCAGCAGCAGCGCGTCTCCCAGCAGGGTGAGGGGAGACAGCCGGGATTCCTGCTCAGTCATGGCCCTCACCCCCTTCCAGGGTCACATGGATGCGGAAGGCGGGGCCGCCGGGGGCGCGCAGCAGCTCCGGAAAGCCGTCCAGCTCCGGGCCTGTCGGGGGTGCGAAGGAGCCCAGCAGGGCGGTCAGGCAGTCCCGCAGCTCCTTTTCGTCGGAGACGGGGCACAGCTGGGGCAGGCCCGCCCCGTCCAGCCACAGCACGGCGTGGGGCCGCTGGACGCCCAGCAGGGCGCGGCTCAGCCCCGCCAGCTTGTCCAGCAGGGCGTCCAGCCTGCCCGGGGAGCCGAAGCGGTCCAGGGTGAGCAGGGGCAGGGGGACCAGGGTGTCCGCCCGCTCCCGGACGATGAGCTTGTCCCACTTGGAGGACAGCTTCCAGTGGACCGCGCGCATGGGGTCGCCGGGGCGGTAATCCCGCAGGTCGCAGTCCTCCCCCGGGCCCTTGCGCAGCGCGGCGCGGGGGGCGGGGGAGCCAAGCCCCTCGGGAATGGCGGGGGGCTGCGTTTTGACGGGGATGGGGCGGCACAGCAGCCGGGCGGGGGCGGGCGGGGGCACTCGCCGGGAGAACAGCCCCAGGTAGTCGTACACCCGGATTTTTTCCGCCCGGAACTCCAGCACGCCGCAGTGGCCGGTGGGGGCGGCCATGTCCGCCGGCCGTCTCCGGGCCACGCCGGACATGGTGAGCAGGCGGCGCTGGGCGCGGCCGGTGAGCAGGTTTTTCTCCACCGTGCGCAGGGACAGCCGGGCCAGGGGCAGGGGGCCGGGGACCTCCACCGACACCTGCCAGCGCCCCTCCTCTCCCCGGTTCAGGGCCGGGGGGAGGGCGGACAGGACCAGACGGCAGCCCATCATCCCCCGCAGGGACATGGCCAGCGACAGCAGCGGCAGGGCGGCGCACAGCGCCAGCAGGAAGTGGGCCAGGTAGTTGTCGTTGGTGATCTGGAACAGCAGCGCCCCGGCCAGCACCAGGGCGTATACGATGCGCCGGACGGCCATGGCCGTCACCGGACGCGGGGAGGCCGCACGCTGCGAAGCACCTCCGCGGCGATCTGGACGGCCCGCTGGGCGTCGAGGGCGGACCCGGCGGGGAGAACCAGCCGGTGGGCGATGGCGTCCGCCCAGATATACCGCACGTCGTCGGGCACCACATAGTCCCGCCCGTGGAGGAAGGCGGACGCCCGGCACAGCGCCGTCAGCGAGATACCCGCCCTGGGGCTGGCGCCCTGGGCCAGCCCCGGATGGCTCCGGGTGGCCTGCACCAGCTGGAGGATATAGCTGAGCACCTCCTCGTGGACGAACACCTGCTCCGTCTGGGCGCGCAGCTGGGAGAGCTCCCCGCTGCCCGCCACCTGGGACACCGCCTCCATGGGGTCGCCCCGCAGCTTGCGCTGGAGCAGCTCCAGCTCGTCCCGGGGGGAGGGGTAGCCCATGGACAGGCGCAGGGCGAAGCGGTCCAGCTGGGAGTCGGGCAGCAGCTGGGTGCCGGAGGCCCCCGCGGGGTTCTGGGTGGCGATGACCAGGAAGGGGTCGGGTACGGGGTGGGAAACGCCGTCCACCGTCACCCGGCCCTCCTCCATGGCCTCCAGCAGGGCGGACTGGGTGCGGCTGGTGGCGCGGTTGAGCTCGTCGGCCAGAAACAGATTGCAGAGCAGCGCCCCGGGCTGATACTCCATCTTTCCAGTGGCCTTGTCGTACAGGGAGAAGCCGGTGAGGTCGGAGGGCATCACGTCGGGGGTGAACTGCACCCGGCGGCAGCTCAGGCCCAGGGCTTTGGAAAAGGCGATGGCCATGGTGGTCTTGCCCACGCCGGGGATGTCCTCCAGCAGGATATGCCCCCGGGCCAGGATGGCCAGGAAGGCTTTGGACACGATCTCGTCCTTGCCCACCACGGCCTTTTTCACTTCGTTGACCACTTGAGCGGCCAGATGAATTTCGCTCATAAGCTGATTCACTTCCTTGGATAAGCTGGGAAATATTATACCAAAAAAAGCGGAGCTTGAACAGCCCCGCTTATATTTTGTCAAACAAAACAGGCGCCCGGTCCACAGGACCGGGCGCCTTCCCGTCTGGATTCAGGCGCTTTAGGCCAGCTTGCTCTTGGCCAGCTCGGTGAGCTGGGTGAAGGCGGCCTTGTCGTTAATGGCCATCTCGGAGAGCATCTTGCGGTTGATCTCCACGCCGGCCAGCTTCAGCCCGTGCATGAAGGTGGAGTAGTTCATCCCGTTCATCTTGCAGCCGGCGCTGATGCGGGCGATCCACAGCTGGCGGAAGTCGCGCTTCTTCAGCCGGCGGCCGGTGTAAGCGTACTGCAGGGACTTCATCACCTGCTCGTTGGCCATCTTGAAGTGCTTGCTCTTGGCGCCCCAGTAGCCCTTGGCCAGCTTGAGGATCTTATTCCTTCTCTTGCGCGTCATCATCGCGCCCTTGACTCGTGCCATTGTTGTTCAGCCTCCTATGTTGAGTGAAATATGATGTTATCCCTTATTTGTAGGGGACCATGCGCTTGATGGTGGCCGCGTTGGTCACGTCGGCGTAGCCGCCCTTGCGGAGGCTTCTCTTGAGCTTGCGGGTCTTGCCGTGACCGTTGAGCAGGTGGCTCTTGTTGGCGTGGGCGCGCTTGACCTTTCCGTTCTTGGTCAAATTGAAACGCTTTTTGGCGCCGCTGTGGGTTTTCACTTTAGGCATGGCGGTTGTCTCCTTTTCAGTAGTTGATCATGCGGCTGGGCCGCGGGGGTTTACTGTTTGTTGGTCTTTGCGCTCTTGGCGGACAGGAAGATGCTCATGTGCCGGCCCTCCAGCTTGGGTTCCTTGTCCAGCACGGCCAGCTCGCCGCACTGCTCAGCGAAGTCCAGCAGCAGCTTCCGGCCGATGTCGGTGTGGGCCATCTCCCGGCCCCGGAAGCGGACGGTGACCTTTACCCGGTTGCCCTCCGCCAAAAACTTCTGGGCGTTGCGCAGCTTGGTGTTGAAGTCACCGATGTCGATGCCGGGGGACATCCGCACCTCCTTGACCTCCACCACGTGCTGGTTCTTTTTGGCCTCCTTTTCCCGCTTGGCCTGCTCAAAACGATACTTTCCGTAGTCCATGAGCTTGCACACCGGGGGGGTGGCGGTGGGAGAGATCTTGACCAGGTCGAGCCCGGCCTCGTCGGCGCGGGCCTGAGCCTCCCGGGCGGACATGACGCCCAGTTGAGCGCCGTCGGCGCCGATCAGGCGCACCTCCCGGTCGCGGATTTCCTCGTTGATCTGATGAGCCGTGTTAGCTATGGTCACGCACCTCCGTCATAAAAATAAAACACGCGGATGCGAAAAGGCACCCACGTCCACAACGAAGCCCGCGCACACTGCGCGGAGTTCACCATGTTAACCCCCTCGCCCGCGGCGGGAGGTGAGGACGGCAGCGCCATTCCTGCTTCCTTTTGCCCCAGTATCATACCAGACGGGGGAGGGTTTGTCAACAGTTTTTTTGCGCGGAGACCATACGATATAACAAAAGTAAAGTCCGCTTATATTCCCCACGCGGGCGGTCGATAGGAAAAATAGAAAGAGACGGAAGGGAGCTTATGCCGATATGAGGATCGAAAACCAGCCGCGCAGCTATGGCGCCGCGCGCCGGGCTGCGGCGAAAACCGGCGCCCAGCCGGGAACGTTCCAGCGGGCCATCGCCTCGGTTCCCCGGGAGCCGGAGGACACGCTCACAATATCCAATCGCGCGCCTGCGGCATCGGACATCCAGCCGGGGGATTCCACCCAGGTCAAACTGGCCAAGCTGCAGCAAATGGCGGAAGAGGCCGACTACACCGGGATGAGCTACAGCGAAATTTATACCGCCATATGGAACCGGTATGATCAGGCATTTGACGGGAATTGGGCGTCTATTTATACCTTCCCTACAATACAAGAGGATGGTTGCCTTGCCAAGTATCGTTTTCGGATGGAAATTGACCGTAATATCGGTAATCACCTAAAACGGGAATTTAAAGAAGAGACCGGGATTGATGTAACAGTGTGGACCAAGGAGGGATGGTCCCAGCATGATCGCGATGTAGAAGCCTATCGTGAATATGTCTTGTCCAAATATGGAAATCTTCATGCACAAGGATGCGGATATGGAGATATGAGCATGGAGGAAATGGAACAGGCCATTTACAAAAAATATGAGGGTAAGGACACTCTTCGGGACTTTCTGAACATGCAGGGAGAACTGTTTCATACAGGAGTAATGATAAATAAACTTGGTGAGCACGGTTCCATCGCCTACCAGAGGGTAATGGAGGATCAACTGGCCAGGACTTATTTTTTCGATGACTATATGAGCACGGCTGCCATGAATATCTCGCAGGCCCGGTGGGACGCTGTGCTAGACGGCAAATTTGACGCCCATGCTTTTGCCGCCGACATGCGGGAAACAGTCAAGAACGCATCTTGGAGCATTGACATGGAGAAAGTGATCAACAAAGGCATCGACTACCTGCTGGAAGCGGTGGAACGGACAAAATAAAACGGCATTTGGATGGGCAGTGGTTCCGACGCGGGCCGCTGCCCATTGCTTTGCCCCGCCCGACCTGTTATACTGTAGAAAAACCGCGAAAGGGGGGTTCCGCCATGCTGAATCTGCTGTACGCCCGGGCCGGGCAGGACATCCGGGGGGAGCTTTTGGAGCGGATGGGGGCGTCCCATGCCCGCCGCCGGCTGCTCATCGTGCCCGAGCAGTATTCCCACGAGAGCGAGCGGGCGCTGTGCGCCGCCCTGCGGGAGGCGGGGAGCGCCGGGGCGTCCATGGCGTGCGAGGTGCTGTCCTTCACCCGCCTGGCCGGGCGGCTCACCGACGCGGCGGGGGGCGGGGCCGCCCCCATGCTGGACGCCGGGGGGCGGATGCTGCTGATGTACGCTGCGCTGCGCCGCGTGTCCGACGCGCTGAGCACCTACCGCGCCCCCTCCCGCAAGCCCGCGTTTTTGACGGGGCTGCTGGCCACGGTGGACGAGTGCCGCGCCTACCGGGTGGAGCCGGAGCGGCTCATGGCCGCCGGGGACGAGCTGGGGGGCAGCCAGGGGGACAAGCTGCGGGACCTGGGACTCATCTACGCCGCCTACCGGGAGCTGGAGGCCCAGGACCGCGCCGACCCCCGGGGCCGTCTGGACCGGCTGGCCCGCCAGCTGGAGGACACCCGCTGGGGCGCGGGGATGGCCTTTTACGTCTACGGCTTCACCGACTTCACCCCCCAGGAGGAGGGGGTGCTGTCCGCCCTCATGGCCCAGGGGGAGCTGACGGTGGGGCTGGTGTGCGCCCCGGGGGACGACCCCTCCGGCATTTTTGAGCCCGCCCTGCGCTGCGCCCGGCGGCTGGTCCGGCTGGCCAAGCGCGCCGCCGTCCCCGCCCGGGAGGAAGCGCTGGACCGCCCCCTGCCCTGCCACCCCTCTCTGGTCTTTTTGGAGCAGAACCTGTTTGGCCCAGCGCCCGGCGCCCCCTGGCGGGGGGAGTGCGCCGTCGCCCGGGTCCGCGCCGCCACCCCCCGGCAGGAGGCGGAGTGGTGCGCCGCCGAGATCCTGCGCCTGCTGCGGGAGGAGGGCTATCGCTGCCGGGACATCGCCGTGTGCGCCCGGCGGCTGGACGGGTACGGGGAGCTCATCGACAGCGTGTTTTCCCGGTACGGGGTGCCGGTGTTCCGCTCCGCCATGGAGGACATCCTGGCCAAGCCGGTGCTGGCCCTGGTGACCTCCGCCCTGGCGGCCGCCGCCCAGGACTACCCCTATGAGGAGCTGTTCCGCTACCTGAAAACCGGGCTGACGGGGATTGACGAGGAGGAGCGGGACCTGCTGGAGAACTACGCCCTCACCTGGGACCTGAAGGGGTCCGCCTGGACGCGCAAAAAGCCCTGGGACATGCACCCGGAGGGCTATGGGCGGGAATTCTCCCCGGAGGACACCGCCTTTGTGGCCTGGCTGGACAACCTGCGCCGCAGGGTGATTACCCCGCTGGAAGCCCTGCGGAAAAACCCCGACCGGACGGGCCGGGGGCGGGCGCTGGCCCTGTACCAGCTGCTGGAGGACATCGGCCTGCCCGCGCGCCTGGGCCAGCGGGCGGACAGCCTGGACCGCCGGGGGGACCGCACCGCCGCCGCCCAGTACCGCCAGCTGTGGGACATCCTGGTGGGGGGGCTGGAGCAGTGCGCGCTGCTTCTGGAGGGCGAGGAGCTGGAGCTGGACGAGTTCTCCCGGCTGTTCTCCCTGGTGCTCAGCCAGTACGACGTGGGGGCCATCCCCGTGTCGCTGGACGCGGTGACGGTGGGGGACGCCCCCCGCATGGCCCACAAGCAGGTCAAGGCGCTGTTTCTGCTGGGGGCGGACAGCGGGGCCATCCCCGACTGCGCCCCGTCGCCGGGGCTGTTTTCCGATCAGGACCGGGACGCGCTGTCCGCCATGGAGGTGGAGCTGGCCCCCCGGCAGGAGGGCAAGCTGCGCCGGGAGATGACCATTGCCTACGAGACCTGCGCCCGGCCGTCGGCGCGGCTGTACGTCAGCTACGCCGCCGGGGCGGGGGACAATCAAAAGCCCCCCTGCTTTCTCTGGGAGCGGCTGGGGGCGCTGTTCCCGGACGGGCCGGCGGCGGACGGGGGGGACCCCTTGGCCCGCATGTCCGCGCCGGACGCGGCGCTGGAGCTGGCGGGGCAGGACGGCGCGGTGGCGGCCGCCCTGGAGCGTGTCCCCGGCCTGGCCCCCCGGGTGGAGCGCATCCGAAACGCGGCCCAGTGGCGGCGGGGGCGGCTGTCCCGCCCTGCGGTGGACGCGCTGTTTGGCCCGGTGGTGCCCATGTCCGCCACCAAGCTGGACCTGGTGAACTCCTGCCACTTCAGCTATTTTCTCCGCTTCGGGCTGGACGCCAAGCCCCGGCAGCGGGCCGCGCTGCGCCCGTCCGACTACGGCACCTTCGTCCACGACGTGCTGGAGCGCACCCTGCGCGGGGCGCAGGAGGCGGGGACGCCCCTGAGCGACGGGGAGGCGGTGGAGCGGCTGTCCCAGGCGGCGGCGGACCGCTATGAGCGGGAGGTGCTCAGCGGCCTGGAGGGGGAGCCCGCCCGGCTGCGCTGCCTGTTCCAGCGCATGAAGGGGGCGGCTCTGGCGGTGGTGCGCAGCGTGTGCGCCGAGCTGTCGGCGTCCGACTTCACCCCCGCCGCCTTCGAGCTGGGCTTCGGCCCCGGCAAGGCCCTGCCCCCGGTGGAGGCGGAGCGGGGGGTGCGCCTGCGCCTCACCGGCTACGTGGACCGGGTGGACCAGTGGCTCCACGAGGGCAGGCGCTACCTGCGGGTGGTGGACTACAAGACCGGAAAGAAGAGCTTCGACTTTGCCGACGTGGAGGACGGCCGGGGGCTTCAGATGCTGCTCTACCTCTTTGCCCTGAGCCGCGCGGGGGGCGGGGAGGAGACGGTGCCCGCCGGGGTGCTGTACGTCCCCGCCCGCACCCCCCTGGTGGACGGCGAGCGGGGCATGACCGACCAGGAGATCCAAAGCGCCCGGGACAAGCTGCTGCGCCGCCAGGGGCTGGTGCTGGACGACCCGGAGGTGCTGCGCGCCATGGAGCGGGGGGAGGGGAGCGCCTTCCGCTTTCTGCCCGTGAGCGCGGGCCGGGGCGGCTCGGACTGCCTGGTCAGCCGGGAGCAGATGGCGGCGCTGGAGCGGTACGTGGCCGCCTGCCTGGAGGACGCCGCCGGGGAGCTGGCCCAGGGGAACATCGACGCCGACCCCTATTGGCAGGGGGCGGACAAAAATCCCTGCCGATGGTGCGACTACCGGGCGGCCTGCCACTTCGAGGAGGGCTGCGGGGACCGGCGGCGGTACAGAAAGGGAATGCGGGCGGCGGAGTTCTGGAATGCGCTGGCCCGGCGGGAGGAGGATGAGCATGGCCATTGAGCTGACGGCGCGGCAGCGAGCCGCGGTGGAGAACCGGGGGGGAGATCTGCTGGTGTCCGCCGCCGCCGGATCGGGCAAGACCCGGGTGCTGGTGGAGCGGCTGATGAGCTGCGTGGAGCGGGGGGAGGACATCGACCGCTTTCTGGTCATCACCTTCACCAACGCCGCAGCCGCCGAGCTGCGCGACCGCATTGCCGCCGCCCTCCACGCCCGGCTGGCCCAAAAGCCCGGGGACCGGCATCTGAGGCGGTGCGCCACGCTGGTTTACAACGCCAAAATCTGCACCATCGACGCCTTCTGCCTGGACCTTCTGCGCCAGTGGGGCCATCTGGCGGACCTGGACCCCGACTTCCGGCTGTGCGACGAGGCGGAGGGGGACGAGCTGCGCCGCCGCGCCCTGGAGGAGGTGCTGGAGGCGCGGTACGCCCGCATTGAGGACGACGCCCCCTTCGCCGCCCTGGTGGACGCGCTGGCGGGGGAGCGGGACGACCAGACCCTGGAGGAGGCGGTGCTGTACGTCCACAAGCAGGTGCAGGCCCAGGCGGACCCGGAGCAGTGGCTCACCCAGCGCAAGGGGGACTTCGCGCTGCCCCGGGGCGCCGGGCCGGAGGACACCCCCTGGGGCCGGGCGCTGCTGGCGGACGCGCTGGAGCTGGCGGCGTACTGGCAGGAGGCCATGGAGCGGCTGCGGGACGAGGTTTATTTCGACGAGCTGCTGGAAAAGAACTACGGCGCGTCGCTGGAGGCCACCGCCGCCGCTCTGACGGGGCTGTGCGGGGCGCTGCATCAGGGCTGGGATGCCGCCGCGGCCTGCTTCCCCATCCCCTTTCCCCGGGCGGGGACCAGCAAAAAGGGGGAGTGCAGCCCCGAGCTGAAGGAGCGCATGACCGCTCTGCGCAAGCGGTGCAAGGCCCAGCTCACCGAGCTGGGGGAGCGCTTCGGCGTGGGGGCGGAGCAGGCCATGGACGATCTGCGGGCGGCGGCCCCGGCCATGACCGCCCTGCTGGACGTGACGGTGGAGTTCGGCCGGGCGTTCACCCAGCTCAAGCGCCGGCGCGGCCTGATCGACTTTGCCGACGGGGAGCACCTGGCGGCGGGGCTGCTGCGGGAGGCGGACGGCTCCCCCTCCCAGCTGGCCCGGGACGTGGGGCGGCAGTTCGCGGAGGTGATGGTGGACGAGTACCAGGACACCAACGCCGTGCAGAACGCCATTTTCGCCGCCCTGGCGGGGGCGGGGAGCCTGTTCATGGTGGGGGACGTGAAGCAGTCCATCTACCGCTTCCGGCTGGCCGAGCCAGCCATCTTCCTGGACAAGTACCGCCGCTTTGCGCCGGCGGAGGAGGCCGCCCCCGGCCAGGGGCGCAAGATCGTGCTGCCGGATAACTTCCGCTCCCGGCCGGAGGTGCTGGCCGGGGTGAATTTCATCTTCCAAAACGTGATGACCCAGGCCGCGGGAGAGCTGGACTACACCCAGGACGAGGCCCTGCGCCCCGGCCGGGGGGACCTGCTTCCCGATCCCCGCTACTGTGTGGAGCTCAACTGCGTGGACCTGTCCGCCCTGGAGGGCGGGGAGGGGGAGGAGAAGGCGGACAAGGATCTGGTGTCCGCCCGGGCCGCCGCCGCGCGGGTGCGGGCGCTGCTGGACAGCGGCCTGAGCGTGGGGGAGCGCCCCGTCCGGGCGGAGGACGTGGTGATTCTGCTGCGCTCGCCGGGGCCCGTGCTGCGCCGCTACGCCGCCGCCCTGGAGGAGCAGGGCATCCCCTGGTCCGCCGACGGGGGGCAGGAGTTCTTCGGTACGACGGAAATTTCGGTGGCCATATCCCTGTTACAGGTGCTGGACAACCCCCGGCAGGACGTGGCGCTGCTGGCCGCCCTGCGCTCGCCCCTGTTCCAGTTCACCCCCGACCGGCTGGCGGCGCTGCGGGCCGGGGGAGAGGGCGCGGTGTACGACTGGCTGCGGGAGGGGGCCCGGCGGGGGGAGGAGGACTGCGCGTCGTTCCTGGCCCTTTTGGGCGAGCTGCGGGAGCTGGCGGCGGAGGAGAGCAGCCACCGCCTGCTCTGGCACATCTACGGGCGGCTGGACGTGCCCGCGGTGTTCGCCGCCATGCCCGGCGGCCAGGGGCGGCGGGCCAACCTGATGGCCCTGTACGACGAGGCGGAGCGCTTTGAGAGCGGCGGCCACCGGGGCCTGATGGCCTTCCTGCTCCACCTGAGCCGGATGGCGGAAAACGGCGTCCCCGTCCCGGTGGCGGGGGGCGGGACGGGCGGCGTGCGCATCCTGTCCATTCACAAGTCCAAGGGCCTGGAGTTCCCGGTGGTGCTGGTTTGCGGTCTGGACCGGCAGTTCAACGAGGCGGACGCCAAGGCCACCGTCCTGTTCCACCCCCAGCTGGGGCTGGGCCCCAAGCGGGTGGACCGGGCGCGGGGCCTGCGCTACACCACCATCGCCCGGGACGCGGTGGCCCTGCGCCTGCGGCGGCAGCTGCGGGCGGAGGAGATGCGGCTTTTGTACGTGGCCATGACCCGGGCGGAGCACAAGCTGATTCTGTTTGCCGCCGTCAACGGCCGGGGGGGAGCCCTGGCCGCCCTGGCGGGGCAGGCCCAGTGCCCTCCGCCCCCCCGGCAGATGGCCTGCGTGCGCTCCATGGCGGAATGGGTGCTGGCTCCGGCGCTGTGCCGCCGGGACAGCGGGGCGCTGTGGCAGGGGCTGGACGCCGCCCGCCCCCCCTTCCCGGAGGAGGAGGGGTTCCCCTGGGATATCCGTCTGCTGTCCGGGGGGGACTATGAAGCGCCCCCGGCCGGCGCGGGGACGGGAGCGCAGGCTCCGAGCCCCGCGCCGGTCCCCCCGGGCCTGGCGGAGCGGCTGAGCTGGCGCTATCCCCATCTGGGGAGCGCGGCCATCGCCTCCAAGCTCACCGCCACCCAGCTCAAGGGGCGGGAGAAGGACACGGAGGCGGCGGAGAACGCCGTGGAGCTGCGCCCCGGCGCGTCCCAGGACGTGCGCCTGCGCCGCCCGGTGTTCCAGGGGGAGCGTCCCCTCACCCCCGCCCAGCGGGGCACCGCCCTGCATATGGTGATGCAGTATCTGAACTATGGCCGCACGGGCAGCTTTGAGGAGATCGCGGAGGAGGTCACCCGGCTGGTAGAGGGCCGGTACATCACCCCGCAGCAGGGCAATGCCGTCAATCCGGCGGACATACTGGCCTTTTTCCGCTCGGAGCTGGGGGAGCGCCTGCGCCGGTCAAGGCGGGTGGAGCGGGAGTTCAAGTTCTCCCTGCTGGTCCCCGCCGCCGGGTACTACCCCGGGGCGGAGGAGGGCGAGGAGGTCCTGCTCCAGGGCGTGGTGGACTGCTGGTTTGAGGAGCGGGACGGCACGGTGACGGTGCTGGACTTCAAAACCGACCGGGTGGGCGTGGACGGGATAGACCGCCGCGCCCTGGACTACCGCCCCCAGCTGGACGCCTACACCCGGGCCTTGTCTCAGGCGGCGGGGGTGGCGGTGGGGCGGCGCTGCCTGTGGTTTTTCAGCGCGGGGCGCGCCGTGGAGCTGTGAAAACAGAAAAAGGTTGGCGAATTTGAAAAAAGTCCTTGCAATTTTCCGCCGGGCGTGATATCATACACCTTGCGTTTACATGGAGTCAGTGTGCTCCTGGACTTTTGGCAGCGACAGAAAGAGGTGAATCCCCATGAAGGAAGGCATCCATCCCAATTATCAGCAGACCACCATTACGTGCGCCTGCGGCAACGTGATCGAGACTGGCTCGACGAAGAAGGACATCAAGGTGGAAGTCTGCTCCAAGTGTCACCCCTTCTACACCGGCAAGCAGAAGATGGTGGATACCGGCGGACGCGTCAGCCGCTTCAACAAGAAGTTCGGTTTGGGCTGAGCCACAACAACCAGTCAGTTCAAAGACCCGTTGCAAGAGATTGCGGCGGGTCTTTCTCTTTATTTCCGCCCGGGGGCGCGGACGCCGCGCCCAGGGAAGAGACGGCCGGAACGCCGCGAAATCGCCAACTCTAGAGAAAACGAGGTATCACAGCCTGTATGTTTGAAAAAACCGAAGTAAAAGAGATCAACCGGGCCATTCTGGCCGGCCTGAACGCCCCCTGCCTCAGCGCCGAGGAGAACGCCGACGACCAATCCCTGGACGAGCTGGCCGCCCTGCTGGACACTGCGGGGGGAATCTGCCTGGGCATGGTGCTGCAAAACCGTTCCGCCCCCGACCCCCGCACCTTCGTGGGCGAGGGCAAGGCGGCGGAGATCCGCGAGCTGGCGGAGCGGCTGGGAGCGGATATCGTGATCTTCGACAACCCCCTCTCTCCCTCCCAGCAGCGGGTGCTCACCCAGGAGCTGGGGGTGACGGTGATGGACCGTTCCGCCCTCATTCTGGACATCTTCGCCAAGCGGGCGCGCACCAGCGAGGGGCGCTTACAGGTGGCGCTGGCCCAATACAAGTACCTGCTGCCCCGTCTGACCGGCATGTGGAAGCACCTGGAGCGGCAGGAGGGCGCCATCGGCACCCGCGGCCCCGGCGAGACCCAGATGGAGACCGACCGGCGGCTCATCCACCGCAAAATCAATAAGCTGGAGGAGGAGCTGAAGGATGTGCGCCGGGTGCGCGCCACCCAGCGGGAGCGCCGGGAGAAAAACGAGGTGCCGGTGGTGGCCATCGTGGGCTACACCAACGCGGGCAAGTCCACCCTGCTCAACGCCCTCACCGGCTCGGACATCCCGGCCAACAACCGCCTCTTCGACACGCTGGATACCACCACCCGTATGCTGGAGATCTCCGACACCTGCACCGCCCTCATCTCCGACACGGTGGGCTTCATCTCCAAGCTGCCCCACCAGCTGGTGGACGCCTTCAAGGCCACCCTGGAGGAGCTCACCTTTGCCGATCTGCTCTTACACGTCATCGACGCCTCCGACCCCAGCTGGCGGGAGCAGGCGGCGGTGGTGGACCGGCTGATTCAGGAGCTGGGCGCGGCCGAGACCCCCCGGCTGGAGGTGTTCAACAAGCGGGACAAGTTCGTGGGGGACATTCTGCCCCACGGGGAGGATATGGTGTCCATCTCCGCCAAGACCGGGGCGGGCCTGCCCGAGCTGCTGTCTGCCATCGAAAAGCGGCTGGACGCCGGGGCGCGCCGGGTGGAGCTGCGCCTGCCCTACGGCAAGGGCGGGCTGCTGGACCAGCTCTACCGGGAGGCCAAGGTGGAGCGGGTGGACTACGGCGAGACCATCGAGGTCACCGCCGTGTGCACCCCCAGGACCCTGGGGCAGCTGGCGGAATATCTGGCGGATCGGAGCTAGACGGCATGTTCATCAGAGCGTACCAGCCATCGGACTGCCGGGAGCTGGCGGAGCTTTTTTACCACACGGTCCACACGGTCAACGGGAAGGATTACAGCCCGGAGCAGCTGGACGCGTGGGCCGCGGGACAGGTGGATCTGGAGCAGTGGGACCGGTCCTTCCAAGAGCATTTCAGCCTTGTGGCGGTGGAGGGCGGTATCATTGTGGGCTTCGGGGACATGGATTCGACGGGCTATCTGGACCGCTTATATGTCCATTCCGAGTACCAGGGAAGAGGGATTGCCGCCGCCCTATGCGGCCGGCTGGAGGCGGCTGCGCCAAAGAACGTTGTCACTCACGCCTCCATCACGGCCAGGCCCTTCTTTGAAAAAAGAGGGTATCGGGTCGTGAAGGAGCAGCAGGTGGAGCGAAAGGGAATTTTCCTCACCAATTTCGTGATGGTGAAGGAGCAGTGAGCCAAAGAGAAGGGAAAGCCCAAAATCCGGGCTTTCCCTTTTTGCTTTAGCGTGGTATAATGGTGAAAATCAGGAGTGAGAGAGGGAACGGCAATGAAGATCGTGGTAAAAGTGGGCACCTCTACCCTGGCCCATCCCACCGGGCGGCTGAACATCCGGGGCGTGGAGAAGCTGGTGAAGGTGCTGTCCGATTTGAAAAACGCGGGGCACCAGCTGGTGCTGGTGTCCTCCGGGGCCATCGGCATGGGGGTGGGCAAGCTCAACCTGCCCGGCCGCCCGGCGGACATGCCCACCAAGCAGGCCGCCGCCGCCGTGGGCCAGTGCGAGCTGATGTATACCTACGACAAGCTGTTCGGGGCGTACAATCACACCGTCGCCCAGCTGCTGCTCACCGCGGAGGACGTGAACTTCCCCCAGCGGCGGCAGAATTTCGAGAACGCCGTCCGCCGCCTGCTGGAGCTCAACGCCCTGCCCATTGTCAACGAGAACGACGCGGTGGCCACCGACGAGGTGGGCGTGTCCACCACCATCGGGGAGAACGACACCCTGTCCGCCATTGTGGCCCAGTGCGCGGGGGCGGAGCTGCTCATCCTGCTCAGCGACATCGACGGGCTCTACACCGCCGACCCCCATCAGGACGACCACGCCGCCCTCATCCCCGAGGTGCGGGAGATCACCCCCGAGCTGCGGGCGCTGGCGGGGGCGGCGGGCACCGCCCTGGGCACCGGCGGCATGGCCACCAAGCTCAGGGCGGCGGAGATCGCCATGGCTGGCGGCTGCGACATGGTCATCGCCAACGGCCGCAGTCCCGAGGTTTTGTACGACATCGCGGCGGGGCGGCACACCGGCACCCGCTTCATTGGAAGGAGAGAGGGAGCATGACCACCTTAGAGCTGCTTCAGCGGGCGAAGGCCGCCAAGCGCGCCATGGCCCTGGCGGACACCCGGACCAAAAACCGGGCGCTGCTGGCCATGGCGGACGCGCTGCTGGACAATACCCAGGCCATTCTCACCGCCAACGGCCTGGATCTCATCGAGGCCAAGGGCACGGTGTCCCCCGTGATGCTGGACCGGCTGGCCCTCAGCGAGGAGCGGGTTTTCGGCATGGCCCAGGGGGTGCGGGAGGTGGCGGCGCTCCCCGACCCGGCGGGCCGGGTGGTCAGCCGGGTGGAGCGGCCCAACGGCCTGGTCATCGAAAAGACCGCCGTTCCCATGGGTGTGATCGCCATTATCTACGAGAGCCGTCCCAACGTCACCTCCGACGCGGCGGCGCTGGCGCTGAAGGCGGGCTCCGCCTGCGTGCTGCGCTGCGGCAAGGAGGCCCACCGCTCCGCCGCCGCCATCACGGCCGCCCTGCGGGAGGGGCTGGCCGCCGCGGGCCTGCCCCAGGACGCACTGGGGCTGGTGGAGGACACCTCCCGGCAGTCCGCCCGGGAGCTGATGACCGCCTCCGGCCTGGTGGACCTGCTCATCCCCCGGGGGGGCGCGGGGCTCATCCGGGCCTGCGTGGACAGCGCCACTGTCCCGGTGATCGAAACGGGCACCGGCATCTGCCACGTCTACGTGGACAGGGACGCGGACGTCAACATGGCGCTGGACATTGTGGACAACGCCAAGTGCTCCCGGCCCAGCGTGTGCAATGCCGCCGAGGTGTGCCTGGTCCACCGGGACGTGGCGGGGGCCTTCCTGCCCCGGCTGCGGGAGCGGCTGGTGGACGCCCGCAAGGCCAAGCGCCTGCCCCCGGTGGAGCTGCGGCTGGATGAGGAGTCCGCCGCCGTCATCAAGGGCGTGCCCGCCGGGGAGGCCGACTTCGACACGGAGTTTTTGGACTACATCCTGGCGGTGAAGGTGGTGGGCGGAGCGGACGAAGCCGCCGCCCATATCGCCGCCCACTCCACCGGCCACTCCGAGGCCATTGTCACCGAAAACGGGGAGACCGCCAGGCGCTTCACCGCTCTGGTGGACTCCGCCGCCGTGTACTGGAACGCGTCCACCCGGTTCACCGACGGCGGGGTGTTCGGCCTGGGGTGCGAGATGGGCATATCCACCCAGCGCCTCCACGCCCGGGGGCCCATGGGGCTGGCGGAGCTGTGCACGTATAAGTACGTGATCTCCGGGACGGGGCAGGTGCGGTGACGGTCCCGCGGAGCGTTTCACGTGAAACATTCGTTTGCTGTCACACCGGGATGGTGAGGAAGGTGCGCACCGCGCCGCTCAGATCGGCAAACAGCGCCGACTGGGGCGGAAAAAACGTGAACCACACGATGAACGCCCCCAGCAGGGCGGTCAGGAGAACCGCCGCCTTGTCCGTCCCCGGCCACTCGCACAGCGGCCACAGCACCCTGGGCAGCAGGAACCCCACCGCCAGCAGCACGAAATAGAGGGTCAGATCCACGTACAGGCTCTCGCCCCGCAGGACGATGTGATACAGCCAGCCCACCCCCAGCAGAATGGCGCAGACGGCGGTGAGGCTGAGCAGCCAGGGGGCGCGGCCCATGCCGCCCCCGCCCCGGCCCAGCAGCGCCGCCGCCGCCAGCAGGGGGAAGTAGAGCAGCTTCACATGCTCCCACACGCTCTCCCGCACCGGGGAGATCAGGGCGGTGGCCGGGTTGGGCAGCCAGGTGAAGAGGAAGTGGAGCGCCGCTCCGGCCGCGGCGGCGGCCAGGTAGTAAAGCAGCAGTTTTTTGGTCGATTTTTCCATAGTCGCACCTCGCTTTTTTTCTTAAAGTATGCGGCGGCGGGGGCAGACTATGTTTGTCCCCGCCGGTTTTTTCTCGCCTGGCTGTCGAAATTTGTCCAATATCGGCCAGCGGCGGGGGATTTTTCCAGCATAAACGGGGAAAAGCCTGCGGCTGCGGGACGCCGACGCTTTTCCCTGTCAAACCCGCCTGACTTTGCCACGGTGAAAATCCCGCCCCGCCGCCATATTAACAGGGCGGGCGTCGGGGCGTTTGCGGAGCGGTCCTCCGCAGATGCCTGGATACCCGCCAGTTTCAAAAAGGCGGTGAATGGATTTGAATGAAGAAGCCAGACCATGTATGGGGGCGGCGGTCCTGCGGGGGCTGGGGCTGCTGCTGGCGGCGGTGCTGGCCATGTGGCCGGCGCTGAGCGTCGCCCACGCCGGCGCGCCCACGGTGATCCCGGTGGGGAAGGCGGTGGGCATCAAGCTCTTTTCCGACGGCGTGGTGGTGGTGGGCACCTCGGACATCGCCACCGACGGGGGCAGCGTCAACCCCGCCAAGGCCTGCGGGCTGCGGGAGGGCGACATCATCACCCACATCAACTCCACCGAGGTGGACACCATTGAGGAGGTGTCCGCCCTGCTCCAGGAGCTGGAGGGGGAGACCATGAGCATCCGGGCCATCCGGGACGACAAGCAGGTGCAGCTCACCGCCACGGCGGCGCTGTGCGCCTCCGACGGGGCGTATAAGCTGGGGGCCTGGATTCGGGACTCCATGGCGGGCATCGGCACGGTGACCTTCTACTGTCCCGGCTCCGGGGCCTTCGGCGCCCTGGGCCACGGCATCAACGACGTGGACACCGCGAAGCTCATGCCGCTGGACAGCGGCTCCATCCTCCCGGCCGTGGTGGCGGGGGTGCAGAAGGGCAGAGCGGGCGCTCCGGGCCAGCTCCAGGGGGTGTTTGACACCGATGCCACCCTGGGCCTGCTCAGCGCCAACACCGACGGCGGCGTGTTCGGCGTGATGGCGGACAGCGGCTGGGTGGAGGGAACCGCCGTGGAGGCGGCGGCCCGGGAGGAGGCGGCCCCCGGCCCGGCCACCATCCTGTGCAATATCTCCGGCGAGCGGGTGGAGGAGTACGCCATCGAGATCGCCAAGGTGTTCCCCCAGCGGGAGGACGACTGCCGGGATTACCTGCTCAAGGTCACCGACCCGCGGCTGCTGGACGCCACCGGCGGCATCGTCCAGGGGATGAGCGGCAGCCCCATTTTGCAGAACGGAAAGATTGTGGGCGCGGTGACCCACGTGCTGGTGGACGACCCCACCAGCGGCTACGGCATCTGGGTGGGCCGGATGCTCCAGCAATGTGATAACTAACTGTAATTTCGTGATTTTTGATTCCAAAAACCGGAGTGTGACCAAATTCCGACAGAAGATGTCGAAGAATAATTTGAAAAAATGTGAAAAACTTCCTTGCCATGTGGAGGATTCTGTGGTATTTTAAGGGTACACCAGATTTTGGTAAAACTGATTGTTAAACTCAGGTCACAGACCGGAAAGGAACAGGAGACATGGGCGACAAGAAGAAGATCGTGCTGGCGGACGCCGCGGAGGAGTTCCGCCAGATGCTGGCGGATATGATAGGCGGGGAGGCGGACCTGACGGTGTGTGCCCAGACGGGCAGCGGCGAGGAGCTGCTGGACCTCGTCGCCCGCCACCGGCCGGACGTGGTGGTGATGGACCTGATGCTGGCGGATATGGACGGGCTGGAGGTGCTGGAAGAGCTGGGAGAGGACCGGCCCAAGGTGCTGGTGCTGTCCGCCTTCGGCGGCCCGGCGCTGGCGGGGCAGATCTCCCAGAAGGGCGGGGATTACTGTATGCTCAAGCCCTGCCGGGCGCAGTCGGTGATCGAGCGGACCCGGCTGCTGGCCGACGCGCCCTCGGGCCAGTTCCAGGAGGAAAACGACGCCCGGGACCTGGAGCGCCAGGTCACCGCCATCATCCATGAGATCGGCGTGCCCGCCCACATCAAGGGCTACCAGTACCTGCGGGAGGCCATCGGCCTGGCCGTGGCGGACATGGAGATCATCAACGCCGTGACCAAGGTATTGTACCCTGCGGTGGCCAAGAAATTCGGCACCACCGCCAGCCGGGTGGAGCGGGCCATCCGCCACGCCATCGAGGTGGCGTGGGACCGGGGCGATTTGGAGACGCTGCAAAAATATTTCGGCTACACCGTCTCCAACGCCAAGGGCAAGCCCACCAACAGCGAATTCATCGCCATGATTGCCGACCGCATCTCGCTGGAGCGGGACCGCAAGGCGGGCTGAACGGACCAAACAGAAGGGCCGCCGTGCAAAACGCACGGCGGCCCGTTTTTGAACCGTTTACAGGTGATATTCGTAGTCCAGCTGGTCCACGGTCCAGTGTTTGATGACTTCGGCGTAGGCGGCGCACTCCCGGCGGCACAGGGCCACGTCCAAATTGCGGTAGTTTCCGCACTCGACGGCGCTCTGGCCCGGCATGGGCTTATCCCAGGCGGCGGCCTGGTCAAAGGCCCGCTTCAAAAGGGCCACGATGCCGTCCAGCGGCAGCTTGGACTGGTCAAACAGGGCGTAGAACCCGGTCTGGCAGCCCATGGGGCCGAAGTAGAGCACCGCGTCCTTCTCGGGGCTGTTGCGCAGGATGGTGGCCATTATGTGCTCCACCGAGTGGAGCGCGGCGTTGCTGAGCAGGTCCCCGGTGTTGGGCCGGCGCAGGCGCAGGTCGATGGTGGCGGTGTCCCCGTCCCGCCGGGACAGGTACATCCCCGGCTGGAGCCGGGTGTGGTCCACGGAAAAGCTGGCGATCCGTTCCAATTTTGATTCACTCCTTTCGGTCCATGGCCGCCGCCAAGGCCCGGTTGAGCGTCCCCACGGCGGCGGGCAGATTGGCCTGATACTCTTCGTACTGGGATGGATGGAACAGGTGGTCGGACACCACCCGGACGCAGCGGAAGGGCACGGCGCTGCGCAGGCACACCTGGGCGATGGCCGCCGCCTCCATATCGCACACCAGGGCGCCGAAGCGGTCCCGGATGCGCGCGGCCCGCTCCAGATCCCGGCCGAACCAGTCCCCGCTGGCGGCCACGCCGGGGACGGCCTCGATCCCCGCGGCGGCCAGGCGGGCCAGGGTCTGCTCCGGCTGGGCGCAGGGCAGCTCTACCCGCTCCAGCACGGGGACCAGCCCCGGGGGATCGCCAAACACGTCCAGATCGTGCTGGACGCAGTGGGTGACGGCCACCGCCGTCCCGGCGCTCAGGTCATGGAAGCAGCCGGACACCCCGGCGTTCCACACCTCGGCGGGGGCGAAGCGGTCGATGAGAAGCTGGGCGGCCAGGGCGGCGTTCACCTTGCCCACGCCGCATACGCACACCAGAAGGTCCCCCGGCAGGCGGCGCAGGGTAAGCCCCGCGCCGTTTTCCACCGGCGCGCCGCCGGTGAAGGGAGGCGCCGCCTCCTTGTGCATGGCGAAGATAACCGCGCGCATGGCTCAGTGCTTGGCGGCCAGAAGGCCCGCGCGCACGTCCCACAGCTTCTGGGACAGGTCCACATAGTAGTTGTGGGGGAACTCGAAGCGCTTCACCTCGTCCCACAGGCTGTCCACCTCCCGCTGGCAGTGGGCGCGGGACTCCTGGATGGTGGGGAGCTTGCAGACCAGCCTGCCGTCCTTGAAAATGGGGACCAGCAGGGGCCGGACGGTGAAGTCGGTGACGGTTTTGCGCTTCCAGGTGGCCTCGGGGTCGAACAGCTCCAGGGGCTTGGTGAAGTCGGGCTGCTCGTCGTGGACGCAGATGTAGTCGGCCATGGCCTTGCCGGTGGCGTTCTCAAACAGGCGGTACACCTTCTTGAAGTGGGGCAGGGTGACCTTGGCGGCGTTTTCACTGATTTTGATTTTGGGGGTGACGGAGCCGTCCGCCTCCTCGATGGCGGCCAGCTTGTAGACTCCGCCGAACACCGGCTCGCTCTTGGAGGTGATGAGCCGCTCGCCCACGCCGAAGGCGTCGATGCGGGCGCCCTGGGTGATGAGGTCGCGGATGATGTACTCGTCCAGGGAGTTGGAGGCCACGATCTTGATGCCGGGCAGGCCCGCGTTGTCCAGCATGGCCCGGGCCTTTTTGGACAAATAGGTCAGGTCCCCCGAGTCGATGCGGATGCCGCCGGAGGTGATGCCCAGCTCCCGGAACACCTTGATGGCGTTGGGCACGCCGGAGTGGAGGACGCTGTAGGTGTCCACCAGCAGGGTGGCGGCGGCGGGGTAGACCTGGCAGTAGGTCTTGAAGGCGGTGTACTCGTCGGGGAACATCTGCACCCAGGAGTGGGCCATGGTGCCGGTGGCGGGGGTGCCGTACAGCTCGTCGGCCATGGCGCAGGCGGTGCCCCCCGCCCCGGCGATGTAGCTGGCCCGGGCGCCCAGCACCGCGCCGTCCGACCCCTGGGCCCGGCGGGAGCCGAACTCGGACACCGGGCGGCCCTGGGCGGCCCGGACGATGCGGTTGGACTTGGTGGCGATGAGGGACTGGTGGTTCAGGGCCAGCAGGATATAGGTCTCCACAAACTGGGCCTCGATGGCGGGGGCGCGGACGGTGAGGATGGGCTCCCGGGGGAAGATGGGGGTGCCCTCGGGCACGGCCCAGATGTCGCCGGTGAAGCGGAAGCCCTTCAGATAGTCCAGAAATTCCGGGGCGAAGCACCCCTTGCTCCGGAGGTATTCGATGTCCTGCTCGTCGAAGTGGAGGTTTTGGATGTAATCCACCACCTGCTCCAGCCCCGCGGCGATGGCGAAGCCGCCCCCGTCGGGGACGCTGCGGAAAAACACGTCGAAATAGCATACCCGGTCCTTCATGCCGGTCTGGAAGTAGCCGTTGCCCATGGTCAGCTCGTAGAAGTCGAACAGCATGGTGTAGTTGATGTCGTGCTTCATAGGGAGAATCCCTCCTGTGTTCGTTGTGGATATCATTATAAGCTGTCTTGACAGCAAAAGCAAGCATAAAAGGCGCCGAGCCGCCGCGAGCGGCACGGATGGAGTGCAGCGAAGGTAAAAACCCAAGCCCAGAAGATGGGCTTGGGTTTTTACCTGAGTCAGAGCGGAGCCGCGCGCCGCGACCAGGCGAAGCGTGACAAGGCGCGGCGCAGTTATTTGCCTGCGGTGTACGGGGCCCAGTCCAGCCGGACGAAAAAGTCCTGGTTGTGGCGGCAGACGGGGCAGGTCTGGGGTGCGATGGAGGCGCGGACGATCTCCCCGCAGTTGAGGCACATCCACAGCGTCTCCCCCTGTTCCGCGAAGAGCATCCCCTGCTCCAGCAGGTCGGCCAGCATCCCGAAGCGGTCGCCGTGGACCTTCTCGATCTGGGCGATGAGCTCGAACTGCCCGCCGATGAGGTCGAAGCCCTCCTCGTGGGCGGTTTTGGCGAACTGGGCGTAGTCGTGCTCAAACTCCTGGTACTCGTTGTGCCGGGCGGCCTTCAGCAGGTCCAGCGTCTTGTCCGACAGGTCGATGGGGTAATTGCCGTCGATGGCGATGTTCTGCCCCGCCGAGGGCAGCAGCAGGTCGTAGAACACCTTGGCGTGGGCCCGCTCCTGGTCGGCGGTGAACTCGAACACCCGGGCGGCCACCTCTAGTTGCTCCTTCCGGGCGGCGGAGGCGGCGATGGTGTAGCGGTTGCGGGCCTGGCTCTCCCCGGCGAAAGAGCGCATCAGGTTTTCCCTGGTTTGACTCTTCATAAAGTCCACGGTTCCCTTGTGGTAGTTTTCATAGGCGTTTGTCATAGAATTCCCTCCAATGTATTGGTAGGGATAGTATGCCCGGGGAACGACGGAATCTTGCAGGCGCGGCGAAAAAAAGCGGCTGGGTTACAGCTTACCCCGCCAAAGCGTGGCGGCAGGGCGGTACAAAAGCGCCGTACCCGCTGTGTTCAGCCCCCCTTTGATCAGGTTAAAGGGCAGAAAGACGGGAAGCAACAGCTCCACTACGGCCTGCCGGGAGCAGCCCATGTAGACAGGGGCGATGAGGTAATTCCAGAACAGCATCACCAGCGCCATGCACGCCCAGCCGCACAGAAGGCCGCGCAGCGCGCCGGAGAAGCCCGGCCGCTTTTTGTGGATCAGGGCGGCGGTACACGCGAAGGAGCAGCTGGAGATGACGTTCATCATCAGACCCAGCACGCCGTTTTCGCTGACGGTGAGCAGCTCCAGCAGGGAGGCGGCCAGGGCGACCGCGAAGCAGGCCGCAGGCCCCAGCGCAAAGCCGCTGATGGCGATGACGATGTCCTTGGGGTCGTACTTCAAAAAGAGGACCAGGGGGAAGCGGCCCACAGCTGCGGCGGCGTAGGCCAGGGCGCAGAACATGGCGGTGGCGGTGATGGTTTTTGTGCTGCGGTTCATAAGAGAGACCTCCTGAAAAAAATTAACGCCTGAACGGGCGCAATGCCGTTCAGGAGCTAACATTCCAGGCGTGTCAAACAGGGCGGCGGGGCGGGATGGACGGAAAAAAGCGCGAAGAGCCGGCGTCGCCGCCGGACGGTTCAACACACCTTCTTCGAATCCAGACTATGACTGTCGGTTTTGGAATTGCGCCAAATCAGCGCTTTCGCGCTCGCGGACTGTACCGCCGATCGGGAATTTCACCCTGCCCTGAAGACATCACCATGTTCAGTTGTCCCCAAGAGTATACCAGAGCCGGGGGAGCCTGTCAACCGGCAGTCACCCGCCCGGCCGGGGGAGAATACACTGGAATGACGACGAACAAGGCCAAGAGGCCGGACGGGAGGTTTATGATGCTGCGGGCAAAAAACATCTGGGTGGCGGGGGGCGACCCCCGGCAGGCGGCGCTGGCGGCGCTGCTGGCCGACGACGGCCACAGCGTGCATACATACGCCCTGGAGCGGGGAGAGGGACGGCGGTGCGAGCCGTCCATGGCGGGGGCGGACCGAGCGGACTGCGTGGTGCTTCCCCTCCCGGCGGCGGGGCCGGACGGGCGGCTGAACGCGCCCCTGGCGGAGCGGGAGCACGAGCTTTCGGAGGTGCTGGACGCGCTGCGCCCGGGCCAGCTGGTGTGCGCCGGGATGGCGGGAGAGGCGCTGGAGGAGATGGCGGCGGCGCGGGGGCTGGCGCTGCGGGACTACTTCGCCCGGGAGGAGCTGGCGGTGATGAACGCGGTGGCCACCGCCGAGGGCGCCCTGCAAATCGCCATGGAGGAGCTGCCCATCACCCTCCACGACGCCCGGGTGCTGGTCGCCGGCTTTGGACGGCTGGGGCGGGCGCTGGGGCCGCGGCTGCGGGCGCTGGGGGCCCGGGTGTGGGTGTGCGCCCGGCGGTACGAGCAGCGCGCCGCCGCCGAGTGCATGGGCCTGGGCAGCGAGGGGATGGACCGGCTGAGCGACTGGCTGTGCAGCTACGACCTGGTGTTCAACACCGTGCCCGCTCCGGTGCTGGGGGTGGAGGAACTGGCCGCCCTCAAGGAGGGGGCGCTGGTCATCGACCTGGCCTCCCGGCCCGGCGGGGTGGATCTGGACGCCGCCGCCGCGCTGGGGGTGCGGGTGGTGTGGGCGCTGTCCCTGCCGGGGAAGGTGGCCCCTGTCACCTCGGGGCGGTACATCAAAAACACCATTTATCATATCATGGAGGAATCAGACCTGTGAATTGCAAGGAATTGAGAGTGGGCTTCGCCTTCTGCGGGTCCTTCTGCACCATGTCCCGGGCGCTGGACGCCCTGGAACAGACCGCCGCCCGCTTCGGGCCGGTGACCCCCATCGTATCCGAGACGGCGGCGGGCACCGACACCCGCTTCGGCGCGGCCCACGACTTCATGCGGGAGATGGAGCGCATCTGCGCCCGCCGGGTCGTCTCCACCGTGGCCGGGGCGGAGCCAATCGGCCCCAAGGGCCTTTTAGACGTGCTGGTCGTCTGCCCCTGCACCGGCAACACCCTGGCCAAGCTGGCCCACGGCGTGACGGACACCGCCGTCACCATGGCGGCCAAGGCCCATCTGCGGAACGGCCGGCCCCTGGTGCTGGCCCTGGCCACCAACGACGGCCTCACCGGGTCCGCCCCCAACCTGGGGACCATGCTCAACCGGAAAAACGTCTATTTCGTCCCCTTCGGCCAGGACGACTGTATGGGCAAGCCCGCCTCCCTGGTGGCGGACTTCTCCCTGGTGCCCGAGGCCATCGAGGCCGCCTGCCGGGGCGAACAGCTGCAGCCGCTGTTGCTGCGACGATAGGCGCATAGGGGCGGATGGACCGGAGCGAGGACAAAAGCCCAGAGTTCACGCAGTGAAATCGGGTTTTGTCCGAGTCGGAGGGAAGCCGCCCCGTAATGCGCCCAATCGGAGCGCGAAAATGCTGTAACGATAGGCGCGATTTTCTCCTTGCAATCGGAGGAAAAAGGGCATATAATAATAAAAGCCGCAGAGTGCGGAAATTGAATTCATAAAGGGAGTGAGATGCGTCGTGTCAGGCGATCCGTTTAGTCGAAGTTGGACCTTGCAAGCACGGCGCACCCGCTGAGCCGGCATTTGCTGCCTCCCCGTGCGCCCGCTGCCCATTGGCCGAAGGCCGATGGGAAAATTTTACTGCGGAAGCGGCGGGGGATTTTTCTGCCCTTTTGAGGGGGCGTCCCGCCCGCCTTCCGGGAAAGGTGTGAGCGCGTATGCTGACCATCCACAAGACGGTGGAGGGCAAGATGACCCGGCTCAATTCCGTCGTGGACGGCTGCTGGGTGAACCTCATCAACCCCAGCGAGGACGAGCTGAAAACCGTGGCCGCCACCCTGGCGGTGGAGCCCACCTTCCTCCGGGCGGCCCTGGACGAGGAGGAGACCTCCCGTATCGACAAGGAGGACGGCTCCACCCTTATCATTGTGGACACCCCCGCCATGGAGCAGGACGAAATCGGCGTGGTGTACTCCACCCTGCCCCTGGGGATTATCGTGACGGAGAAGCACATCATCACCGTGTGCCTGAAGGAGACCTCGGTGGTGCGGGACCTTCAGGACGGCGTGGTGCGGGACGTGCGCACCGAGCAGCGCACCCGGTTCATTTTGAACATCCTGCTGTTGGTGGCCAAGCGCTACTTAAGCTACCTGAAACAGATCGACAAGACCTATAACCACATGGAGCGGCAGCTGTACAAGTCCCAGCGGAACAAGGAGCTCATCCAGCTGCTGGACCTGGAGAAGTCGCTGGTCTACTTCAACACGTCGCTGAAGGCCAACGAGGTGACGCTGGAGAAGATCCTCCGGGGGCGCATCGTCACCCTCTACGAGGAGGACCACGACCTGCTGGAGGACGTGCTCATTGAGGTGCGTCAGGCCATCGAGATGGCCCAGATCTACTCCGACATCATCTCGGGCATGATGGACGCCTTCGCCTCCGTCATCTCCAACAACCTGAACGTGGTGATGAAGCTGCTGGCCTCCGTCACCATCCTCATGACGGTGCCCAATATCGTGTTCAGCTTTTACGGCATGAACGTGGGGTGGCTGCCCTTCGCCGGGAGCTTCTGGCCGCCGCTGCTCATCTCCGCGGCCATCATCGTGGCGGCGGGAATCGTGCTGAAGAAGAAGGATCTGCTTTAAAACGAATGTTTCACGTGAAACGCTCCAACCGGGCGCGGAAATTTTCCGCGCCCGGTTTTTTGCAGCTTGGGCGCCCATTCCGGCAGGTCGCGTCGACGCCCCTTGCCAAGGGCGGGGCCGTCGTGTATGCTCAAGATGCAGCTGCGAAAGGAGGACGACGCCCATGAAAGTGACCGTGGAGGAGTGCCCGGAGCTGGAGCAGACGGAGGTGAGCGTGCGCTGCAAGCGCATGGACGCCCAGACCGCCCGGCTCATCGAGCTGCTGCGGCTGGCCGACGCCCGGCTCACCGGGGAGAGGGACGGCGAGACCTGCATCCTGGACGGGGCGGAGGTGCTCTACATCGACACCGTGGACCGGGGGACCTTCCTGTATACGGCGGGCGGGGTGTACGAGACCCGGCTGCGGCTGTACGAGCTGGAGGAGCAGCTGGCCCCCAGGGACTTCGTGCGGGTGAGCAAGTCAGCCATTGTGAATTTCGCCCAGGTGCGTTCGCTGCGCCCCGACTTCGGGGGGCGGCTGCGGCTGACCATGAGCAGCGGCGAGGTGGTGGTGGCCAACCGCCAGTATGTCCCCGCCATCAAGGCAAAGCTGGGCTTGTGAAAGGAGAGCGGAACCCATGAAAAAGTTTTTTGAGGTAGTCGTGACCATCAAGGAGCGTGTGGCGCTGGCCTATGCCGCCGCCATGTGTATCTACCTGTTTTTCCTGTGGGTGTTCCAGCAGGAGAGCGCGTCCCTGCCTCAGCTGTTCTCCGTGCTGCTGGCCAGCGTGGCGGCGGGGACGATGCAGGTTGTGGCGTTCTCCGACCTGTTCCTCAAGAAGCTGGCCTACGGCTGGCGGATGGTGACGTTTTTCCTCGTCTTTGGGGCCGTCCTCACCGGCATCGCGGTGGGCTTCGGCTGGTTCCCGGCGGAGAACGCCGGGGCGTGGGTGAGCTTTGGGGCGGCCTTCCTGCTCATCTTCGCGGCCATCACGGCGGGCATTGAGATCTACTACCGGGCCAGCGGGCGCAGGTGGGACGACCGGCTGGACTGGTACCGGAAAAACCGGGACAAGGAATAACGAAAGCCCCTCCGGACACGCCGGAGGGGCTTCTTTCGCGTGCAGTCCCGGCCTGAAGGGATTTGGCCGGAGGGGCGGCTTTACAGCCCCAGCTTGAACAGGTTCTGGTCGGTGGAGAAGTTGGCCGCGGAGTAGAGCACCAGCACCTGGTCGATGCCGTTGTCCGCCACGTACTTTTTCAGCGACGTGTTGTTATACCGCAGGTCGAACAGGTGGACCTCCTGGAACGCCTCCGACAGGAAGGGGGCCAGACAGTCGGCGTAGGAGTCCCGGATCACCAGCAGCCTGCCGTTTTCGGCGTCGGGGTTCTTGACGACGCACAGGGGCTGGTTGCCCCCCAGGAAGTAGGCGTACTTGTCCTTGACCTCCAGCTTCTCCGGGTAGTACAGCCCGCCCGGAATGGCCACGCCCTCGGGGTAGCGGTCCACGGTGGTGCGGCCCCTGGTACCGCCCTCGGGGATGACGGTGTAGATGCTGTCCGGCTCCACCCACGCCGCCCCGGAGGAGGAGTAGGTGGTGCCGTAGAAGCTGTCGCTCACCTGGGTGTAGGACAGCCCCTGGTAGGAGAGGCCGTCCGTGTCCCCTGCCTGCCCGGTGAGGCCCATTCCGGCCCGCAGGGCCTCCCAGGCGTGCTGGGCGCCCAGGGTGGTCCAGTGGTGGTCGGTGCGGTAAAAGTCGTTCCGGCCCGCCAGCGCGTTCCGCAGGTCTACAAATGTCACCCCGTCCCCGCACAGCCCCCGGGCCTTCTCAATGGTGGAGCCGTCGTCCACGTTGGGGGCGTTGGCGGGCAGCAGATCCGCCAGCACAAAGCTCTTGTCCGGCACCAGGGAGAAATACACCGGCACGTCCAGGTTGGCCCCCAGCTTGTTCACATAGCCCGCCTTCTGCTCCAGCTCTTCCTCGGAGGGGACCTGGAACTGGGCGAAGAGGGTGCCGTTCCCGCCGAAGTAGACCTTGTTGTTTTCCTGCTTGCCCAGGGCGCGCTCGGAGTACGCCTTGAGCTGAATCCACTGGTCCCGCAGGGGAAACTGGTCGGTGACGTAATCCTCAAAGCTCTCCATAAACTTGCCGGAGCGCAAAGTGTCCAGGGTGGGGGCCTTGAACTGGGCCAGAAAGCGGTTCTCCTGGTCGGAGAAGTCCCGGCTGGGGGAGAGGATCAGCGCGATGCCAAAGCCGAAGGTGAACAGGCAGAACAGCGCGGTGATAAAGATAGAATATTGTTTGCTCATACGCTTTCCCCCTTAGAAGCGGAAGTAGAGGAATGGGTTATAGGTGCCGTCCACCAGATAGGCGGTGGTGAACACCAGCCCCGCCAGCATCAGCACCGGGAAGGCGATCTTCTGCGCCCGCTCCGGCAGCCTGTGCCAGAGGTTTTTGCCCAGGGGCGTGGCCGCCGCCACGGCGATGGCCAGAATGGGCAGGTAGTTGCGCAGGTAATAGAGGAAATCCGTATCCAGCGCCCCGGCCCCAAAGCCGAACATGGCGGCCAGGTACGGCCCCATGGCGGCGAAGTCCTCCACCGCGAAGATGGCCCAGCCCACGATGGCCACGAGCACGCCGTACACATGGGTCAGCCAGACGGGGGCCCTGTCCAGCGCCTGGCCCAGCCACAGCTTTTCCAGGGTGATCCACACAAACCAGTACAGGCCCCAGAGCAGGAAGTTCCAGCTGGCCCCGTGCCAGATGCCGGTGGCCGCCCAGACGATGAGCAGGTTGAGCACCATCCGGCCCCGGCTCACCCGGCTGCCCCCCAGGGGGAAGTACAGGTACTCCCGGAACCAGCTGCCCAGGGAGATATGCCACCGCCGCCAGAACTCGCTGGCCGACTTGGACAGATAGGGGTAGTTGAAGTTCTCCAAAAACTCAAAGCCCAGCATCCGCCCCAGGCCGATGGCCATGTCCGAGTAGCCGGAGAAGTCAAAGTAGAGCTGAAGGGAGAAGGCGATAATCCCCAGCCAGGCCCCCAGGGTGGTGAGCTGGGCGGACGGCGTGGCCAGGTACACGTCCCACAGGGGGCCCAGGGCATTGGCCAGCAGCACCTTCTTGCAGGCCCCGATGGTGAAGCGCTGCACGCCGGAGGCGAATTTCTCCACCGTGTGGTCCCGGTGCTCCAGCTGGTCGTCCAGGTCCTTGTACTTGATGATGGGCCCGGCGATGAGCTGGGGAAACAGGGTGACGAAGGTGCCGAAGGTGACGATGTTCTTCTGACACCGGGCGTCCCCCCGGTACACGTCGATGGTGTAGCTCATGGTCTGGAAGGTGTAGAACGAGATGCCGATGGGCAGGGTGAAGGGGATGGTGCCGCCGGGCAGGGGCAGGCTGTCGATGACGGGCAGGAAGCTCAGCCCCACCGCCGCCAGACTGCCGGCGATGAAGTTGTAATACTTGAAGAAACCCAGCAGCAGCAGGTTGAACACCACCGACGACGCCACCGCCATCCGCGCCCCGCGGTCGTTCCCCCCGGCCTTGCAGCGGGTGACGATGCGCCCGTGGGAATAGTCGATGGCGATGGACAGGAACATGATGAGCACATACACCGGCTCGCCCCAGCCGTAGAAGATCAGGTTGGCGATGAGCAGCACCAGATTGCGCCAGCGCAGTGGGGAGATATAGTAGAGCGTGAGCACAATGGGGAAGTAGAGGAAGAGAAAATACGGGCTGGAAAAAATCACAGACCTTCACCTCGCAGGGCAGATTTGCGGGAAGGGAGCGGTTTCCCGCTCCCCTCCCGGCCGTTTATCACTGGAATAAGGCGTTGAACGCCGACACGATGTCGTCGCAGTTCTCGTGGACCACCATCATAACGTAATTCCCGTTGGACACCACCCGGGAGTTATTGGTCCACTGCTCGGTGGGCCCGGGATACCACGCGCCGCCGGGGCCCTCGCCGTCCCCCGCCATATAGTCGATGCGGGCCTGGAAGATGGCCTTCACCGTGTCCACGTCGGCGCTGTCGCTCACCTGCACCAGGCCGAATTCGCCGTTGTTCAAAGACATCTGGGTGATATAGACCAGGCACTGCTGGGCGTCCACGGCGGACAGACCGGCGTAGTAGCCGTCCAGCAGCTCGGTGGAGGCCAGCTCCAAAAAGCCGAACTGATACTGGCTGGTCATGTCCGTGTAGAAGGCGGCCAGGTCCACGTCCCCGGCGGGAGCGGGGGTGGGCTCCGGCGTGGGAGTGGGCGTGGGCGCCGGAGTGGGGGTAGGAGCGGGCGTGGGCTTGGGCGTGGGAGTGGGCTCGGGCGTGGTGGGCAGGGGCTTGAGGGAGGGATCTTCGCTGGGCGCTTCAGAGGGCTCCACGCTGGGTTCCACGGAGGGCTCGGCGGAGGGCTCCTCAGACGGCTCCGGGCTGGGGGTGTCGGAGGGCTCCTGGGTGGGGTCGGGGTCGCTCAGGGGGCCGTCGGTGACGGCGGGATCGGTGGGGTCCGCGCTCTGCTGAGCGGCGCGGTCGCTGCACGCGGCCAGCAGGGCCAGCGCCAGGGCGGCGCACAGGGTCATGGCAAGAATACGCTTTTTCATATGTCGCAGAACTCCTTTGTTACTTGATGGCTTATGTGGTCACGGGGAGCGGGGACGCTCCGCGCTCTTTACGCGAACAGGGCGTTGAATTCCTCCACGATGGCGTCGGCGTCGCCGTGGCAGACCAGCATGACGTAAGCGCCGTTTTCCGCCACCTGGGCGCTGCGCTGCCACATCTCCACCTCTTCGGGGTAGTTGCCCGGGCCGTCGGTGCCCTTGGCGTCGATGCGGGCCTGGAAGATCTTCTTCACCTCAGCGGCGTCCTCGGCGCTCTTGGCCTGGACCAGCGCCAGCTCGCCGCCGCTGAAGGAGATCATGGGCAGATAGACCTCCACCTGCTCCAGGTCCATGTCCTTCAGGCCGGGGTAGTTGTTCTCCAGCATGATGGCGCCCAGCTCCTCGTCGGCGGGGTCGGCCTTCTCCAGGGCGGCGAACTCGTGGTTTTCCTGGACCGCGGCGGCAAAGTCGGCCAGGTTGGCGTCCTTGACGGCGGGGGTGTCGGAGGGAGTATCGGAGGGGGCGTCCCCCTGATTGGGCGCGCCGCAGGCGGACAGCAGGGACAGGCACAGCACGGCGGCGGTGCACAGGGAAATGAGTTTTTTCATGACGGCATTCTCCTTAGATAATCAAATTTTCAGTTTGCTGGAACCGGGCGCCGGACGGGCCGCGGAGCGGGACAGGCTGAAAAGCGCGCCTTGCGCCTATAGTCTGCCCGGTTTTGCGGATTTCCTTGCGCCTAGCGGTTCTCGATATGGCCCCGGATGCGCTGGGTGATCATGTCAAGGGCCACCAGGTTGTGCCCGCCGGCCAGCACCACGATGTCGGCGTACTGGCGGGAGGGCTGGACGAACTGCTCGTGCATGGGCTTGACGGTGGTGAGGTACTGGGAGATCACCGAGTCCAGCGAGCGGCCCCGCTCCTTCACATCCCGGAGGATGCGGCGGAGGATGCGCACGTCGGCGTCGGTGTCCACGAAGATCTTCACGTCCATCAGATCCCGCAGGGCCGGGTCGGCAAAGATGAGGATGCCCTCCACAATGACCACCTTGGTGGGGCGCACCTCCACGGTGTCCTCCGAGCGGTTGTGGATGGAATAGTCGTACACCGGGCAGCGGATGGCCTCGCCCGCCGCCAGCTTTTTCAGGTCCGCCACCATCAGGTCCGTGTCAAAGGCGTCGGGATGGTCGTAGTTCAGCGCCGCGCGCTGCTCGTAGCTCATCCCCACGTGCTTTTTATAGTAGTTGTCGTGGTAGACCACGGACACGTCCGCCCCAAAGGCGTCCTGAAGCCTGCGGGTCAGGGTGGTTTTGCCTGAGCCGGTTCCCCCGGCAATGCCGATCATCATGGTATCCATGCCCTTATCCTCCCCTTAGAAGCTGTACGGTCTATCGGGTAATCGCGGCTATTGTAGCACATGCGGGGGGAAATGGCAACCTCTGCCTCCGGGCCGCACAATGAGCCCGTCTGCTAACAATACCCGCCGTCCCGCCGGAGGGTTGCGCGGGGGATAAAAAAATCCTGCGGCGCCCCCCAAAAACGGCCCCCAATTCTAAAAATTTGAAAAATAAAGGGGCTGCTGTTCAATGTGCCAGCAAAAACGGGTAAATTTTTGACAGTTTCGCCACATTTTCTCTTGCTATTTTTTTGTCAAGCGTCTATAATGTGCATGGTTGAGAGAGAATTTGGGGGAACATATGGTCAATATCGTGTTAGTTGAGCCGGAAATCCCGCAGAACTGCGGCAATATCGCCCGCACCTGCGCCGCCACCCGCAGCCGCCTGCACCTGGTGAAGCCCCTGGGCTTCGACATCAGCGAAAAAGCGGTGAAGCGGGCGGGGCTGGACTACTGGCCCATGGTGGACCTGCGGGTATACGACGGCCTGGACGACCTGTTTGCCCAAAACGCTGTGACCGACCTGTGGCTGGCCACCACCAAGGCCCCCCGGGACTACGCCCAGGCCCAATTCCGGGACGGGTGCTGGCTGTTCTTCGGCAAGGAGACCGCCGGACTGCCGGAGGCGTTTCGCATGGCTCACGCCCAGCGCTGCATCCGCATTCCCATGCGGGAGGACGCCCGCAGCCTGAACCTGGCAAACTCGGTGGCCGTGCTGGCCTACGAGGCGCTGAAGCAGCAGGGCTTCCCCGGGCTGAGCGGAAGCGGCCCGGCGGCGCGTCCAGCCCCAGGATGACAGTGCGGAAGCGTGACAACAAAGCAAGGCATCCAGGATACAAACCTTAATTCACTTCAAATTGTAATGATGAAAGGAGCTAGATCACCATGAATTACAACAAGAAGACGGTCAAGGACATCGACGTGAAGGGCAAGAAGGTGCTGCTGCGCTGCGACTTCAACGTGCCCATGGCCAAGGACGGCAGCGGCGTCATCACCGACGACAAGCGCATCCGCGCCGCCCTGCCCACCATCCAGTACCTGCTGGAGCAGGGCGCGGCGGTCATCGCCTGCTCCCACATGGGCAAGCCGGTGGCCACCTTCGACAGCTACAAGAAGAAGCAGCTGGAGAAGGGCAAGGACGAGGCGTCCATCACCGAGGAGAAGTGGAAGAAGTCCCTTCAGGAGCTGCGCATGGAGCCTGTGGCCGCCCGGCTGGGCGAGCTGCTGGGCAAGGACGTGATTCTGGCCGACGACGTGGTGGGTCCCGACGCCACCGCCAAGGCCGCCGCCCTCCAGCCCGGCCAGATTCTGCTGCTCCAGAACACCCGCTTTGAAAAGGGCGAGACCAAGAACGACCCCGAGCTGGCCAAGAAGATGGCGGCCATGGCCGAGGTGTACGTGTCCGACGCCTTCGGCGCCGTCCACCGCGCCCACGCCTCCACCGCCGGCGTGGCCGACTACCTGCCCGCCGTGTCCGGCTTCCTGATCCAGAAGGAGCTGGACTTCATCGGCGGCGCGCTGGCCAATCCCAAGCGCCCCCTGGTGGCCATCCTGGGCGGCTCCAAGGTAAGCTCCAAGATCGGCGTCATCAACAACCTGCTGGAGATTGCCGACACCATCATCATCGGCGGCGGCATGGCCTACACCTTCTCCGCCGCCCAGGGCGGCAGCGTGGGCGACTCCCTGCTGGAGGAGGACTGGAAGGACTACGCCAACGATATGGTGAAGAAGGCCGCGGACAAGGGCGTGAAGCTGCTGCTCCCCGTGGACACCGTGACCGCGGACAAGTTCGCCCCCGACGCCGACAGCCAGGTGGTCAAGGCCGGCCAGATCCCCGACGGCTGGCAGGGCCTGGACATCGGCCCCGAGACCGTCAAGCTGTACTGTGACGCCGTGGCCGACGCGGGCACCGTCATCTGGAACGGCCCCATGGGCGTGTTCGAGTTCGAGAAGTTCGCGGCGGGCACCAAGGCGGTGGCCGAGGCCCTGAGCAAGACGGACGCCATCACCATCATCGGCGGCGGCGACAGCGCCGCGGCGGTGCAGCAGCTGGGCTATGCCGACAAGATGACCCACATCTCCACCGGCGGCGGCGCCTCCCTGGAATTCATGGAGGGCAAGGAGCTGCCGGGCGTCGCCTGCCTGCTGGACGCGTAACCTCATCGCGCCGCCTGCCTGCTGGACGCCTGAAACCGGCATCAGGACCGTAACCATTAGACCTCGTTCCAAATAAAAGAAGGGAGTTCCACAAATGAACCTCAAGTACCGCAAGACCATCATCGCCGGAAACTGGAAGATGAACAAGACCCTCACCGAGACCAAGACCTTTGCCGACGCGCTCAAGCCCCAGCTGGGCCGCCACAAGTGGTGCGAGGTGGTGCTGTGCGTTCCCGGGGTGAACATCCCCGGCGCCGTGCGCCTGTTTAAGGACACCCGCGTGGCCATCGGCGGCGAGACCTGCCACTACGAGGCCAGCGGCGCGTTCACCGGCGAGATCACCGTGGAGATGCTCAAGGACGTGGGCGCCAAGTACGTCATCATCGGCCACTCCGAGCGCCGCCAGTACTATAACGAGACCGACTTCACCGTGAACAAGAAGGTCCACGCCGCCCTGGAGGCCGGCCTGCGGCCCATCGTGTGCGTGGGCGAGAGTCTGGAGCAGCGGGAGCTGGGCGTCACCGAGGAGCTGATCTCCTATCAGGTGAAGGTGGCCCTGGCGGGCTTAAACGACACCCAGGTGCGCCGTGTGGTCATCGCCTATGAGCCTATCTGGGCCATCGGCACCGGCAAGACCGCCACCGCCGAGCAGGCGGGCGCGGTGTGCACCCACATCCGCTCCATCATCCGCAAGCAGTACGGCGCGCGGGTGGCCCGGGCCGTCACCATCCAGTACGGCGGGTCCATGAACGCCAAGAACGCCCACGAGCTGCTGGCGCAGCCCGACATCGACGGCGGCCTCATCGGCGGCGCGTCCCTGAAGCCGGACGACTTCATGGCGATCATCAACGCCGCGAACCAGGAATAAGAAGCGCGAGGATAGACGCGCCCATCGCCGGCTGAGCCCACAAGCGAGCCGGGAAGAGCGCGTCCAATCCGAGCGTGACGACACGAGGTATGTTATGAAAACACCTACCACACTTATCATCATGGACGGCTTTGGCCTGTCCTCCTCCACCGCGGCGGGGGACAACGCCATCGCCGCCGCCAGCACCCCCAATCTGGACCGCATCTTTGCCGAAAACCCCATGTGCAGGCTGTCCGCGTCCGGCATGGACGTGGGCCTGCCCGACGGGCAGATGGGCAATTCCGAGGTGGGCCACACCAACATCGGCGCGGGCCGGGTGGTGTTCCAGGACCTGCCCAAGATCACCAAGGCCATTCAGGACGGGGACTTCTTCCAGAACCCCGCCTACAAGGACGCCATGCTGGCCGCCAAAAACGCGGGCAGGGCCGTCCACATCTACGGCCTGATGTCCAACGGCGGCGTCCACAGCCACATCACCCACATCCAGGCGGCGGTGAAGATGGCCCACGATCTGGGCTGCGGGAAGATTTTCGTCCACTGCTTTATGGACGGCCGCGACGTGCCCCCCACCTCCGGGAAGGACTTCGTGGCCCAGATGAAGGAGACCTGCGACCAGTACGGCGCCCAGATCGCCACCATCTCCGGCCGCTACTACGCCATGGACCGGGACACCAACTGGGACCGGGTGGAGCGCGCCTACAAGGCCATGGTGTACGGCGAGAGCGAGGCCCGTTTTATTGGCGACCCCGTGGGGGCCATGCAGGCCAGCTATGACGCGGGCGTCACCGACGAGTTCGTGGTGCCCGTCGTCACCGCAGAGCACGCCGAGATCGGTGAGGGCGACTCCATCATCTTCATGAACTTCCGCCCCGACCGGGCCAGGGAGATCACCCGCACCTTCGTGGACCCCGACTTCGCCGGCTTTGAGCGCAGGAAGGGCTTCTTCCACGTGAATTACGTGTGCACCACCTCCTACGACGCCTCCATGCCCAACGTGGTCATCGCCTTCCCCAAGGAGAGCCTGGACAATATCTTCGGTGAGTATATCGCCCAGCAGGGCATGACCCAGCTGCGCATTGCCGAGACGGAGAAGTACGCCCATGTCACGTTCTTCTTCAACGGGGGCGTGGAGCAGGTGTTCTCCGGGGAGGACCGCTGCCTCATCCCCTCCCCCAAGGTGGCCACCTATGACCTCCAGCCCGAGATGAGCCAGCCCCAGGTCACCGCCGAGGCGGTGGCGCGCATCAAGAGCGGCAAGTACGACGTGGTGATCCTCAACTTCGCCAACTGCGACATGGTGGGCCACACCGGCGTGTTCGACGCCGCCGTCAAGGCCGCCCAGGCGGTGGACGACGGCGTGAGCCAGGTGGTGAACGCCACCCGGGAGATGGGCGGCGTGGCCATCATCACCGCCGACCACGGCAATGCCGAGCACATGGCGGAGCCAGACGGCTCCCCCTTCACCGCCCACACCACCAACCTGGTGCCCTGCTGCGTGGTGGGCGCGGACGTGACGCTGCGGGACGGCCGCCTGGCCGACCTGGCCCCCACCATGCTGGACCTGATGGGGCTGAAGCAGCCCGCCGAAATGACTGGACAGACCCTGATCGTAAAATAATTTTCCCGTGATCCGTGAGACTGTGTCTCTGGAATATATCACCCTTTGAAATTTGAAAGGAGCTTGATTCCCATGAAACAGATGCTTGAGATCGTTGACGTCCTTGGCCGTGAAATTATCGACTCCCGCGGCAACCCCACCGTCGAGGTGGAGGTCGTCCTGGAGGACGGCACCATGGGCCGCGCCGCGGTTCCCTCCGGCGCCTCCACCGGCATCCACGAGGCCTGCGAGCTGCGGGACGGCGATAAGAGCCGCTACCTGGGCAAGGGCGTGGAGAAGGCCGTCAGCAACGTGAACACCGAGCTGGCCGAGTGCCTGATCGGCATGAACGCCCTGGACCAGGTGTCCATCGACAAGGCCATGATCGAGCTGGACGGCACCCCCAACAAGGGCCGCCTGGGCGCCAACGCCATTCTGGGCTGCTCCCTGGCCGTGGCCAAGGCCGCCGCTGAGAGCATGGGCACCAGCCTCTACAACTATATCGGCGGCGTCAACGCCAAGACCCTGCCCGTCCCCATGATGAACATTCTCAACGGCGGCGCTCACGCCACCAACAACGTGGAGATCCAGGAGTTCATGATTATGCCCGTGGGCGCCTGCTGCTGGAAGAAGGCCCTGCAAATGTGCGCCGAGGTGTTCCACCAGCTGAAAAAGACCCTGAAGGATAACGGCACTCCCGCCGCCGGCGTGGGCGACGAGGGCGGCTACGCCCCCAACCTGAAGAAGGATGAGGACGCCCTGAAGGTCATCGTGCAGGCCATTTCCGAGGCCGGCTACAAGCCCGGCGAGGACTTCATGATCGCCATTGACGCCGCCTCCTCCGAGTGGTGGAACGACGAGGAGAAGTGCTATATCCAGCCCAAGTCCGGCAAGAAGATGACCCAGCAGCAGCTGGTGAACATGTGGAAGAAGTTCGCGGACACCTACCCCATCATCTCCCTGGAGGACGGCATGGCCGAGGACGACTGGGAGGGCTGGGCTATGCTCACCAAGGCCATCGGCAATAAGGTCCAGCTGGTGGGCGACGACCTGTTCGTGACCAACGTGGCCCGCCTGTCCGACGGCATCGCCAAGGGCGTGGGCAACTCCATCCTCATCAAGGTCAACCAGATCGGCACCCTGACCGAGACCCTGGACGCCATCCAGATGGCCAACCGGGCCGGCTACACCGCCATCGTGTCCCACCGCTCCGGCGAGACCGAGGACGCCACCATTGCCGACATCGCCGTGGCCACCAACGCCGGCCAGATCAAGACCGGCGCTCCCAGCCGCACCGACCGCGTGGCCAAGTACAATCAGCTGCTGCGCATCGAGGAAGAGCTGGGCGACGCGGCGGTGTACCTGGGCAAGAGCGCTTTCTTCAACATTAAGTAATTCAAGCAAGAAACCCCAACAGGCAGAACGGGCGGCGGAGGACACCTCCGCCGCCCTTATTCTACACAAGACAGGAGAAAAACCATGTCAATTCAGCGTGTAAAGGACTATTTCCGCACCCTCGGCATGGAGGACCGGGTGCTGGAATTCGATGTGTCCAGCGCCACCGTGGATCTGGCGGCCCAGGCCCTGGGCTGCGCGCCCTGCCGCATCGCCAAGACCCTGTCCTTCCTGGTGGACGGCGCCCCCATCCTCATCGTGGCCGCTGGGGACGCGAAAATCGACAACCCCAAGTACAAGGCCCAGTTCGGGACCAAGGCCAAAATGCTCTCCCCCCAGGAGGCGGAGACGCTGGTGGGCCACGCCGTGGGCGGCGTATGCCCCTTTGCCGTCAACGAGGGCGTGACGGTCTATCTGGACGAGTCCCTCAAGCGGTTCGAGACGGTGTTCCCCGCCTGCGGCAGCGGAAACAGCGCCATCGAGCTGTCCATCCCCGAGCTGGAGCGCTGCTCCGGCTATGAGCGGTGGGTGGACGTCTGCAAGGGCTGGCAGGAGGCGTAAAAAGACGGCGCGGGAGCGCTCCCACGCCGTTTTTTGCTCTATGATAGGCCGGTCAGATCGAAGGCGGGGATGAACCCCTCCCCGCAGGAGTCCAGCTCCTGCACGTACCCCGCCAGCCCCAGGCTTTCCATGTACGCCCTGGCGGCGCGCAGCTCGGAGGGGCGCAGGGGCCGGCGCAGCTCGGGGCAGCCGTCCAGCGCCCCCACAGGCGTGTACTGGGCCATGAGGGAGAACAGCACCGCCCCGGGGGGGAAGCTGTCCGCCACCCAGTCCATCACCCGCTGGGCCTCCCGCGTCTGCCCGGGCAGGATGAGGTGCCGGATGAGCACGCCGCTTTTCAGCAGTCCCCCCTCCAGCCGGACCGGCCCGCGCTGGCGGTACATCTCCAGGATGGCGGCTTTGGCCGCCTCGGGGTAGTCCGCCGCGCCGGAATAGCGCTGGGCCAGCGCCGGGGCGACGTATTTCAGGTCGGGCAGGTACACGTCCACCCGTCCCTCCAGGGCGCGCAGCACCTCCGGCCGCTCATAGCCGCCGCTGTTCCACACCACCGGCAGCCCTCCGGGGATGGGCCGGGCCAGCACCCGGACCAGCGCGTGGGTGAACTGGGTGGGGGTGACCAGCTCAATGCAGGACGCCCCCTGGTCCGCCAGACGGCCAAAGACGGCGTACAGCTCGTCCTCGGACAGGGCTTTTCCGAAGTTCTCCCGGCTGATGGAGCGGTTCTGGCAGAACACGCACCCCAGGGTGCAGCCGGAGAAAAACACCGTCCCCGCGCCGGTTTTCCCGGAGATGCACGGCTCCTCCCAGCGGTGGAGGGCCGCCCGGGCGCACACCGGCAGGGCGGGCATCCCGCAGAAGCCCTCCCCCCGGCGCCCGTCCCGCGGGGCGCCGCACTGCCGGGGGCAGAGGCGGCACACAAATCTGTCCGCAGCATGTTTCACGTGAAACACCCGTTCTGATCCTAGCCGAAGGAGAGGGGCCTGGGGCCGTCGGGGCCCAGATCGCCCTGCTTCCAGTGGCGGCGGCACAGGCCGATGTAGCAGTCGTTGGCCCCCAGCACCACCTGCTCGCCCTCCTTGAGCACCACGCCGTTTTTGTCGAACCGGGCGTTGCAGATGGCCTTTTTGCCGCACCAGCAGATGGTCTTGACCTCCTCGATGATGTCCGCGCAGGCCAGCAGCGCCTCGGACCCGGGGAACAGCCGCCCGCTGAAGTCGGCCCTCAGCCCGTAGCAGATCACCGGCACGTTCAAGCCGTCCACCAGCTCCGTCAGGTAGTCCACCTGGGCGTGGGTGAGGAACTGGGCCTCGTCCACGATGATGCACTGGTGGCGCCGGATGGCCTCCGGCGGCATGTTCTCCAGCTCCTCGAACCAGATGCACTCGTATTGCAGCCCGATGCGGGAATTGACCACGCTGTGCCCCTCCCGCTGGTCCAGGGCGGGCTTCACCATCAGGGCGCTCTGGCCCCGCTCCTCGTAGTTATAGCGCACCATCAGCGCGTTGGCGGACTTGCTGGACCCCATCACGCCGTAGCGAAAATACAGCTTTGCCATGTCATGCTCCCCCGTTCAATCTCCGTTTCGCGCACTCCAACGCCCGGTCAAAGGCATTGGGGACGGCGTATTTCTCATCCAATTCCTCCCCGCCGGCCCATACCCAGCCGGGAGGAAGCGGCGGCCCCTTGGCCTGCGCGGGCAGGATGGACATATGCCACTCGATGTGGGTAAAGATGTGCTTGGCCTGGGCCCCCCATTCCTGGAGCTCGGCGTCGATCCCCCACTGCTCCGGCCCCTGCCCGCCAAACAGCTCGTTGGGAAACTCCCACAGCCCCGCCAGCAATCCCTTGTCCGGGCGGCGGCGCAGGGCCACGCGGTTTTCCCAAAAGATGAGCCATACCGCCCGCTTCTCCACCCGCCGGGCCTTTTTGGGGGCTTTGACGGGCAGCTCTCCGGTGCGGCCCTGGGCCAGGGCGGCGCAGAAGCCCTTTGCCGGACACCGCTGGCACAGCGGCGCGCCGTTGGGCAGGCACACCGTGGCCCCCAGCTCCATCAGCGCCTGGTTGAAGGTCCCCGCCGCGTTCAGCGGGATGATCTCTCCCACGGCCTGGGCGGCCTTCCGCTTCATCTGCGGGGCGGCGATGTCCCCGTCGTCCCCCACAATCCGGGCGTATACTCGCAGGACATTGCCGTCCACGGCGGGCTCCGCCTGCCCGAAGGCGATGGAGCAGATGGCCCCGGCGGTGTAGTCCCCCACCCCCGGCAGGGCGCGCACCGCGGCGTAGTCCGCCGGGAACACCCCGCCGTACTGCTCCACGATCACCTGAGCGGCCCTTTGCAGGTTCCTGGCCCGGTTGTAGTAGCCCAGCCCCTGCCACAGCTTCATGAGGCGCTCCTCCGGCAGGGCGGCCAGGGCGGCGATGTCGGGAGCCTGCTCCAAAAACCGGCGGTAGTAGTCCAGCACCGCCGCCACCCGGGTCTGCTGGAGCATGATCTCCGACAGCCACACGTGATAGGGGGTGGGGTCGTCCCGCCAGGGCAGGGACCGGGCGTTGTCCCGGAACCACTCCAGCAGCGGGACCGTCAGTTGTTCCAGCGGCTCCACGGCGCACCCCTCCCAGCTTCCACAAGATCTTGGCGTTCCTCCACTATACCACACAAAGCGCGCTTTTTCAACGGCGGAAAGGGCCCGCTTTCCCGGAAACGCCCTTGTAATTTCCCCGGGGGTCTGATAAAATAAAAAAAACGCGTCTGGCGGGAAACGGACGAAGGAAGGGGAGCTCAAGATGAAAAAACAACTGCTTACCGCGCTGCTGGCGCTGGCGCTGGCGGTGGGACTGCTCCAGGGCGGGGCGTTGGCGGCGCAGCCGGCGGGCAGGGCGGGCAGCCGCCTGACCGGCGCGGACCGGGAGGTATACCAGGTCCTGCGGGAGGAGGCGGCTAAAATCGCCGCCGGGACCAGGAGCAGCACCGTCATTCAAATACCCGACCTGAGCTCCCTGTCCTGGAGCATGGCGGAGCTGGGGCTGACGGAGGAGAACCGGCAGGCCGCGCTGAGCAAGCTGGACGAGAAATTCAGCCAGACCCTGAACATGGACCGGGTGTATACGGCCTTGGCGGCGGACTGCCCCTATGAGCTGTACTGGCGGGGGCTGCAGTACGGCTGGAAATACGACCGGTCCGTTCAGAACGGGAGGGCGTCCATCCGCAACCTGGTCATCCAGATCAAGACGGCCCCGGACTATCAGGGGGGCGGCGACACTACGGTGGACGCCCAGGAGGCCGCCCGGGGGAAACAGGCGGCGGAAACCGCTAAGACTATTGTGGAGCGCTATCAGGACCTGCCCGACCATGAGAAGCTGGACGCCTACCGCCGGGAGATCTGCGCGCTGGTGTCTTACAACAAGGCGGCGGCGGGGGGCGGCGCGCCCTACGGCGACCCCTGGCAGCTGGTGTACGTGTTCGACGGCGACCCCGCCACCAACGTGGTGTGCGAGGGGTACTCCAAGGCGTTCCAGTACCTGTGCGACCTGTCCCGGTTCAGCGGGGACGTGAGGTGCTACACCGTGTCCGGCCAGATGAACGGCGGCCGCCACATGTGGAACGTGGTGCGCATGGAGGACGGGAAGAATTACCTGGTGGATCTGACCAACTGCGACGAGGGCACGGCGGGCGCGCCGGACAAGCTCTTCCTGGCCGGGGCGCGGGAGAGCGGCGGCGGCCAGAGCTATACGGCGGTCAACGGCGGCGGCGCGGTCTACACCTACGCCCAGGACGAGAAGGACCTGTTTGTGGACGGCTGGCTGGCGCTGAGCGGCGAGGACTACCGCTATGACCCCTCCGCCCAGCCCCCGGCGAATACGGCCTTTTCCGACGTGAAGGCGGACGCCTATTACGCCCAGGCGGTGGCCTGGGCGGTGGAGGCCCGGATTACCCAGGGAACCGGCCCGGATACCTTCTCCCCGGAGGACAACTGCACCCACGCCGAGATCGTCACCTTTTTGTGGCGGGCGGAGGGGGAGCCGGACAGCCAGGGCTGGAGCTTCATCCCCCTCAGCGGCAAAGAGTTTTACGCCCAGGCGGCGTGCTGGGCGGCGGAGCGGGGCGTGATCGCCCAGGGCTTTGACCCGGAGGCGGAGTGCACCCGGGCCCAGGCCATGGACTACATCTGGGCGGCCTTTGGCCGGAAGGATGCCCCGGCGTGCGCCTTTGACGATGTGGCCCAGGACGCGCCCTATGCCGGCGCGGTGGCCTGGGCGGTGGAGCAGGAGGTCACCACCGGGACCACGGACACCACCTTCGAGCCGGACCAGGTGTGCACCCGGGGGCAGATCGCCACCTTCCTCCACCGGGCGTACCAGCAGGGCGGGATTTGACAAAACGAAAGCGGGCGGGGCGGACCAAATGATCCGCCCCGCCCTTTGCGCGCCCGCTGCCTCTTCCCTCCGCGCGTTCCAAGCTGCGGGCCGGTTCTCAGCGCAGGCAGGCGGCGGCACGGGCCAGCATGGCCCCGCCCCCCACCCGGTAGCCGCTGGCGGCATAGCGGGCCCGGCCCGCGCCGTCGCACAGCACCGCCAGGGGCGGGGCGTCCGGGTCGCAGGCCAGACGCCGGGCGAAGTCCTCCAGGTTGTAGGCCCAGTCGTCCAGCAGCACCCGGGCGGCGGGCCACCGCCCCAGCAGCCCGGCCAGGGTGGGCTGGGCCGCTCCCTCCCGGCGGCGCAGGAGGAAGAGTACGTTCACCCCCAGGCAGTCCAGCGCGGCGCGCTGGCCGTCCAGCTCGCCCAGCAGGTGCTCGGTTGGCTCGGCACCCTCCTCCACCCACACCAGCAGGGTGGGACGGCCGTTGAGGCGGAAGATGTCGGCCGTCTCCCCGCCGTCCGGCGCGCGGGCGGGGGTGGCAGGCATGGGCAGGCAGGTGAGCGCCCGCTCCAGGTCGAAGGGGCGGCGGCGCAGCTCCACGGCGGCGGTTTCGCCGGGGGAGAGGTCCAGCTCCCGCCGGGAGGCCAGCTGGCTGCCGTTGGGCAGGCGGGTGGAGGTGATAAGGCGGCAGCGCCCCGCGGGCAGGCGGACGGTGAGCGCGCCGTCCGTCCAGGTCCCGTCCTCCAGAGACAGCGCCTGCCAGCCCGTTCCCGTCCAGCGGGAGAGGGTCCAGTCCTGGCCGCAGACGGGGGGCGTGCCGGGGCAGGTCAGGCGCAGCGTCCCCGTCTCCTCCGGGCGGATGGCGTGGAAGGCCCCGTCCCGCCAGAACTGGGGCGCGCCGTCCAGCGGCCGCAGCCGGGCGGGAACCCCCAGGGCGCGCAGGGCGGCGATGAGCAGCACCCGGCGGCTCTTTTCATCGCACCGCCCCGCCCGCAGCGCCGCCAGCGGCGGCCAGTACAGGGGACGGTAGGAGTCCTGGCCGTCCGCGAGGGCTGTCCGCTCCTCCAGCCAGGAGGCCAGGGCGGCGGGATCGTCCCCCAGGGGGGGCAGCAGGGCGCGCAGCCCGTTCAGCCAGGGGGTGAGGGGCTCCAGAGCCGCCCGGGGGCAGGCCAGATAGGGCCAGTACACCTCCTCCGGCACGCCGGGGGGCGGGGGCGGGAGGCCTTGCAGGTGTCCGGCCAGGGCGGCGGCGCCGGCGTCCCGCAGGTCCTTGTCCGTGAGGGTGTGCGCCAGCGCCTCCCGGCGGGGACCGCCGTCCCCGGCGAGAAAGGCGGCGATCTGGCCGAAGTTCCCCCGGGCCGCCCGGAGCAGGTCCTCCCGGCCGGGGAGGGCGCGGGCGGGGTCGTACTGTCCGGCCAGGCGCTGGGCGCGGGCGGCGGCGCACTGGGCCAGCTCCCGGGCGCGCCGGCGCTTTTGGGCCGGGGTGAGGGGGACGGCCCGGGCGGGGTCGGGCTCCGGGGCGCGAACGTCAAAGTCCGTCCAGCCGCTGTCCCCCGACGGGAGGGGGGCCAGCTCCAGGGTGAGGGCGTCCCCCTCGCAGTCCCCCTCCGCAGCAAGGGAGCCCAGGCGGGCCAGTACGTGGACGCCGCCCAGCCCCAGCTCCACCCGGGCCTGTCCCGCGCCGTCCGCGGTGAGGGCGGCGATGGTGTGGAAAAAGCCGTCGTTGAGCAGCTGCACCTCAAAAACCGCCCCGGCGGCGGGCCTGCCGTCCAGCAGCGCCCGGAGGACGGCGGTATGGGTCCGGGCGTACCGGGAGGTCTGGTTAAACCAGCTCACGCCCCCCTCCCGCCCCAGGGGCGCGCCGTGGAGGGGGGAGCTGCCGGAGCCGAACAGCCTGCTGTGCACCAGCACCGCCCGGGAGGCGGCGGTGTTGAACCAGCCCCGGTCCAGCACCGGCTCTGGCTCGCAGGCCCCCAGAAACCGCCACGTCCCATCGCACAGCGCCTCCACCCAGGCGTGGTTGTCCCCGCAGTGGGCCCAGCGGGGGGCGTATACCTGCCGGGCGGGGATGCCCACGCTGCGCAGGGCGGACACCAGGAAGGCGGACTCCTCCCCGCACCGGCCGCTGCCGCAGCGGTATACCGTCAAGGGGGAGGCGGTACGCTCGTCCTGGGCCTCGTAGGAGGCGTGCTCGCAGCACCAGCGGTTGGCCTCCAGCACCCGGTCCTCCGCGGCGGGAAGGTCCTTTACCCGGGGCCACAGGGAGGCGTGAAACAGCGCCCGGTGGAAGGACAGATCCTCGTCGTTCACCCGGGGGAAGAGAACGTAGTGGGCGAAAATCTCCCACTCCAGCGCCCCGCACCAGGGGGCCGCCTCCCGCAGGGCTAGGGCGTGATGGGCAAAGCGCAGGAAGAGGGAGAAGGGATAGCAGTCCAAATCGCTGTCCGGCAGGTGGTCCCGGAGAAACTCCATGGCCCGGCGGCGATCCCCCTCCAGGGCGGAGAGCTCCCGCGCCCAGCAGGCGTCACGGCGCATCGGAAAGCTCCCGGCACAGCTCGTACAGGGTGGTCACTCCCGCGCCGGTGGCCCCGGCGGTCTGGTACTCCCAGCGGGGCCGGTCCACCCAGGCGGTGCCCGCGATGTCCAGGTGAATCCAGGGCAGGCTTTCCGCGAACGCGCCCACAAAGAGCCCCGCGGTGATGGCCCCGCAGCCGTCGCTGGACTGATTGCAAAGGTCGGCCACCGGGCTTTCGATCATTTTCCGGTACTCGGGGAAGCCGGGGAAGCGCCAGTACTGCTCCCCGGCCCGCTCGGCGGCGCTCAGGAAGGTGTGGAACAGCCCCTCGTCATTGGTGAGCAGCCCCGCCGTGGTGAAGCCCAGGGCGGCCACGCACGCCCCGGTGAGGGTGGCGATGTCCACCACCCGGCCGGCGCCCTCCTGCTGGATGGCGTAGGTGATGGCGTCGGCCAGGATGAGGCGGCCCTCCGCGTCGGTGTTGTTTACCTGGATGGTCTTGCCGGACATGGAGCGGATCACGTCGCCGGGGAGGAAGCTGTCCGCCGACAGGCGGTTCTCCACCGCCGGGATGACGGCCACCGCGTTCACCGGCGCTTTGTTCTCCGCCAGGGCCAGCACCGCGCCGCACACCGCCGCGCCCCCGGCCATGTCTCCCCGGGTGCCCTTGAGCCCGGCGGCGGTTTTCAGGCAGTAGCCGCCGGTGTCGCAGCACACCCCCTTGCCCACCAGGGCGATGGGGGGCGCGCCCTCCCGCCCGCCGCGCCAGCGCAGCACGATGAGCTGGGGCGGGTGGACGGCGCTGTCCGCCACGGCGTGGTAGGCCCCCATGCCCAGCGCCCGGGTCCGGTCCCCGTCCAGGATTTCCACCTCCACGCCCAGCGGTCCGGCGGCTTGGGCCATCCGCTGGGCCATGTCCTGGGGGGTGAGCAGGTTGGCGGGGCAGTTCACCAGGTCCCGGGCGAAGCACACCGCCCGGGTGACCGCGTCCGCCTGGGCCAGGGCGTCCTCCAGCCCCTCCGCCCCGGCGAGGTAGAGGGTAAAGGGGGTATCCTCCCGCTCCTTCCAGGCGGGCTGGCGGTAGCAGGCCAGCTGCGCCCCCTGGGCCAGGGCGGCCGCGCCCTGGGGCCCCAGGGCCTTCACCGCCGGGGCGGCGTCCAGCACGGCGCTGTCAGCCCCCAGCTCCCGCAGGGCCTTCACCGCCTTGGCGGCGGCGCGGCGGAGGGTTTCAAGGCCGGGGTCCTTCCCCAGACCGACGATGAGCACACGGCCCTGAACCCCCGTGCGCAGGGCCAGGGCTCCGCCCGGGCCGTCCAGCTCCAATTCTACGCGCCAGGCGGCGCTCTCTTCTTGCCAAAGTTTGACCATGTTTTGGTTCCTCCTTATATTTCGGGCCGGAGGCGGATCTCCAGCACCGTGTCAATCTCGTCGGGCAGCACCGGGTCGGGGCCCAGCTCGGCAAAGGCCAGGGCGGGGTAGTCGCTGTGCACCCAGCTGTGGGACAGCCTCACCTCGCTGCCGTCCGCCAGGCGGCGGATGGACAAAATGCGGTCCTTGTCCACCCCGAACAGGGGCAGAGGGCCCACGGTGTTCTCAAACACGTGGGCGTACAGCCGATCCCCCCTGCGGGTGTAGCGGCCGAAGTCCGGCTTGGGCAGGCCAGCCGGGCCGCAGCCATAGACGCTCTCCCCGTTTTGATCCATCCACCGGCCCATCTCCGCCAGCACGGCCTGGGCCTGGTCCGGGAAACGCCCCTGGGCGTCGGGGCCCACGTTGAGCAGCAGATTGCCCCCCTTGGACACGCACTCCACCAGCTTTTTGACCAGCATGGGGGCGGGCTTGTAGAACCGGTCGCCGGCGCAGTAGCCCCAGTGGTTGTTCATGGTGACGCAGCTCTCCCACACCAGGGGGCGGCCCTGGGCGTCGAACAGGCCGTCGGGAGGGACGATCTGCTCGGGGCTGACGAAGTCCCCGTGGAAGGGGGTGGGGGCGCAGGCGGCCAGAGAGCCAAAGCCCTCGCCGCTCACCTCCAGGCGGTTGTTCACCACCACGCCGGGCTGGAGGGAGCGCACCAGCTCCATCAGCTGGGTCCCCCGCCACGCCTCCCCCCGGAGCCGGCCGTAGGAGAAGTCGAACCACAAAAGGTCCAGCCTGCCGTAGTTGGAGCACAGCTCCCGCACCTGGGCGTGCAGGTAGTCCAGGTAGCGGCTGAAATCCCGGCCCTCATTGCCGCAGGCGGGGTCGTCCCGCATGGGGTGGTTCTCGTCGCCGTAGTGGGGGAAGTCGGGGTGGCGCCAGTCGATGAGGGAGAAGTACAGCCCGGCCCTCAGCCCCGCCTCCCGGGCGGCGTCCAGAAACTCCCGGACGAAATCCCGGCCCGCCGGGCTGTTGGTGGACTTGAAGTCGGTATACGCGCTGTCGAACAGGCAGAAGCCGTCGTGGTGCTTGGCGGTGAGCACGGCGTACTGCATCCCGGCCCCCTTGGCGGCGGCCATCCACTGGCGCATGTCGCAGTGCCTGGGGTTAAATTCCGCCATGAGGGGGTCGTAATCCTCGCTGGGAATGCGCTCCACGCTGCGCACCCACTCCCCCCGGGCGGGGATGGCGTACAGCCCCCAGTGGAGAAACAGCCCAAACCGGGCCTGAGTGAACCAGGCCGTCCGGCGCTCATAGGCCTGGCGGTCGAATACAAAGGACATGGCGTCCCCTCCTCTCCCGATTATTTTACCGGCTTATCCGCGGGATGACAAGCCCTTGTTGACAGGCGGGAGGGAGAAATATATAATATTCCCCAAACAGACAAGGAGGACGGGGCTATGGGAAGGATTCTGCTTGAGGTGTGCTGCGGCAGCGCGGACGACGTGATCGAGGCCCACCGCGGCGGGGCGGACCGGGCGGAGCTGAACTGCGACCTGTTCCACGGCGGGCTCACCCCCACGCTGGGGTCCCTGCTGGTGGCCAAGCGGGAGACGGGAATGAAAATCATCGCCATGGTGCGCCCCCGGGAGGGGGGGTTCTGCTACACCCAGGCGGAGTTCGCCGCCGCGGTGGAGGACGCGAAGCTGCTGCTGGACCACGGGGCGGACGGGCTGGCCTTCGGCTTCCTCCGCGAGGACGGCACGGTGGACGCGCAGCGCACCGGCGCACTGGCCCAGCTGTGCCGGGAGCGGGGGAAGGAGCCGGTGTTCCACCGGGCCATCGACGTGACCCCGGACTGGCGCGGGGCGCTGGATACGCTCATGGAGCTGGGGGTGGCCAGGGTGCTCACCAGCGGGCAGCAGTCCAGCGTCCCCCTGGGGGCGGACACCATCCGGCAGATGCTGGAATACGCCGATGGGCGCATTGAGATCCTCCCCGGCGGCGGCGTCAACGCCCGGAACCTGGAGTGGGTGGCCGCCCAGACCGGCTGCACCCAGCTGCACATGTCGGGCCACACCGTCCGGACCGACCCCTCCGCCCGGAACGACCGGGGCATCCACTACGGCGGCTGCCTGTACCCCCCGGAGGACAGCTATAAGGTGGTGGACGGGGCGTATGTCGCCGGAGTGGCGGCGGCGCTGAAAAAATAAGGGCTTGACAATCCCCGGGGAAAGGGATATACTTGTCAACGCTGTGAAAATGTATAGAAAGGAGGCGCGCGATATGCTGAATACTCTATTTGTGGGCAAGAAGAACGCAGGCAGTATGGGATTGTTGGGATATTTGCGCGCCTTGGGGATGGAGTAATCGGGCTTCCATTCCCGGTCATTTTGGTATGCGGCGTCCCTTCTGTCCAGAAGGGGCGCTTTTTGCGTCCATGAGGAAAGGAGAAGTGTATGGAATCACAAACCAAACTGTCCGGGCGGGAAAAGACCGGGCTGATCCTGCGGTACCTGCGGGGCTGCTGGGGCTTTTTCGCCGCGTCCATTCTGCTGGCCTGGATGAACACGGTGTGTAACGCCCTGGTGCCCCAGATCATCAGCTTTACCGTGGACTCGGTGCTGGGGGGCGAGGTCCCCGACCTGCCGGGCTTTCTGCGGGGATTGATCCCGCTGGACCGGCTGCGGGCCGATCCGCTGCCCTTTTTGTGGTGGGCGGCGGCGGGGGTGGCGCTGGCGGCGGCGGCGCGGGGCGTGTGCATTTACGGTATGCGCGTCAACCTGTCCAAGGGGTCCGAGGGCTTTGTGAAGAGCCTGCGGGACGGCCTGTACAGCCATATCCAGCGCCTGAGCTTTCAATGGCACACCGCCCACGCCACCGGCGACATCATCCAGCGGTGCACCTCCGACGTGGAGGTCATCCGCACCTTCGTCTGCAATCAGCTGATGGAGGTGGTGCGCACGGTGTTCCTCATCGTGCTCTACTCCTCCATCATGGTGGCCATGAACTGGCGCCTGGCCATGGTGTCGCTGGCCTTTATCCCCATCTCACTGCTGGCCTCGTGGGTGTTTTACGGCAAGATATCCCACCGGTTCAAGGCTGCGGACGAGGCGGAGGGCGAGCTGACCACCTGCACCCAGGAGAACCTCACCGGCGTGCGGGTGGTGCGGGCGTTCGGCCGGGAAAAATTTGAGATCGACCGGTTTGGCGAGAAAAACGACCACTTTTCCGCCCTCTGGGTGGAGCTAGGCAAGCTGCTCAGCGTCTACTGGGCGTCAGGGGCCTTCCTCACCGCCGCCCAGGTGATGGCGGTGATCGTGGCCGGGACGGTGGAGGCGGTGAACGGCGGGCTCTCCCTGGGCGACTTCCAGGCCTTCGTCATCTACAACAGCGCCATGGCGTGGCCGGTGCGGTCGCTGGGCCGGGTGCTGTCCGACATGAGCAAGGCGGGGGTGTCCCTGGACCGGGTGGGCTATATCCTCCAGGCCGACGAGGAGAAGGACGGCCCGCAGGCCGGGACCGCCCGCTTGTCCGGCGACATCGCGTTCGACCACGTCACCTTCGGCTACGAGGGGCAGCAGGTGCTGCGGGACGTGTCCTTCACCATCCCCTGGGGGTCCACCTTCGCCATTCTGGGGGGCACCGGGTCGGGCAAGTCCACCCTGGTCCACCTGCTGGACCGCCTCTATGACCTGGGGGAGGGCCAGGGGAGAATCACCGTGGGCGGCACGGACATCCGGGACATCCCCCGGGAGGAGCTGCGCCGCCAGATCGGCCTGGTGCTCCAGGAGCCATTTTTGTTCTCCCAGACCATCCGGGAGAACATCGCCGCCACCCGGCCGGACGCCGCGGAGGAGGAGCTGCGCGCCTGCGCCCAGATCGCCTGCGTGGACGAGGCCATTGCCGAGCTGGCCGACGGCTGGGACACGGTGGTGGGCGAGCGGGGCGTCACCCTGTCCGGCGGGCAGAAGCAGCGGGTGGCCATCGCCCGGATGCTGCTGCAAAACGCGCCGGTGATGGTGTTCGACGACTCGCTGTCCGCCGTGGACGCGGAGACCGACGCAAAGATCCGCGCCGCGCTGAAGCAGCGTATGGCGGACGCCACCGTCATCCTCATCTCCCACCGGGTGACCAGCCTGATGCAGGCCGACCGCATCCTGGTGCTGGACGGGGGCCGGGTGGCGGACGAGGGAACCCACGCCGAGCTGGTGAGCCGCCCGGGCATCTATAAGGAGATCTACGACATTCAGATGAGCAGCGACGACAGGGCGCTGGTGGAAGAAAGGGGGGAGGCGTAATGGCGGCCTTTGACGAGAAAGAGTATACAAAATCCTTTGACTGGGCCATCTGGAAGCGGCTGCTGCCCATTCTGGGCCGCTACAAGAAGTTCATCGCGGGAATGGTGCTCATCAACAGCCTCACCGCCGTGGTGGACGTGGCTCTTCCCCTGTTCCAGAAGTACGCCATCGGCCACTTCATCGAGAAGGGGACGCTGGACGGCCTGCCCATATACGCGGCGGCCTACCTGGCGGCCATTGTGCTGCAGACGCTGATGGTGGTGGGCTTTGCCCGCCGGGCCATGTATGTGGAGATGTACCTGGGCCGGGATATGCGGCGGGACCTGTTCCGGCATTTGCAGACCCTCTCCCTGTCCTTCTACAACGTCACCCCGGTGGGCTACCTCATCACCCGGGTGATGAACGACACCAACCGCATCGCCGGCAATATCGCCTGGAGCTTGACGGATATGGCCTGGGCGGTGCTGTACGTGCTCAGCGCCTTCGGGGCCATGCTGCTGCTCAACTGGCGGCTGGCGCTGGTGGTCATCCTCATCGTGCCGGTGGTGGCGGCGCTGACGGGCTGGTTCCAGCCCCGCATCCTCCACTGGAACCGCAAGGTGCGCAAGCTCAACTCCAAAATCACCGGCGCCTTCAACGAGGGCATCACGGGAGCCAAGACCTCCAAAACCCTGGTCATCGAGGACCAGAGCATCAAAAACTTCCGGGAGCTCACCGACACCATGCGGGGCTCCGGCGTGCGGGCCTCCCGGCTCAACGCGGTGTATATCCCGCTGACGCTGTTTTTCTCCACCCTGACGGTGGCCATCGTGCTGCTGCGGGGAGGCTATCTGGTGGCGGACCAGGTGCTGGACATCGCCACCCTGGCGGCGTTCATCTCCTACGCCATGGGCATATTCGAGCCCATCCAGATCACCGCCGCCAATCTGGCGGAGTTCATCGCCCTTCAGGCGTCCATCGAGCGGGTCACCGACCTGCTCAACGAGCAGCCCCAGATCACCGACACCCCCGAGGTGGCGGAGAAGTACGGCGACAGCTTCGACCCCAAGCGGGAGAACTGGGAGCCGCTGAAGGGCGAGATCGAGTTCAAGGACGTGACCTTCCGCTACCCCGACGGCGGGGACAACGTGCTGGAGCACTTCAACCTCCACATACCCGCGGGCACCACCGTGGCTATCGTGGGGGAGACGGGGGCGGGCAAGTCCACCCTGGTGAATCTGGCCTGCCGCTTCTTCGAGCCCACCCAGGGCCAGATTCTCATTGACGGCCGGGACTACCGGGAGCGCAGCCAGCTCTGGCTCCACTCCAACATCGGCTATGTGCTGCAAAGCCCCCACCTGTTTTCCGGCTCCGTCCGGGAGAATATCCGCTATGGCCGGCTGGACGCCTCCGATGCCGAGATCGAGGCGGCGGCCCGGGCGGTGTCGGCGGACAAGGTGGTGGCCAAGCTGGAGCAGGGCTGGGACAGCGACGTGGGCGAGGAGGGCGACCGCCTGTCCACCGGCGAAAAGCAGCTGATCTCCTTTGCCCGGGCGGTGCTGGCCGACCCGCGCATCTTCGTGCTGGACGAGGCCACCTCCTCCATCGACACCCAGACCGAGCAGTATATCCAAAGCGCCATCGACCACCTTCTCCAGGACCGCACCTCCTTCCTCATCGCCCACCGCCTGTCCACCATCCGCAAGGCGGATATGATCCTGGTGGTGCGGGACGGAAAGATCGTGGAGCAGGGCACCCACCAGTCCCTGCTGCGGGCCCACGGCTACTATCATGACCTCTACAGCAAGCAGTTTGCCGAGGAGAACGCGGCCAAGGTGCTGGGGGCATAATTTGCGAGGTGAAAACATGGAACTTTGGGATGCGTATGACAAGGACTTTCAAAAAATCCCGGGCAAAACCCTGGTCAGAGGGGAGTCCATCCCCCAGGGACTGTACCATCTGGTGTGCGATGTGATCGTCAGGCACGCCGACGGCGCCTACCTGCTGATGCAGCGGGACCCGCGCAAGCCCTGGGGCGGTATGTGGGAGGCCACGGCGGGCGGCTCCGCCCTGGCGGGGGAGACGCCGCTGGAGTGCGCCGCCAGGGAGCTGCGGGAGGAGACGGGCATTGTGTCCACGGACCTGACGCAGGTGGGCACGGTGATCGCCCCGGAGAATTGCGCCATCTATGTGGAGTTTCAGTGCGTCACCGATTGGGACAAGGGGGCGGTCACGCTCCAAGAGGGCGAGACCGTCGATTTCCGATGGGTGAGCCGGGACGAGCTGCTGGGCATGAAAGAGGATGAGCTGGTGACGAAGCGGATGCAGCAGTTCCTTGAGGAACTGAAGCGGTAACGCCCCGGGAAGCGCAGAAAACCGCCCGCCGCATATGCGGCGGGCGGTTAAATTACGCCTGTACGTTTACCTGGGGGGCCTCCATAGGGGCGTCCACGTCGGCGGCGGCCAGCTGCGCGCCCGCGGAATAGCCCTGAAGCGCGGCGTCCACCGAAGTGATGGCGCCCAGCTGCTCCGCCTGGGCCTTCAGCTCCATCTTGGTGGCGGTGAGCTGGTCGGCCTGACGGTTTGCGATCTCCGTTTCCCGGAAATAGCCGGATTCCCGCACGGCCCGCATGGACTGGCTGCGGCGCAGCTCCTGCTTGATGCGCTGTTCCTCCCGGCGCTTGTTCTCCCGGGCCATGCGCTTCTGGCGGGCACGGGCCAGCTGCTCCCGGCTTAGCTCCAGCTTTTTGCGCCCCGCCCGGGCGACGGCCTTCCTCAGCTGGCCCACGGCGGCGCGGATCTGGTCGGCGTGGTCGGGATCGGACCGCCGGGCGGATTCCAGCTGGACGATGCGGCGGCGGGCGTAGCCCGCGGCGGAGCTGACCTGGGCCTGGGTGCGGGCCCGGCTCAGGCGGGCGTAAGCCTCCAGCGGGGCGTCGCCGTAGCGGGGGGAGGTCTTGGCCAGCTTGAACTTTTCCCGCTGGGCGTCGGCCTTCTCCTTGGCGTCCTGGATCATCTCGGTGAGGGAGGCGCGGCTCTCCTCCTGCTTTTTCAGCGACTGGGCCAGCAGGCCGGCCTGCTGCTCCTCCGCGTCCTCCCGCCCGACGGCGGATACGGGTTGGATTGCCATGAATTACCCTCCCTTCCAGTTTCTCTACCCTCTATATCGGCCAAAGAAGGGGAAAAGGAAAGGGGGGCGGATCAATTTTTCCCGCGGCGGGCGGGCACCTGGGCCGGACAGCGATTTACGGCCAGACGCCGCTGCCATCAAAAATCCCCATACTCTTCCAGGCCGGACTTCGTAATCCACGGATCACTCTTTTCGGCAGCGCTTTGGCGCAGCGCGGTCCAGATGCCATCATAGAGATCCTGAGCCAGCGACGCCATCATGGAAGGCCCGCGCTCTGCGGACGCCTGACCGTCAAGTGAAAAATCCTCCTCTGCCTGCACGCAGCCCCGGCGCTTCAATTCGGCCAGGACGCCGGAGGCCCCGTCGCGGAATGTGGAAGTGGTTCGGTGGGCAGTCGCCAGGGCGCGGTCAATCTCCCCATAAATATCATCGGATTCGGGATCAATCTCCCAACGAGGATGGTCCTGAGCGTTTTTGGCATACCCGGTAATCATGGAGTATGCGCGCCCCAAAAACTTCTCCGGCGTGGGACCCTCCCTGGAAATTCGATTCAGCTCCTGCGCGCCCTGCTGTAGGAACTGCTCTCGCGCCGCCCTGGTATGCTCCAGCAGCAGGGCGACGTCCTCCTGCTTCATCTGGCTGGGCAGCGCGGTTTTGCCGCTCAGCATATCTTGGTATGTCTGAATGGTCTGGTCAAAGGTGGAGAGCTGATCCCGGTACTCCGCCAGAGACGTCTCCTGACTTTGGCTTATGCTTGCGCCGAACCTGCACATATGCAAATAGTAGCGCAGCAGGCCCTCCGGTACGTCCGCCAGCGACGAATGTTCCGCGCCGTCCGCAGCCTCTGCCGACAGCTCCAGCGTGTCAAACCGGGCCTTCATGTTCTTCGCCTGCTCCTGCGCGGTGGTCAGGGATTCAGACAGCCGGTTCAATGTATTGCTGATGGGCGTTGGGGCAGACGTCTGCCCCAACAGGCGGTTTTGCTGAAAAATATTGTTCTGGGAAAAGAGATTTGCAAAGTTCGACACATTCATAATGGCGCGCACCTCCACATGTATTCCCGAAACTATCATATATATTATCGGCCATCATGTGGAAAAAGTTAAGAACCTGTACTCAAAACCAAACATCCCGCTGCAATCCGGCACGTTCGGTTATGAATACAGGTTCGCTCCAGCCTCCGGAAGGGAAGCTGGCGGCGGGGGCCTACAGCGGAAAGCGGAGCGTCACCGCCAGCCGTCCCGCCTCGTACCGGGCGGCGATGGTCCCGCCCATGCGCTCGGTGAGCGCCCGGGCGATGGACAGACCCAGCCCCGTGGAGCTGCGGCCCGTCTCCACGGTATAGAAGCGGTCGAACAGGCGCCCCACCTGCACTTCGTCCAGTCCCGGGGCGGCGTTGGACAGGATGATGGAACCGTCCGGCGTCAGCGTCACTTCCAGGTCCCCGCCGCTGTACTTCAGGGCGTTGGTGAGCAGATTGCCCAGCACCCGGGACAGCGCCGCCCGGTCCAGTATGCGCACCACCCGCTCTTCCGGCAGGGAGACGGCGGGGACGATGCCGCGCTCCATGAACGCGCCGTAGAGGGCGGCCGCCGCCTCCTCCACCGCCCCGTTCAGGTCCACCGGCTCCAGGGCTGGCTCGTCCTCCAGGCTGGCGGCTACGGAGTAGCGCAAAAGCTCCTCGGTGAGTTGGCGCATGGCCTGCGCCCGACCGGCGATGAGGGAGAGGTAGCGGGCCTGATCCGGAGTCCTGTCCCCCCGCTCCAGCAGCTCCAGATAGCCGCAGATGGCGGTGAGGGGGGTGCGCAGGTCGTGGGAGATGTTGGTGACGGCCTCCTTCAGCTCCCGGTCGCCGTTTTCATACCGGCGGCGCTGGCGGCGCAGCTCCTTGAGGTGGATGTTGAGCTCCGCGGCCAGCCTGCGGGCGTAGGGGTCCCGGGCGGAGAGAAAAATGGGGTTGTTGGTGTCGGAGGAGAGGCGCTCCCCCAGCTGGCCGGTGATGTCGTCCAGGGAGCGTTGGAGCAGGCGCAGCTTGACCAGCAGGGCCAGGACGGCGGCGGCCAGCGCGGCGCACAGCAGCCAGGGAAGCATGGGGGTCACCTCATTTCAGGTCTTTTCTGCGGAACAGGGCGATGCCCGCGGCGGTGGACAGGAGGATGACAAGCAGGGAATACAGCGGCATCCAGCCCGCGTCCTGCCCCTGCTGGCTGGCGTACTGCACGATCTGGCAGGTGGGCAGAAAAACGTTGAGGACTTCAAAGACAGCGCGCTGCGGGCCGCCCAGATACTGGGGGTTGGGCGTCGGAAGGCCGGGGACATACTCACCGGCCGCGTTCCAGGAGCCGTTCAGATATTCCGGGGCCAGCAGGCGGCTCCGGATATAGATGCTGGCAATCAGCAGGAGGAATACCCCCAGCACGCACGCCGCCGCCGACACGCTCGTCCGCTCGCAGTTGGCCGCCACCAGGGTGAGCAGGGCGCACAACGCCGCCACCGCCGCCAGCGAGCCCAATACCATCAGTGCGGCCTGTCCCAGGGCCATGGAAACCGGCCCCACCAGCGGTATGCCAATCGCGGCCACCACCGCCATGTAGGCCGCGCAGAGCAGGAGCGATACCGCCGTACCGGTGAGCAGGTTGGCGGCATAAATGGCTGCGCGGGGATGCCCCGCCGCCACCTTGCTGCGGATGGCGTGGCCGCTGTGCTCCGCGCCGAAGAACAGGGGGATAAACACTGCAATGATGATACAGACGAATATGGGGTAGGTAAAAAAAGCTCCGTCCAGCGGGAAGTATTCATATTGGTTCATCTGGTAAAGCTGGAGGGCCATTAAGGCCCCGGTGCCGAGGCAGAACGCCAGCACGCCCCAGAACAGCGCGCTTTTCCTCAGCCGCAGAAAGTTGGCCGCCAGCAGATTTCTCATGCCGCCCACCTATTTCAGGTCCTTGCGCCAGAACAGCATGGCCCCCGCCCCGGTGAACGCCGCGCACACCGCCGCCGCCAGCTCCATCAGCCGCACGGGATCGGTGAAGTTCACATTGCTGTATTGGATGGACTGCCCCGTGGGCAGCAGGTCGTAGAGGAACTGGCAGACCTCCCGCTTCATCCCGGTGAGGTAGGCGGGGTTTGGCTCCGGCTTGGCGTTCACAACCTGCCCGTTTATGCTCATCTCGTAGCCAGTGATGAACTCCGGCGCGTCCAGCCGCCCGTTGAGATACACGGCGGCAAGCAGCAGGGTAAACACCCCCAGCAGGCACACCACCGCCGAGACGGCTTTCTTGGAGCAGTTCATCGTCGCGCAGGTGAATATGGCGCAGAAGGCCGCCGTCATCACCAGCGAGCCGCCCAGGGCGGCGGCGGTGGCGGAGGCAGGCAGGTCCAGAGCGCCGATCAGCGGTATGCCCACCGCCGCGCAGGCCAGCAGATAGGCGGCGAAGAACGCAACGGCCGCTGCGAAGCTGGTGATGAGGTTGGCAAAATAGACGGCGATGCGGCTGTGGCCCACGGTGAGCTTGTTGCGGATGGCGCCGTCGCTGTGCTCCGTGCCGAAAAACAGGGGGATGAACGGGGCTGTGACAATGCCCGCCACCATGGCAAAGCCGAAAAACACGGAGTCCAGCGACACCGCAAAGCCGTAATCCAGGTGCTCCCGAAAGCGCGTGACGCACATGAACGCGCCGAAGCCGAAGCTGAGGGCCAGCGTTCCCCAGAACAGCGCGCTTTTTTTCAGCCGCAGAAAATTCGCGCCCAGCAGCTTAGTCATGAGAGCCACCCCCCACCAGATTGACGAAGTAGCTCTCCAGGCTCTCGTCCCGCTCCTGGGCGGAGAGCAGCTCGCAGCCCTCCGCGTCCAACGCCTTGGACAGCTGGGAGATGTTCACCTGGGCGAACACGTCCGCCTGGCCGTCGGACAGGATTTTGTAGTCCACCCCCATGGCGTCCAGCGCCCGGGCCAGCGTGCGGGTGTCTGTGACCTCCACCCGCAGGCACTTGCGGCAGGCCGCCTCCAGCTCCCGGGCGGACAGCTCCTTGACGATGCGGCCCCCGTCGATGAACCCATAGTGGGTGGCCAGCTTGGCCAGCTCGTCCAGAATGTGGGAGGAGATGAGCACGGTGATGCGCCGCTCCCGGTTGAGCTTGAGGATGAGCTCGCGTATGTCAATAATGCCCTGGGGGTCCAGGCCGTTCACCGGCTCGTCCAGCACCAGAAAGTCCGGGTCCCCCGCCAGGGCCACGGCGATGCCCAGCCGCTGCTTCATGCCCAGGGAGAAGTTCCGGGCCTTTTTCCTCCCAGTGCCCTCCAGGCCCACCAGCTTCAAAAGCTCCGGGATGCCGCCGTCCGACGGCACCCCCAGCACTCGGAACTGCTCCTTGAGATTGTCCTCGGCGGAGAGGTCCAGGTAGATGGAGGGGGTCTCCACCACCGCGCCCATGCGGCGGCGGACCTTGGCGATGTCCCGCTGGGCGCTGTCCACGCCGTAGAGGGCGTAGGCGCCCGACGTGGGGGCCTGAAGGCCGCAGATGAGCCGGATGAGGGTGGTTTTGCCCGCGCCGTTGCGGCCCACAAAGCCGTAAATGCTGCCCTTGGGCACGCGCATGGTGAGGTTGTCCAGGGCCTTGAAGTCCTTGTAATGCTTGGACAGGCCCTGGGTGACCAGTACGTATTCCATAAGATTGCCTCCGTTTCCTTTGGGATAGGGCTATCCTAACAGGAAACCGTCAAGAAAGCGGTCAAGGAAATCGTTGAGATTTCGTCAAGGTTTGGGGGGATTCGCGGCCATCTTAAACCCAATGCCCCACACGGACTCGATGCAGTCCCCCGCCCCCGCGTCCCGGAGCTTGCGGCGCAGGTTGCTGACGTGGGTTTTCAGCGAGCTCTCGGTGCAGTCCGGCGTGTCCCGGCCGATCTCGTCCAGCAGGCGGGACTTGGTGACCACCTGGGCGGGATTGGCCATGAGCAGCTTCAAAATGGCGTACTCCGTCCGGGTGAGGCGCACATCGCCGCCATGGACGCAGACCGAGCGGGCGTCCGGGTCCAGCCGCAGGGAGCCGAAGGCGAGGGCGGCTCCCGGATGGGCGGCGGCCTCCCGCAGGCGCACCGCCACCCGGGCCAGCAGCTCCCGCAGGGCGAAGGGCTTGGTAACGTAATCCGCCGCGCCTCCCAGCAGCAGGGCGGTTTTGCTGTCCACGTCGGCCTTGGCGCTGACCACGATGACGGGAATGCCCGCCAGCTTGGGCAGCACCTGCTCCCCGGACAGGCCGGGGAGCATCAGGTCCAGCAGGATGAGGTCGGGCCGTCCCCGGTCCAGGGCCAGCACCGCCTCGGTGCCGGAGTAGGCGCGGCTCACCCGGTAGCCCTCCCCCTCCAGCGCCTCCTGGAGGAGGTTCCCGATGTGGATGTCGTCGTCGATGACTAAGATATGGCTCATAGCGCCCGCTCCAATCCTGCGTTTTTGTCTATTATATGTGGGATGCCGGAGGGACGCAAGAAAAAAGGGTTGAAGAAATTCTTAAAATGCCGTATACTTGGCATAATTTGAAAATGGAGGGATCGCGATGCCAGTTGAAATCGGAATGAGGGGCGAGGCCGCCGCAGTGGTGGCCCAGGAGGATACCGCCCAGGCGGTGGGCTCGGGCCTGGTGCCGGTGTTTGCCACCCCGCGGATGATCGCCCTGATGGAGCAGGCGGCGGTGAACGCGGTGCAGTCCGCCCTGGAGCCGGGGCAGGGCACGGTGGGCACCCGCCTGGACGTGAAGCACTCCGCCGCCACCCCCGTGGGCATGAAGGTGCGGGCTCAGGCGGAGGTCATCGGCGTGGAGGGCCGGCAGGTGGTCTTTTTGGTGACGGCCTTCGACGAGGCGGAGCAGATCGGCGGAGGGACCCATGAGCGGTTTATCATCCAGACGGACAAATTTTTGGCTCGTGCCCAGGGAAAGCTGAACGGGTGAGAAAAATTCCCGGCGTAGGCCGGGAATTTTTTCTTGACAAAAGCCCAGCGCTATGGTAGGATAACACTACCCCCCAGGGGGGTATTAAGAAGGGGGGCGAGGGCCATGATGGCCGACCAGAAAACGGTGCTGCGGCTGCTGAAAACCGCCCGGGGCCAGATCGACGGCATCATCAAAATGGTGGAGGACGACCGCTACTGCATGGACATCTCCCAGCAGGTCGCCGCCGCCGGGGCCATGCTCCGCCGGGCCAACCGGGATATTTTGACCGCCCACCTGAAGCGCTGCGTGGAGCACGCCGGGAGCGACGCGGAGCGGGCGGAGAAGATCGACGAATTGGTAAAGGCTCTGGAAAAAATACTATGACCATACTGCTGAGAAAGCAAGGTGAAGCCCGATGAAGCAAAAATTCAACGTCACCGGCATGACCTGCTCCGCCTGCTCCGCCCACGTGGACAAGGCGGTGCGCAGGCTGGACGGCGTGTGCGAGGTGAACGTCAACCTGCTGGGCGGCTCCATGACGGTGGACTGGGAGGGGGGCCTCACCCCGGACCAGATCGTGTCCGCCGTGGAGAAGGCGGGGTACGGCGCGTCCCTGCCCGCTGCGGGGGGTACGGGCGCGGTCCAGGCCAAGCCCGCCGCCGGCGCCATGGAGGACGACCTGAAAAACATGAAGGCCAGGCTGATCGCGTCCTTTGTGTTTCTCATCCCCCTGTTCTACCTGTCCATGGGCCACATGATGGGCTGGCCCATCCCCCACTTCTTCCACGGCGCGGAAAACGCCATGACCTACGCCCTCACCCTGTTCCTGCTCACCGTGCCCATCATGGTGATTAACCAGAAATACTACCGGGTGGGGTTCAAAACCCTGTTCCGCCTGACCCCCAACATGGATTCCCTCATCGCCGTGGGCTCCGCCGCCGCCGTGGTGTACGGCATCGCTGCCCTGTACTGCATCGGCTGGGGGCTGGGCCATGGGGACGCGGCTTTGGTGGAGCACTACTCCATGGACCTGTATTTTGAGTCGGCGGGGATGATCCTCACCCTCATCACCCTGGGCAAGTATATGGAGACCCGCTCCAAGGGCAGGACCGGCCAGGCTATCGCCCGGCTCATGGACCTCACCCCCAAGACCGCCGCCGTGCTGCGGGACGGTGCGGAGCTTGAGGTGCCGGTGGAGCAGGTGCAGGCGGGAGACCTGGTGCTGGTGCGGCCGGGGGCCTCCGTTCCGGTGGACGGCGTGGTGGTGGAGGGCGCGTCCAGCGTGGACGAGTCCGCCCTCACCGGCGAGTCCATCCCGGTGGACAAGGGTCCGGGGGACACGGTGATCTCCGCGTCCATCAACAAATCCGGTGTGCTCACCCTCCGGGCCACCCGGGTGGGGGAGGACACCACCCTGGCCCAGATGATCCGGCTGGTGGACGAGGCGGCCTCCTCCAAGGCCCCCATCGCCAAGCTGGCGGACAAGGTGGCGGGGGTGTTCGTCCCGGTGGTGATGGCCATTGCCCTGGTGGCCGCCGTGGGCTGGCTGCTGGCCACCGGGTCTGTGGAGCGGGCCCTCACCTCCGGTGTGGCGGTGCTGGTCATCTCCTGCCCCTGCGCCCTGGGGCTGGCTACCCCGGTGGCCATTATGGTGGGCACCGGCAAGGGGGCCGAGCACGGTATCCTGGTGAAGTCCGCCGAGGGGCTGGAGCACCTGCGCTCCGTCACCACGGTGGTGCTGGACAAGACGGGCACCGTCACCCAGGGCAAGCCCAAGGTGACCGACCTGTACCCCCTGGGGCGGACCACCGCCGAGGAGCTTTTGTGCGTGGCCGCGTCGCTGGAAAAGCCCTCCGAGCACCCGCTGGGCGCGGCCATTGTGGAGGAGGCGGCAAGCCGCTCCATCCCCCTGGCTCCGGTGGAGGGGTTTGAGGCCGTCCACGGCAAGGGAGTCCGGGGCAGAATCCAAGGAGCGGACTTCCTGGCGGGCAATGCCGCCATGCTCTCGGACGCTGGGGTGGAGCTGGGCCAGGACGCCATGATTGCCGACGAGCTGGCCAAGCAGGGCAAGACCCCCCTGTTCTTCGTGGAGGACGGCCGCCCCATCGGCATCATCGCCGTGGCGGACACGGTGAAGGCGACCAGCCGCGCCGCCATCGAGGGCTTCCAGAGGCTGGGGCTGAAGGTGGTGATGCTCACCGGCGACAACAAGCGCACCGCCGAGGCCATCGGCCGGGAGCTGGGGCTGACGGAGGTGGTGAGCGAGGTACTCCCCGCCGACAAGGAGCGGCAGATCGCCGCCCTCCAGGCCCGGGGAGAGAAGGTGGCCATGGTGGGCGACGGCATCAACGACGCTCCCGCCCTGGCAAGGGCGGATGTGGGCCTGGCCATCGGCGCGGGGGCGGACGTGGCCATTGAGAGCGCCGACATCGTGCTGATGAAGTCCGACCTGGCGGACGCGGTGACGGCGGTGGAGCTGTCCCGGGCCACCATCCGCAACGTGAAGCAGAACCTGTTCTGGGCGTTTTTCTACAACGCCGTGTGCATTCCGGTGGCGGCGGGTGTGCTGGCCATCTGGGGCGGGCCCCAGCTCAACCCCATGATCGCCGGGGCGGCCATGAGCTTCAGCTCGGTGTGCGTGGTGGCCAACGCCCTGCGCCTGCGGTTCTTCAAGCCCGGCATTGCGCGCAAAACCGAACCATATGACGTGAAAACCGGCGGAAATGCCGCCGTTGAAGTGAAAGGAGAACAAAAGGCTATGGAAAAGAAAGTTGTGATCGAGGGCATGATGTGCCAGCACTGCCGCGCCCATGTGGATAAAGCGCTCAACGCCATCCCAGGGGCTTCCGCCACCGTGGACCTGGACAGCAAGACCGCCGTGGTGTCCGGCGACGTGACCGACGAGGCCATCCGCGCCGCCGTGAAAGAGGCGGGGTACGAGGTGGCCGGCATCTCCTGAGAGAAAATCCCCGGCGCGGCATTGCCGCGCCGGGGATTTTGCGCCGGTCAGCCAGGAGTGCGCGCAAACCGCTCCCACATGACCAGCTGCCGGTGGCAGATCAGCACGCCGGAGAGGTACAGGTAGAGGAGCTCCAGCCCCCCGATGATGCCAACCCATGCGGAGTGGACGGGGATGCGGGGCAGCAGCAGTACGCTTACAAGTCCCAGGGGTACGAAGATCAGCAGGAACGTCAGGCTCACCGTCACGCTCCAAAACCTGAGCCAGAAGTCAAGAGGTTCCTTCCGGCGGAAAATTTCTATGCCGGTGATGAAGAGCAGGATGCCAATGCCGGGATAGGATAAGAACATGATCCACTTTTTCATAATAAAGCGCTCCGATCCTCACAGGATGAAATTCACGACGGAGAATATCAGGTGGCAGATGGCGAAACCTCCCGCCGCCAGCAGCGCGGGGGCGTTTTTCCGCGCCAGCGCGAACACCAGAAACGCCCCACAGGGGGCCAGGCACAGCGTCAAGATCACCCCGGGGCCGGCAATCCCGGCGTAATAGGCCGCCCATCCGGCGAAGTACAGCGCCGCGCACAGCAGGACGCCCGCCGCCCATCTGCGTTTTGCAGGGGCGCTTCGGGTCCCGTTGACCACCCCGCACAGAGCTGCGGCCAGGGTGATCTGAAAAGCCTGGGCAATGGCGTCCGCCAGCGGCGTGACGGACTGCGCGCGCAAGACGTCGTCGGGCGCGGGGAAGGCGAACCACAGAAGGTTGGGGAGCATGAGGAGCAGGAACAGCCCAAGCCCCCACGGGTCGAAGCCCAGCCGGTAATTTTTTATGCTCCACATGGCCCGCTCCAGGTGTGCGCGTATATCCGGGAGGGCTGCGCCTCCCCGTCTCCCTGGGCCGTGCACAGAAATTCCCAGCCGTACCGCTCGTAAAAAGAGGTGTGGTCGGTGAGCAGGTACAGGGTGGGCACGCCCAGCCCCGCCATATCCGCGCACACGTGGGCCAGCAGCGCCCCCGCAATGCCCTGACAGCGGCGGTCCTGCTCCACGTAGACGGCGCACACGTTGGGGGCCAGATCCCTGCGGTCGTGGAAGTCGTTTTCAATGACCCCCAGCCCGCCCAGGATGGCGCCGCCCGCCGCCGCCAGATACCACTGGGGCACGGGGCCGCCTCCCCGGACGCACTGGTCCATGCTCTCCCGGTAGGCGTCCAGCGGCACGCCCCACTTCTCGTGAAACCAGGCGGCGGCCCGCTCCAGCCGCTCTGGGTGGTCCCGCAGGTTCAAAATTTCATAGTCCAAAGCCGCTCACCCCTTTGGGAAATACTCTTGCACAAAGTCCACGTCCTCCACCGTCCACTCCCGCCCGTTCAGCGGCTCCAGCGGTCCGGCGTCCGTGGTGAACTGAAATTTCAGCCTGTAGGAGTACAGCGCTTGGAACCGGCGCTGGTCCCGCTCCCGGCCGTACTTGCCGTCCCCCAGCAGGGGGTGGCCCGCGGCGGCGAACTGGGCCCGGATCTGGTGGGTGCGCCCGGTGATGAGGTCGCACTCCAAAAGAGACAGCCCGTTTCTGGTTTCCAGCGTGCGGTAGAGCGTCACCGCCGTGCGCCCGCCGGGGACGGGGCGGTCCAGCACCCGCACCTGGGCCCGGCCCTCGTCCTTCAAAATGTAGCCCTTGAGCTGGCCCTGACGGGGCTCCATGGCCCCGTGGATGACGCACAGATACAGCTTTTGCAGCTCCCGGTCCCGGATCTTCTGGTTCATCACCCGCAGGGCCTCGGCGGTCTTGGCGGCGATGACGATGCCGCCGGTGTTGCGGTCGATGCGGTTGCAGAGGGCGGGGGCGAAGGCGTTCTCCCACCGGGGGGACCACTCCTTTTTCTGGTACAGATACGCCTGGACATGGGTGATAAGGGTGTTCACCCGCTCCTTGTCGTCGGGGTGGACCACCATGCCGGGGCGCTTGTTGAGCAGCATCAGATGCTCGTCCTCGTATAAGATGTCCAGCCGGGGCGTCTCCACCCGCAGAAAGGCGTTTTCCGGGGTGGGCGCGTCGAAAAACTCGTCGTTGATGTAGAGCTGAAGCACGTCTCCCCGTTCCAGCCGGGCGTCCCGCTTGGAGCCTCTGCCGTTCACCTTCACCCGCTTGAGGCGGATGTACTTCTGGGCCAGGGCGGGAGGGAGGAGGGGCAGGGCTTTGGCCAGCCAGCGGTCCAGCCGCTGGCCCGCGTCGTTGGGGCCGATGGTGAATTGCTTCAAAGTACGCGCCTCCTCCCAATGGTTCAAGTTCCCGGACATTGTAACAGAAAGCGGGGAAAAATTCAAGGGAGCGCGGCGGCTGCCGCGCTCCCTTTTTCGGTTACGCCAAGGCGTCGATATCGCCGGACTGGATGGCCTCCAGATTGGCGGCGATGCGCTCCACCGGCCAGTCCCACCAGCGCAGGGCCGACAGGCGCTCAATGACGCCGCCGTCAAACCGCCTGCGGATGGGTTTTGCCGGAACGCCCCCCACGATGGTGTAGGGCGGCACGTCCCGGGTCACCACCGCCCGGGCGCCCACGACCGCTCCGTCTCCGATGGTCACGCCCGCCAGGATGACGGCCTCATAGCCGATCCAGACGTCGTTTCCCACCACGATGTCCCCCTTGTGGTCCCAGGCCCGGGGGATGTCCTCCACAGGCAGGCCCCACTCCTCAAAAAAGATGGGGAAGGGATAGGTGGACAGGCTGCCCAGGGCGTGGTTGGCGCTGTTGAACAAAAACTTCGCGCCGCAGGCGATGGAGCAGAACCTGCCGATGGTCAGCCGCTCGTGGTTGACGGGGTAGTGGTAGAGCACGTTGTTGCGCTGAAAATCCCTGGGGTCGCGGACAAAATCGTCATAGGTGGTATACGCCCCCACCGTGATGGAGGGGTCGGTCACCACGTTTTGCAGGTAGACGGTGCTGTGGCCCTGGGAGCGGGGATAAATTTTCCATTGCGGGATCATCTGATAACCTCCTGAAGATCGTTTTCGTTTGTGACGATCCCGCAAAAGGCAATGCATCGCTTCACGCATACCACCTCGATGGGTTAGGATGACGCCAGTATACCACAGCGGCCGCCGGCGTTCAAGCCTGCTCCGCCTCCCTGCGCTCCTGCTCCTCCCGCATCATCCGGTGCAGGCATTCCAGCGCGTCGGACAAGCCCCCCAGGTGGTCGATAAGCCCCAGCTCCACCGCCTCTTTGCCGTAGATGACGCTGCCCACGTCGGCGGCCATTTCGCCGGTGTTGAGCATCAGGTGCTCGAAGTCCTTCCGGCTGATGCGGCTGTTGCGGGTGACGAAGTCGCAGATGCGGTCCTGAATGCGCTCGAAGTAGTGGAAGGTCTGGCTCACCCCGATCACCAGGCCGTTGAGGCGCACCGGGTGGATGGTCATGGCCCCGGAGGGGACGATGAAGGACTCCTTGGCCGCCACCGCCAGGGGCACGCCGATGGAGTGCCCGCCCCCCAGCACCAGGGAGACGGTGGGCTTGCGCATCCCGGAAATCATCTCCGCGATGGCCAGCCCCGCCTCGATGTCACCCCCCATGGTGTTGAGCAGAATGAGCAGGCCGTCGGCCTCGTCGCTCTCCTCCACCGCGGTGAGCAGGGGCAGGACGTGTTCGTATTTGGTGGTCTTGGCCCCGGAGCGCTCCTCCTGGTGGCCCTCGATGGTGCCCACGATGGTCAGGGTGTGGATGGTGCCGTCTTGTGTTTTGACGGTGCTGGCGCCCAGGTCCACGATGTCCTGGCGGAGCTGGTCCTGTTCCTCGCCGCCGTCATGTTCCGTCGGTCTGGTCTCCTCAGTCATGGAAAAACCCCCTTTTGCGGTAGCTTTTCCGCAAAAGGGGGTTTCTATCCGTTACAGCGGGTCCAGGACCATGAGGATCTCGTCGCTGTCTACCTCGTCCACCTCGCCGGTGTGGCGGAAGCCCAGCTTTTCGTACAGCAGCCGGGCGGGCTCGTCGCCCTCCACATAGCACAGGCTGACCTGAGAATAGCGGCCGTCCGCCCGCATTTCCTCCAGGGCCAGCCGGGCGGCGGCTTCACCGAAGCCCCGGCGCTGATACCGCTGGTCGATGAGCAGATGGCTGAACACGTATTCCCCGTCCTCGGGCCAGTCGTAGTAGAGCAGCAGGCCCACCGGGGTATCGCCGTCCAAAATCAGCCTTGCCTGGGACCTGAGCTCCCGGTAGGCATAGGCCCGGGCCAGGATGCCGGTGGAGCGGCCCACGAACCGCTTCTGATCCTCTCGGACGGCCAGCTTATGCCGCCAGTTGTCCGGGCCGATGGGTTCCAGGCGGACCACGGCTCAGCCCTCGTACACGGCCTTGCAGGCGGCGTAGGTCATGTAGCAGTCCAGCTTGGACACGGTCTCAAAGGGGGAGTGCATGGACAGGACGGGCACGCCCGCGTCCAGGGTGTCGATGTTGCGGTTGGCCATGTAGCAGGCCACGGTGCCGCCGCCGCCCTGGTCGGCCTTGCCCAGCTCGGCCATCTGCCACAGCACGCCCTTGTCGTCCAGCAGGCGGCGGACATAGGCCACCACCTCGGCCCCGGCGTCGGACGCGCCGCCCTTGCCCCGGGAGCCAGTGTACTTGCAAAGCCCCACGCCGTAGTTCACCCGGGCGGAGTTGTTCTTCTCATACACCTCGGCAAAGTTGGGATCGAAGGCCGCCGTCACGTCGGTGGACAGGCAGAAGGACTTCTCCAGGCACACCCGCAGGGGCACCTTCTGGCTGGCGCACAGGTCGCCCACGAAGGTCTCGAAGAAGGCGGACTGCATCCCGCTCACGCCCTCGGAGCCGATCTCCTCCTTGTCGGCCAGCACGCACACCGCGGTGCGCACGGGCACGCCGTCCAGGTCCAGCAGGGCCTTGAGGCCCGCGTAGCCGCACACCCGGTCGTCGTGGCCGTAGGCCCCGATGAGGGAGCGGTCGAAGCCGATGTCCGCCGCGTTGAAGGCGGGGACGGCCTCGATCTCGGCGGAGATGAAGTCCGCCTCCCGGATGCCGTAGTGGTCGTAGAGCAGCTTCATTACCGCCAGCTTCACCCGATCCTTGCCGTCGTCGTCCTTCAGGGGGCGGCTGCCCACCAGAATGTTCAGGCTCTCGGCGGGGATGGCCTCGCCCAGGGGCTTTTTGGCCTGGTCGGAGCCCAGGTGGGGGAGCAGGTCGTCGATGGTGAACAGCGGGTCGCCGGGGTGGGAGCCCACCGCCACGCGGACCACGGACCCGTCCTTCATGCACACCACGCCCCGCAGCTCCAGGGGGATGGTCACCCACTGGTATTTGCGCACGCCGCCGTAGTAATGGGTCTTGAAGAAGGCCAGCTCGCTGTCCTCATAGAGGGGGGTGGGCTTCAGGTCCAGCCGGGGGCTGTCGATGTGGGAGGCGGTGATGGACACCCCCTGGTCCAGCGGCGCGGAGCCGATGACGGCCAGATTGACGCCGCGGCCCCGGTTGATCCGGTACACCTTGGCGCCGGGGTGAAGCTCCATCCCCCGCTCCAGGGGGACGAAGCCGGCGGCCTGGGCCAGCTCCACGGCATAGTCCACGCAGTCCCGCTCCGTCTTGCCCCGGTCCAGGAAGGTCTTGTAACCCTCGCAGTAGTCCTGGATGGCCCGCTGGGTGGCGTCGTCCACCACGTCCCAGCCGTTTTTCCGCTCGTTCAGCAGCGCCTCCCGCAGCTGCTGGCCCGGTGTTTTTTCTTCCATGTTTATAAATCCTCCTTATCAAGAATTTGCCTCAGCAATGCCCGCGCCGCGGCCTCCAGCTCGGCCTGGGCGCCGCCGTTGCGCAGGGTGTGGGTGCAGCGCGCCTCGAACCACGAGGACGGCTTCTGAGCCTGGACCCGGGAGCGGGCGTAGCGCTCGGGAATGCCCTCCCGGGCCATGATGCGCTCCACCCGCATGTCCTCCGGCGCGGTGACGGCGATGGTCACATGGCACAAATCCCCCGCGCCGCTCTCCAAAAGGGCGATGGCGTCCAGGGCGATGGCGGGGCGGTTCTCCGCCTCCGCCTGGGCGATGAGGCGGCGGAGCTGGGCCACGATATGCCGGTGGGTGATGGCGTTGAGGTCGCCTAGGGCGCGCTGATCCTCAAATACAATAGCACCAAGCTCCTTCCGGCGCAAGTCCCCATTTTCGCCAAAGACCGAATCACCGAACCGGGCGCGCAGCTCATCCCGCAGGGGGGCGCTGGTCCGCAGCAGCTGGTGGTACACCTGGTCGCAGTCCGCCACCGCGCCGCCCATGTCCCGCAGGATGTTCAAAACGGTGGTCTTGCCCGCGCCGGTGGGCCCGGTGATGCCGATGACGGTCATGCTCCCGCCCGCTCCAGCCAGGCCAGAGCCGCCTCCTCGCTGGGCTGGAAGCAGATCTGGCGGCCCTCATTGCTCTCCCGGATGAAGTCCTGAAGGGGCTTGCTGGTATAGCGGCCGAAGTCGCCCACGATGGCCAGCTTCATCTGGTAGTTGACGAATTTTTGCAGCACCTCCCCCGCCAGCCCGGTGGACAGGCGGAAGAAGGACTCGTCCAGCTGCGCCTGGAACAGGACGATGGCGGAGCAGCCCGTCTCATAGCGGGCGGTGGCCAGCAGGTCCATGGCGGAGGAGCCGCTGGTGATGAGCACCCCCGGCTCCCGCACGATGGCGATTTGGTTTTTTACTTCTATGTTCACGGTTTGATTTCCTTTCATTTGTGTTCTAATTTGCCGGGGTCCAGCACGGCCTCGAGGTCCGCTGGGCTCAAGCCCCCCTGCCGCAGAATCCGGTAGGGGGCTGCGGTGAGGTCCAGAATGGTGGACTCCACCCCCACCGCGCACACGCCGCCGTCCAGCACCGCGTCGATTCCGCCGTCCAGCTGGGCCAGCACGTCCTGCGCCGATTTGGGGCTTGGCAGCCCCGACCGGTTGGCGGAGGGACAGGCCAGCGGCCGGCGCAGCGCCCGGATCACCGCCAGCGTGGCGGGGTGGTCGGGGCAGCGCACCCCCTGGGTGGTCCCACCAGCGGGGACGATGGGGGGCAGGGTCCCGTTCCCCCATAAAATCATGGTCAGCGGCCCCGGCCAGAAGGCCTCCGCCAGCCGGTAGGCGTCCGCCGGAATGTCCCGGCATACCGCCTCCACCATGCCCATGCCGTCCACCAGCACGTTCAGCGGCTTGGTCTCGGGACGGCCCTTGGCGTCGTAGTTGGCCTGGACGGCGGTTTCCTGGGTGGCGTCGGCGGCCAGGCCGTACACCGTCTCGGTGGGCAGAGCCACCAGCCTGCCCGCCCGCAGCAGGGCGGCGGCACGGGCCACATCTCCCCCGGTTAAAAGCTCTGTTTTCAAGTTTTTCCTTCTCTCCGTTTCTTCCATCCTTTGCGCGCCAGAGCGGTCCCGCCGGCCAGCGCGCCCAATCCAAGCAGCAGGAGAAATGCCCCCGAAAAGACCAGCTTGGCCTGCTCATCCTCCAGCGTATACATGGCGCCCTCCCAGCCCGGCTCCGACATGGAGACCAGCCAGGGCCAGATCTCCCGCGCGTGCCAGGCGGCATCAAAGTCCCTGATGGCCAGCAGAACACAAGCCAAAAAGACCAGCCCCGGCAGCACGGCCAGAACCAGAAAGAGAGTCCCGAGCAGGCGGCTTTTGAACTTCTCCCGTTTCATGCCAAAATCAGCCCCTCCAGCTTCTCCGCGCGTTCCGCGACGTAGCCTGCGCCCGCGGCCTTCTGGTGAGATGGGTGGACAAAACCAGCATGAGGACAAACGGGATCGCCAGGATGGACGCGAATACCCCCGCCGCCCAGGCGTCCTCCGCCACATATGGGTTTTCCTCCGCGCCCCACTTCATCACGTACAGCGTTCCAGTGATCCACAGGTATAGGCATAACCCTTCCAGGAATGTGAAAAACGCCGCCGCCAGCCAGCAAAAGGCACAGCCGGTCACGCGCAGCGCCTTTTTTGCGATCTCATTCATCGCTTTTCCCCGTCAGTCCCGCCAGCTCCTCCGGGCGGGCGATCACATAGTCTGCCCCGGCGCCCTCCAGCTCCGCCCGGTCCCGGAAGCCCCACAGCACCCCCGCCACCGTCAGGCCGCCGTTTTTGCCCGTCAGCACGTCCACGTCGCTGTCCCCCACAAAGAGGGTGCTCTCCGGCTTAGCCCCGATCTGGTCCATTAGGCGGCGCAGGAGAGTGGGGTCGGGCTTGAGGGGCGCGTCGGGCAGGGCCCCCTGGACGTACTCAAACACCCCGGGGAAGTAGTGCTCCACCACCGGTCCGGCCAGGGCGTGGGCCTTATTGGACAGCACCGCCATGCGCGCACCCTGTCCCTTCAGCGTCGCCAGAAGCTGGGGCACGCCCCGGTAGGGGGCGGTCTTGTCCTCCTTGTGGGCGTTATAATACGCCGAGAACTCCGCCAGCGCTCCGGCCAGCTCCGCCTCGCTCAGCCCATTCGGGGTAAAGCGCTCCACCAGTTTGGGGATGCCGTTTCCCACCATGCGCTTGAATTCGTCCACAGTGTGGACGGGCCAGCCGTGGGCGGCGCACACGTGGTTCCCGGCGTCCGCCAGGTCGTCGATGGTGTTCAAAAGGGTGCCGTCCAGGTCAAAAATCACATGAGTATACATGATCTCAGCTTCTCTCCGCCAGCTGTTCCGCCTGGTATGCGGTGGTCAGCGTGTCAATGATCTCGTCCAGGTCGCCGTCCATCACCGCGTCCAGCTTGTAAAGCGTCAGCCCCACCCGGTGGTCGGTGAGCCGCCCCTGGGGGAAATTGTAGGTGCGGATGCGCTCGTTGCGCATACCCGAGCCCACCTGGCTGCGGCGGTTTTCGCCGTACTCCGACTGAATGCGCTCCTGCTCCCGGTCGTAGAGGATAGAGGCCAGCAGGCGCATGGCCTTCTCCCGGTTCTGGAACTGGGAGCGCTCCTGCTGGCACTCCACCACCGTCCCCGTGGGCTTATGGATGAGGCGCACGGCGGAGGAGGTCTTGTTGATGTGCTGTCCCCCCGCGCCGGAGGAGCGGAACACCTGCATCTCCACGTCGGCGGGGTTTAACTCCACGTCCACCGTCTCCATTTCGGGCAGCACCGCCACGGTGGCGGTGGATGTGTGCACCCGGCCGCCGGACTCGGTTTCGGGCACCCGCTGCACCCGGTGGACGCCGCTTTCAAACTTGAACCGGGACCAGGCCCCGTCCCCCTCGACGGTGAAGGAGATCTCCTTGACGCCCCCCAGCTCCGTTTCGCTGGCGGAGTTGATTTCCACCCGCCAGCCCCGCTTTTCCGCGTACATGGTATACATCCGGGTGAGGGAGTGGGCGAACAGGGCGGACTCCTCGCCCCCCACCCCGGCGCGGATCTCCATGATGACGTTCTTGCCGTCGTTGGGGTCCCGGGGGAGGAGGAGAATCTTGATCTCCCGTTCCAGCCGCTGGATGTCCTCTTTGGCCTGGGCCAGCTCCTGCTGGGCCAGCTCCCGCATCTCCGGGTCGCCCAAAAGCTCCTCCGCCCCCGCCAGATCGGCCTGGGCGCGGCACAGCGCCCGGTAGGCGGACACCAGCGGCGCCAGCTCCCTCTGCTCCCGATTCAGGCGGGAGACCAGCTCGGGGTCGGCGTAGGTCTCGTTGGCGGCCAGCCGGGCCTCCAGCTCCTGATAGCGCAGCTCTATGTTTTTCAGGTTATCCTGCATTTCATCACCTTTTACCAGTCGAACAAGAAGGATTTCACCAGCGCCAGCGGCTCCCGGAAAAACATCTGCACCCGGGAGGGCGCGTGGCTCACCGGGGCGGGCAGGGTGGACACGTTGTCCAGCCGTCCGGTGGTCCGCTGCCACAGCATCAAAATGCGGGCCAGGTGGAAGTCGCTGGACACCAGCACGTAGCGGCATTCCTCCGGAACCAGGGCGGAGTCCCAGGGGCCAATTTGGCCGCATAAGGACTTCCACGTGTTTTGAATATTTTGATGGGTGTTTCTGGATTGGTCCTCCATCAGAATTCGATTCCAGCTCACCCCGCGGCCGGTGAGGTAGTCGTACATGGCCTGGGCCTCGGACTGGTGCTCGTCGTCCCCCTTGCCGCCGCTGACGACAATGCGGGTGTTTGGGTGGTCCTCCAGATAGGCCAAGGCGGTGTCCAGCCGGTCCCGCAGGAGGATGGACGGCCCGTCTTTGCGCACCTGACAGCCGAAAATGACCATGACCTCCGGCCCGTCCCCGGCCTGGGCGGTCCGGCCCTGAGATCCCCGCCAAATGACGAGTTCCAGCGCGCCGAACAGGACTACCCCCAGTCCCAGCAGGACCAGCAGGGCGGCCAGCCAAGGTCTCTTTTTCCGCTGGGGGCTGTCTCCCCGATAGCTTTTGTAATCCATGGCCTACCCCTTCGCCTCTTCCAGCTCGGCGGCCAGCCGCTCCCACTGGGCATAGAGCTGGGCCAGCTCGTCCTCCAGCCCCTCCCGCTCCTGGTAGATGTCCTGGAGCTTCAGGTAGTCGGACGCGGCCTCCTCCGCCGTCTGGGCCAGCTCGTCCAGCCGGACCTCCAGCCGTTCCACGGCCCGTTCGGCGGCGCGCACCTGCTTTTCCAGCTCCTTGGTGCCGCCCGCCCGGCGGGGCTTGTCCTCTTTCGGCTTCTCCGGCTCCGGGGCGGACGCTTTGGCGTTTTTCAGCTGCTCCTGCCGCTCCCGGAAGGCCCGGAACTCCGTGTAAGTGCCGTGGAAGTCGGTAATCTGCCCGTTTTCCAGCATCCACACCCGGGTGGCGAACTTTTCGATGAAATAGCGGTCGTGGGAGACGAACAGCAGATTGCCGCCGTACTCCTCCACCGCCTCCTCGATCCACTCCCGGGAGTCGATGTCCAGATGGTTGGTGGGCTCGTCCAGGATGAGCAGGTTGATCCGGCTGTCCATGAGCATGCACAGGCGCAGCCGGGACTGCTCCCCGCCGGACAGGGCGGACACCTCCTTAAACACGTCCTCCCCCCGGAATTTGAAGGAGGCCAGCCGGTCCCGGGCCTCCTGGGTGGTGCAGTTCTGGGCGTAGAGCATGGTGTCCACCAGGTTCCGGTCGGGCCGGTCGAAGTGGATGATCTGGGGCAGGTAGCCGATGCGGATGGACGGTCCCAGGTAGATGGAGCCGGCGTCCGGCGCCTCCTCCCCCATGATGAGCTTGATGAAGGTGGATTTGCCGGTGCCGTTGTCCCCTAGAAGGGCGATGCGCTCGCCCCCGGCCACGTCCAGATTGATGTGCTCGAACAGGGTGCGCGTTCCGAAGGATTTTTTCAAATCCGTGACCACCAGCGCCTCGTCCCCGTGGAATTCCCGCTCCCCGAAGCGGGTGGCCAGCCTGCGCTCCTTGGTGGGCTTGTCGGTGGTGCGCATCCGCTCGATGCGCCGCTCCATGTTGATGGCCCGCTTGTACTGCTTGTCATTGCCCTTGAAGGCCCATAGGCGCATCTGCTCCGCCGCGGCCTCCAGCTGGGCGATCTTGGCCTGCTCCTTTTCGTACTGCTTGAGCCGCTCCTGATACCGGCGCTCCTTTTCCTCCACATAGAAGGAGTAGTTGCCGGAGTAAAGCTCCGCCCTGCCGTCCTGGATCTCGGCCACCCGGCGCACCACCTTGTCCAGAAACCAGCGGTCGTGGGAGATGGCCAGCACCGTGCCCTTGAACCGCTCCAGATAGCCCTCCAGCCATTCGGTGGCGCTGAGGTCCAGGTGGTTGGTGGGCTCGTCCAGCAGGAGGATGTCGGTGTCCTCCAAAATGAGCCGGGCCAGATTGATCCGGGTCTTTTCCCCGCCGGACAGCGCGTCAAAGGGCCGGGAGCGCATGTCCTGCCCAATGCCCAGGCCGTTGCAGACCTTGTTGAGCCGGGTCTCGGCGTCGTAGCCGCCCCCGGCCTCGAAGGCGGCGGTGAGCTGGTCGTACCGGGACAGCACGGCGGGGTCGTCCCCGTCCGCCATCCGGGCGGTGAGCTGGGCCAGCTCCGCCTCCATGGCGTGGAGGGGGGCGAAGGCGGTGTCCAGCACGTCCCGCACGGTATACCCCTCCGGGTACACCGGGATCTGGGAGATCAGCCCCAGCCGCTTGCCCGGGGCGATGGCAATGGTCCCCTCGTCGGGGAGGACCTGGCCGGTCATCATGCGGAAGATGGTGGTTTTGCCCGCGCCGTTGCGGCCCAGCAGGCCCACCCGCTCCCCCTGCTCGATCTGGAGGGAGAAGCCGTCCAAGATTCGTTTGCCGACCTCGAACTCCTTGACGAGGCCGGTGAGCTGTATGTCAATCATGGGTAAATGTTCTCCTTAAAGCGCAAGCCGCGCTTTATTACGCTGTTTTCCTGCGATAGTATCCAAAACACAGAATTGCCCAAAGAGAGGGGATAACCGCGTATCCGGCATTTGCCTCGCCGCGGTTCATCATCACATAGCCGCCGCCCGCCAGCGTCAGGATCAAACAGACAATCCCCAGGATCAGAGCCGCCTTTTTCACGGCGTACCGCACCTCTCTTCTTCCGAGGCATTTGCCAGCAGGAAGTCCACAATCTTCTCAAAGGCCATGGACCGGGATGCTTTGACCAGGATGGTCACGCCCGCCCGCACCTCGCGGGACAGGGCGTTTTTGGCCGCGTCCAGGGTGGGGAAGTAGTCCGCCTGGGAGAGCCCCGCCTCCTGAGCGCCCTCGGCCATGAACCGGGCCAGGCCGCCCACGGCGATGAGCCGGTCCGCCCCCGCCAAAGCGAAGTAGCCGCCCACCGCCCGGTGGAACTGCTCGGACCCGGGGCCAAGCTCTTTCATGTCGCCCACCACCGCCACCTTCCGGCGGCCCTGGGCGTCCCCCAGCACGGCGGCGGCGGCCCGCATGGACTGGGGGTTGGCGTTGTAGGCGTCGTTTAAAATCACGATATCGCCCTTGCAGCGGATGATGTTCATGCGCATTTTGGTGGGCAGGAAGGCGCCGATGCCCCGGATGATCTCGTCGGGGGCCATGCCCAGCGCCTCCGCGGCGGCGGCGGCCATGAGGGTGGGGTAAATCATGTGCCGGCCCAGGGCGGGTATGTTGGCCTCAAACTGGCTGCGGGGGGTTTTGACGCGGCAGGACAGATGGCCCGCGCCGTCGCTGTTCAGGTCGCAGGCGGCGTAGTCCAGCCCCTCGCCGCCGCCCACGAACACCGTGGGCTGGGGCAGCTTCCCCCGCAGGGTGGCCAGCAGGGGGTCGTCCCCGTTGAGGATGGCCAGGCCGTTCTGCTTCAGGTGGGGGAAGATCTCGCACTTGGCCTTGAAGATATTGTCCCGGCTGCCCAGGTTTTCGATGTGGGCGTCCCCGATGTTGGTAATCAGCGCCATGTCCGGCTCCACCAGCGCGGCCAGGTTGTCGATCTCCCCGGCGTGGTCCATGCCCATCTCCACCACGCAGACCTGGTGGCGCTTTTCCAGCTTGAGCAGGGTGAGGGGTACGCCGATGTCGTTGTTGAAGTTCCCCTCCGTCTTGTGGACGCAGAATTTCGCGCCCAGCACGGCGGCGGTCATGTCCTTGGTGGTGGTTTTGCCCACCGAGCCGGTGATGGCGATGAAGGGGATGGGGAAGAGCTTTTTGTAATACCGGGCCAGCTCCCACAGGGCGCGCTGGGTGGAGCGCACCTTGACGTAGAACTTGCCGGGCAGGTAGCTCTCCCGCTCCCGGGCGGTGAGGCAGCCCGCCGCCCCCGCCTCCAGGGCGGAGCTGATGAAGGAATGGCCGTCGAACCGCTCCCCCTCCAGGGGGATGAACAGGCAGCCGGGGGTGATGCTCCGGCTGTCGGTGCTCACCTGGACCGCCGCGGCGTCCAGATCGTCAAAGTCTCCCAGCAGGGTGCCGTTCACCGCTTCCAGCAGCTGTCTCAGTGTCAGTGCCTCCATAATTGATGGCGCTCCTCTCCTGAATCTCTCTTTTTTATGATAGTCCGGTCATTTTCCGGCTTTCCGGGCCTTTAAGGACTCCTCGATGATGCGCTCGCACAGCTCGCCGTAGCCGATGCCCGCCGCCGCCGCCTCCTGGGGGAGCAGGCTGGTGGGGGTCATGCCGGGCAGGGTGTTGATCTCCAGGAACCAGGGGGTGCCGTCCGGCGTGACGATGAAGTCCGCCCGGGAATACACGCTCAGCCCCAGGGCGCGGAACACGGTGAGGGCGACCTCTCCCAGCCGCCGCTCCCACTCCGGTGGGATGGGGGCGGGGGTGATCTCCCGGGCCGCGCCGGGCTGGTACTTGTTTTCGTAGTCGTAAAAGCCGGTGTTGGGGATGATCTCGATGGAGGGCAGGGCTTTGTCCCCCAGAATGCCCACCTGGATCTCCCGTCCGGCTATGTACTGCTCCACCACGCACGTCCCGCCGAAGGGCAGGGCCTGGCTCAGGGCGGCGGGGAGGTCCTCCCGCCGGTGGACGATGGACACGCCGATGGACGAGCCGGAGGCCAGCGGCTTCACCACGCAGGGCGTCTCCAGCCTTTGGACGAGGGCGGGGATGTCGTCCGCTGTGTAACGGATCAGCTCCCACTTGGGGGTGGCCACCCCCAGGGGGGCGGCCAGGCGCTTGGTCAGGTCTTTGTCCATGGCGATGGCGCTGCCCAGGCAGCCCGCGCCGGTGTAGGGAATGCCCATCAGGTCAAAGGCGGCCTGGACCCGGCCGTCCTCCCCGCAGGCGCCGTGGAGGCCCAGGAACACCACGTCCGCCATCTGGCACGCCTCCAGCACGCCGGGGCCGAACTGATTGCCGCCGTATCCCGGACGGGAGACCCTGACCTGCTCCAGATCTGGGGCCTGACGGCCGATTTTGGTCAGCTCCTCCGGAATGGGGGCGGAGAACAGGTCCTGAAGGGGGCGGTCCGTCCCCAGGTACATATCCACAAGGGCGGCGTCGTGCCCCCGCTGGCGCAGGGCGGCGCACACCTTGCACCCGCTGGACAGGGACACATTGCGCTCATCGCTGAGCCCGCCCGCCAAAACAACGATTTTCATAGCATAGCTCCTCCGTTCGCTGCTGCTCTGGTCCTATTTTATGCTTGAATGTAAATTATACCACAACTCAGAGGGAGAAACAAGGGGGCAGGCAAAAGCCCCCGCGTCGGCGGGGGCCCTCTGCGGGACGCGCTTGCTCATAATATATTGGTCAGCGTGGGAAGCTCCGCCTCCACCAGCAGCCCCAGCTGGGCCAGCAGCCGGGCGTTGACGGCGGCGTACTCGGCGGGCTGCTTCTCGCCCCCCTCCAAAAAGGCCAGCGCCTCGTCCATGGAGATGAGGATGGCGTCGATGTCCGTGTGGCGCAGGGTGGTGTGGAGGTAGCCCTGGTGATTGGTCCAGCGCTCCTTGGCCTGGCGGGTGAGCCGGGCGGCCTCCTCCCAGTTCTCCCGGGCGGCCTCCTCCTGGGCCTGGGTGAGTGCTCCGGAGAGCTGGCCGGTGAAGTGCTCCAGGTGCCGGACGTGCAGCCCCGACAGCGCGGCCAGCAGGCCGATCAGGGCGATGGAAAAATACAGCCGCCTCATGCTCCCGCCTCCTTTTTGGGTACGCAGTAGGTATTGCCCCCCTCGTCCACCGTGAACAGGAGGGCCTGCCGGGGGGATCGCAGGCCGTGGACGGCCAGCTGCTTTTCCAGCCAGTTGTGCTCATATCCCGACCCCTTCAGGTTGTGCTCCAGCAGACGCCCGTCGCTGATGAGCACCACGGGCAGGCCCGGCTCTTGGGTGGGCACGCCCATCTGGGCGGCGGTGACGGGCTTTTCGGCGGCGAAGGGGAGGACGGAGAGCTGGCCGTTGGTTTCCAGCAGGGCGAACTTGATGGACTGGAATTCGGCGTACCCCTGGATGCGCAGCTCCTCCATCAGCTCGTCCAGGGTGAGGCGGCTGCGGCGCAGCTCGGCCTCCACCACCTGGCCGTTCTCCACCACCACCGAGGGCCGGCCGCACAGCAGCGCCCGGAACCGGATGGACTTGGTGCACAGCACCGAGATGATGGTGGACAGCGCCAGCAGCACCATAATGGGGATAAGCCCCGACAGCAGGGGAATGCCGTTGTCCTGCATGGGGACGGAGGCCAGATCCGCGATGATGAGGGTGAGCACCAGCTCGGAGGGCTCCAGCTGGCCGATCTGGTGCTTGCCCAGCAGGCGTATGCCCACCACGATGAACAGATAGAGCGCCACGGTGCGGATGAGGACGACGAACATGGTAACACCTCGTTTCCCTGATAATATGCGGAAAAAGAGGGGGAGATATTCTTGTGTTTTTTTAGTAAATGAGGTAAAATAAAAAGCCGCTCCCCCGGGCGCCTGAGGGCGGGGGGAGCGGAACTGGTTTCACGTGAAACATTAGTTTGTGAACGCGGGCTTTGTAAAGATAAGGAGGCGCTGCCATGTCCCACCAAACTGTGATCGTGCTGGACTTCGGAGGGCAGTATAACCAGCTCATCGCCCGCCGTGTGCGGGAGTGCGGCGTGTACTGCGAGGTCAGGCCCTATACCGCTCCCCTGGGGGAGCTGCGGGCCGTCAATCCCATCGGCATCATCTTCACCGGGGGGCCCGGCTCGGTGTATCTGGACGGCGCGCCCCGTGTGGACCCGGACATCTTCACCTGGGGGGTGCCCATCCTGGGCATCTGCTACGGCTGCCAGCTCATGGCCCAGGCCCTGGGGGGCCGGGTCGTCCCCGCCCAGGAGGACTGCGCCCGGGAGTACGGCAAGACCGAGACCTTTTTCGACACCGGATGCAGGCTGTTCCGGGGCCTGCCGGAGTCGGGGATCACCTGGATGAGCCACGGGGACTACATGGAGCGGGCGCCGGAGGGCTTCACCCTGGCCGCCCGCAGCGCCGCCTGCCCCAGCGCAGCCATCGCGGACGAGGCGCGGGGGTTCTACGGCGTGCAGTTCCACCCCGAGGTGAACCACACCGGCCACGGGACGGACATGATCCGCCGGTTCCTCTTTGATGTGTGCGGCGCGGCGGGGGACTGGAGCATGGAGGGCTATAAGCGCACCGCCGTGGCCGCCCTGCGGGACAAGATCGGGGCGGGCCGGGTGCTGCTGGCCCTGTCCGGCGGGGTGGACTCCTCCGTGGCGGCGGCGCTGCTGGCCGAGGCGGTGGGGGAGCAGCTCACGTGCGTGTTTGTGGACCACGGCCTCATGCGCAAAAACGAGGGGGACGAGGTGGAGGCGGCCTTCTCCAGGTGGGCGGTGAACTTCGTGCGGGTGAACGCGGAGGACCGGTTCCTCATCAAACTGGCCGGGGTGGACGAGCCGGAGCGCAAGCGGAAAATCATCGGGGAGGAGTTCATCCGGGTATTTGAGGACGAGGCCAAGAAGGTGGGGGCGGTGGACTACCTGGCCCAGGGGACCATCTACCCCGACGTGATCGAGTCGGGCGCGGGGGACGCCGCCGTCATCAAGAGCCACCATAACGTGGGGGGCCTGCCCGACTGCGTGGACTTCAAGGAGATCGTGGAGCCCCTGCGCCTGCTGTTCAAGGACGAGGTGCGCGCCCTGGGCCGGGAGCTGGGCCTGCCGGAGTACCTGGTGGAGCGCCAGCCCTTCCCGGGGCCGGGGCTGGCCATCCGGGTGATCGGGGACGTGACCAAGGAGAAGCTGGACATGCTCCGGGAGGCGGACGCCATCTTCCGGGAGGAGATGGCCAGGGCCGGGGAGGAGGCGCGGCTGAGCCAGTTCTTCGCCGCGCTGACCAACATGCGCAGCGTGGGAGTGATGGGAGACGGGCGGACCTACGACTACGCCGTGGCCCTGCGGGCGGTGACCACCGACGACTTTATGACGGCGGACTGGGCGCGCATCCCCTACGAGCTGCTGGACCGGGTGAGCGTGCGCATCGTCAACGAGGTGAGGGGAATCAACCGGGTGCTGTACGATGTGACCGCCAAGCCGCCCGGGACGGTGGAATTCGAGTAAAGGCGGTTGCCGGAGAGGAGGCCGGGCCATGCCCCATATCCTGATCGTGGAGGACGATACCGACATCAACAACTCCACCGCCCAATACCTGCGGCGGCAGGGGTGCGTCTGCGCCCAGGCCTTTTCCGGCACCGAGGGGCGTATGCTCTGGCGGGAGGGCGGGTTTGACCTGCTGCTGGTGGACCTGATGCTGCCGGGGCTGTCCGGCGGGGAGCTGATTGCCGGCATACGCCAAACCAGCCCGGTGCCCATCATCGTGCTGTCCGCCCGGACGGAGCTGTCCGATAAGGTGGAGCTACTGGGCCTGGGGGCGGACGACTACCTCACCAAGCCCTATCAGCTGGAGGAGCTCTGGGCCAGGATTCTGGTCCAGCTGCGCCACGCCAGCGCCGTCCCCGGGGGGGAGCTTCTGCGCTTCCGGGACTGGGCGCTGAACCTGGACGAGATGACCCTGACGGCGGCGGGGCAGCCGGTGAATCTCACCGCCCATGAGTTCAAAATCGTGGAGCTGCTGGCCGGCCACCCCAAGCGGGTGTTCACCAAGCAGCAGATCTACGAGGCGGTGTGGGGGGACCGCTGCGCCGTGGAGGACAAGACCATTTCCGTCCACGTCAGCAATATCCGCGCCAAGCTGCGCCCCAGCGGCACCGAGGGCTATATCCAGACGGTGTGGGGCATTGGATTTAAATTAGCGCAATAGGCCGCCTGAGCAGGGGAGGGCCTTGCGCCTCCCCAGGGCGGGAGGGGCGGGGGCCTTTCCTGCTTTGCACTTTCTTTACATTTGCTTTGCGAAGTTTGGGCACTTGCCTGTTAGTCTGGTCCTGCAAACAAAAATCCCCCAGGCGTTCAGCGGCCTCCATCCCGAGGGAGGGGCCGCCGGGGGCCCGGGGGACTATAAGGAGGCTTTTGTATGGCAGTGATACAGACGGTGGGGCTGTCCAAGCGCTACCGGGACAAATGGGCGGTGGACCGCCTAGACCTGACGGTGGAGCAGGGGGATATTTACGGCTTCATCGGCCGCAACGGCGCGGGCAAGTCCACCACCCTCAAGCTCCTGTGCGGCTTGGCCCGGCCCACCCAGGGAGAGGCGCTGATGTTCGGCAAGCCCATCCGGGACGGGGTGGCCCGGCGGCGGGTGGGCGCCCTCATCGAGCAGCCGGGGCTCTACCCCGATCAGAGCGGGCGGGAGAACCTGCGGCTCTACGCCGCCCTGCTGGGGCTGGACAGCCCGGAGCGGCAGGTGGAGGAGATCCTGGAGACGGTGGGCCTGTCCCCCAAGGAGAAAAAACCGGTGAGGCACTACTCCATGGGCATGAAGCAGCGCCTGGGAGTGGGGCTGGCGCTGCTTGGCGGGCCGGACCTGCTGCTGCTGGACGAGCCCATCAACGGCCTGGACCCGGAGGGCATCCGGGAGATGCGGGAGCTTCTGCTGCGGCTCAACCGGGAGCGGGGGCTGACGCTGGTTATCAGCTCCCACATACTGGGGGAGCTGAGCAAGATCGCCACCCGCTACGGCATCATTCAGGAGGGCCGGATGGTGGAGCAGATCACCGCCGGGGAGCTGGCCCAGAAATGCGAGGACTACCTTCACCTGCGCTGCGATCAGCCCCAGAAGGCCGCCGCCCTGCTGGAAAAGGAGCTGGGCCTCGCCCGCTGGGAGATGCGCCCGGAGGGGGAGATTCGGATTTATGAGGCGGCGGACGCCAAGGCGGTGGGCCGGACGCTCACCCAGGCGGGCATATCAGTGGAGGAGATGGGCCTGCACCGGCAGGACCTGGAGGACTATTTTCTGGAGCGGATGGGAGGAGAGGACCATGTTTAACTTGCTGCGTATGGATCTGCGGCGGCTGTTCAGGACCCGGAGCTTTTACGTTGTGCTGGCCGTGACGGCGGCGCTTCTGGTGATGACGGTGGCCATGGTGTCCGCCGTGATCGACCAGGCGAAGCTGGACGCGCTGAAAAGCACCGGAATTGTTGTGACCGGCGGGAACAGCGAGGATATGAAGGAGCTGCTGAGCGGCATGAACCGGCTGGACTTTCTTCACGAGTGCCTGGGCAGCGGCTTTCTGCTGGCGCTGGCCTGCACTGGGATGACCCTGTTTGTCAACGGCGATTTTTCCAGCGGCTGTGTGAAAAACATCTGCTTTGCCCGTCCCCGCCGGTGGGAATATGTGCTGTCCAAAATTCTGATCGCCGGATTTTACAGCGCCGTCATTACGATTTTGGGCGTTCTGGTCTCGCTGGTATGCCCTGTCCTGCTGGGGATGAGCCTGGAGCCAAGCTCGTTTGCCGAAATTCTACAGTACGCCTTCTGGATGTGGCTTCCCACCTGGGCGTTCAGCCTGCTGGGGCTGACGCTGGTGCTGCTGACCCGCAGCTCCACCCTGGGGATCATCATGGCGGTGGCGGCCGGGGGCGGCCTTGTGGCGGCGCTTTTGCAAAGCCTGTGCCAGGGCTTTGGATGGCCCGATCTGACGCAGTATCTGCTCAACATAGTGGTCCGCGCCCAATGCGCGCCCATGCCCGACGGGGGCCGGATCGCCATGATCCTGGGCTGCTCCCTGGGCTGGGGGGCGCTCTACGCCGCCGGGAGCTTTGCCGCCATGGAAAAACGGGATATCTAACTTACGATTTTTCCCCTCGCACAAGGAATGGTTGAAGCAAAGGAGGACTTCCCATGCTGCCTGCCCTGATTCTGACCCTGGCCGCCCTGGGCCTGGCCCTGGCGCGCCTGTGGGCCTACCGCCGCCAGCTGGAGGACATGGCCCGGGTGCTGGAGGAGACCCCGGCCCAGAGCAATCTGCGCCTGACCGTGGGGATGGACAGCGCCCCGGTGCGGCGGCTGTGCCGGGCGGTGAACCGGCGGCTGGAGGAGGGGCTGCGCCTGCGGGTGGAGGCGCTGAACAGCCAGCGGGAGCTGAAGTACACCATGGCCTGCATCTCCCACGACATCCGAACCCCGCTGGCGGGCGCCATGGGCTACTTGCAGCTGCTGGAGGGGGAGCCGGAGCGCCGGGGGGAATACCTGGCCATCGTGCAGAAGCGGCTGGCGGAGCTGGAAGGGCTGCTGGACGAGCTGTTTGTCTACACCCGGCTGCTGAACGGCTCGCTGCCGCTGGAGTGCGGCGAGACGGCGGCCCTGCCGCCCCTGTGGGAGGCGCTGGCGGAGCTTTACCCCCAGCTGGAGGAGGCGGGCATCCGGCCGGAGCTGCGCGTGGAGCGGGAGGACATGACGGTGTGGGCCGATCCGGCGGCGCTGGCCAGGGTATACCGCAACCTGACCGCCAACGCCCTGCGCCACGGCGGCGGGGGGCTGAGCGTGCGCGCCGGGGGCGGGGAGATCTGCTTTGCCAATCCCCTGGGGCCGGGACCGCGCCCCGACCCGGACCACCTGTTCGACCGCTTTTACCAGGGCAGCCCCGCCCGGGGGAACGGCGGGGCCGGGCTGGGGCTGGCCATCGTCCGGGAGCTGATGGAGCGCATGGGCGGGCAGGCCCGCGCCCAAATCGCGGGGGATGCGCTCCAAATCACCCTGACCTTTTCCCCGCGCTGAGGGGCTGGCGAAGGACACGCCCCGCACTGTCAATTTGCGCCGCCTCTCCGCCCAAACCTGGGCAGGAGGGGCGGCGCGGTTTTCCCTGGAAATCAATTCGCGCGCTCCTCCCGCCGGTTTGTTTACGATTATTTCACATGTTTTTTCCCCATTTTCAGCATGGTTTCAGGTCCCTGTGCTAATCTGCCAGGGAAAGGACGTGATGCTATGCCCCAATACCGGCACGAGTGGAAGCACGAGATCAGCCTGGCCGACCGCATGGTCCTCCGGGCGCGGCTGGCGGCCGTATGCCGGGCGGACGGCCACGCGGTGAACGGGACGTACCTGGTGCGCAGCCTGTACTTTGACAATCCGGCGGACAAGGTGCTCCGGGAGAAGATCGACGGGGTGAACCGCCGGGAAAAGTTCCGCATCCGCTGCTATAACGGCGACTTATCCCTGATCCGCTTGGAGAAGAAGAGCAAGCGCGGCGGCCTGGGGACCAAGGAGACGGCGGAGCTGTCCGCCGCCGAGGCCCAGGCCGTTGTGGACGGCGAGCTGGACTGGATGATGGCCAGCGGCCGGCCGCTGGTCCAGGAGCTGTACCACAAAATGCGCACCCAGGGCCTGCGCCCCCGCACCACCGTGGACTACACCCGTGAACCATTTGTCTACGGCCCCGGCAACGTGCGGGTGACGCTGGATTACGACATCCGCACCGGGCTGGGCTGCACCGATTTTTTGAATTCCAGCTGCGTCACCATTCCGGCCGGAGGGCCTGCCGCGGTGCTGGAGGTGAAGTGGGACACCTTCCTGCCCGATCTCATCCGGGACGCGGTGCAGCTGGAGGGACGGCGGGCGTCCGCCTTCTCCAAGTACTCCGCCTGCCGCATTTATGACTGAATAGGGGGAAACCATTGTGACATTTCAAGATATTTTCAAATCCAAGTTCCTGGAAAACGTGGCCAGCGTCAGCCTGCTGGACATGGCGCTGGCGCTGGTGCTGGCCTTCGGCATCGGGCTGTTTATCCTGCTGATCTACAAAAAAACCTTTTCCGGCGTGATGTACTCCTCCAGCTTCGGCGTCACCCTGGTGGCGCTGAGCATGATTACCACCATGGTGATTCTGGCCGTCACCAGCAACGTGGTGCTGTCCCTGGGCATGGTGGGCGCGCTGTCCATCGTCCGCTTCCGCGCCGCCATCAAGGAGCCGCTGGACATCGCGTTCCTGTTCTGGTCCATCGCCGTGGGGATTGTGCTGGCGGCGGGGATGATCCCCCTGGCAGTGTTCGGCAGCGGGATTATCGGCGTGATTCTGCTGGTGTTTGTCAATAAAAAGTCCCATGTGAATCCCTATATCGTGGTGCTGCAATGCGCCGGACAGGACGCGGAGCGCCAGGCGGAGGAGTTCCTGACCCGCAGCACCCGGCGCTGTGTGGTCAAGGGAAAAACGGTGCGCCAGGACCTCGTGGAGCTGAATCTGGAGGTGCGGCTGAGGGACGACGACACTGGGTTTGTCAATACGCTGGCCGGGATGGACGGCGTGCGCAGCGCCGTGCTGGTGAGCTACAGCGGCGACTACATGGGGTGAGGCCATGGCTGCCCACAAGCATATCGACCGCATCTGCGCGGCGGCGGCGGCGCTTTCCCTGGCGCTGGCCCTGCTGTTCATGAACGGGCAGGCGCTGGGCATCGAGCCCGCCTCCCAGGCCATGGGGTATGAGGAAAGGCTGTTCGACACCTCCCGCGTCCACACCGTCGAGATCATCATGGACGGCTGGGACGAGTTCATCGACACCTGCGAAAACGAGGAATACGCCCCCTGCTCGGTGGTCATTGACAACGAGGCTTACAAAAACGTGGGGCTGCGGGCTAAGGGGAATACCTCCCTGTCCACCGTGTCCCAGATGGGCAGCGACCGCTACAGCTTCAAAATCGAGTTCGACCAGTACGAAAGCGGTAAGACCTATCACGGCTTGGATAAGCTGTGCCTCAACAACCTCATCCAGGACAATACCATGATGAAGGACTACCTCACCTACCAGCTCATGGCCTCCTTCGGGGTGAATACCCCGCTGTGCAGCTATGTTTGGATCACCGTCAACGGGGAGGACTGGGGGCTGTACCTGGCGGTGGAGGGGGTGGAGGACGCCTTCCTCCAGCGCAATTACGGCCGGGACCACGGCGAGCTCTACAAGCCGGACAGCATGGACTTCGGCGGAGGCCGGGGCAATGGCGGCGGCTTTGATATGGACGACTTCATGAACCGCGGCGGCGGGGAGTGGAGCGGCGGCCCGCCCGAGGGCTTTGACCCCTCCTCTTTTGGCGGGCAGGGTCCCGGTGAGGCGGGCGGCACGCCGCCGGAAGGCTTCGATTTCTCCCAGCTGCCCCAGGGCGGAGGGCCGGGCGGCGGCTTTGGCGGGATGTTCGGCGGCATGGGTTCCGGCGACGTGAAGCTGCAATATTCCGACGACGATCCGGACAGCTATCCCAACATCTTCGGCAGCGCCAAGACCGACGTGTCCGGCGCGGACCAGACCCGGCTCATCCGGGCGCTGAAGGCGCTGGACGAGGGGGATGCGAGCGCCCTGGATATGGACCAGGTGCTGCGCTACTTCGTGGTTCACAACTTCGTGGTCAACGGGGACAGCTACACCGGGATGATGGTGCACAACTACTACCTCTATGAGGAGGACGGCCTGCTGTCCATGCTGCCATGGGACTACAATTTGGCCTTCGGCACCTTCCAGGGCAATGACGCCGGCGGGGCGGTGAACGACCCCATCGACAGCCCCCTGTCCGTCACCGGAGACGGCGACCGGCCCATGGCGGACTGGATTTTCTCCAGCGAGGCGTACACGGCGCTGTACCACCAGTATTTCCAGGAATTTTTGGACAGCGCCGGCTGGGAGGCCGTCATCGACGGGGCTTACGCCCTCATCGCCCCCTATGTGGAGCGGGACCCCACCAAATTCTGCACCGATGACGAGTTCGAGACGGGAGTGGAGGCGCTGAAAGCCTTCTGTGGGCTGCGCGCCCAGAGCGTCGGCGGCCAGCTGTCCGGCGCAATCCCGTCCACAGGCGAGGGACAGGCGGCGGACAGCGCCGCCCTGGTGGACGCCTCCGGCCTGGACCTGGCGGACATGGGGACCATGGACAGAAGGGGCGGGCCCCGGTAAAACAAAGAAACCGCTGATTTCCACGGAAACCAGCGGTTTTTTTCGTCCTGGGCCGGAGAGGGAAGAGCCTTGGCCGCGCTATCCCTCCACCACGCAGGAGTGGCTCATGATATAAAACTCCTCCTGGCTGGGCCGGTATTCCCGGGCCATGGGCGCCAGAGTGTCGTCATAACGCCGGGCCTCCCCCTCGTCGATGGACATGACGGGGCTGTCCCGGTACACCCATTCCCGGCCGTCCAGCGCGCCCTCCCTCAGCTCTTTGACCATCATGGCCGACGGGAATTTCCCGCCCTCCAGGCACACGCTGAACTTTTTGCAGCTTTGAAAGCCGCAGCTCACATAGTTGGCCGGACTGCCGAAAATGACCACCACGTCCCAGCCCAGCAACGCCGCCCGCCGGAAAGAGTGCTCCAGCAGCTGCTTGCCGTACCCCTTGCGCTGGTGCTCCGGCGCGATGGACACGGGACCGAAGGTGAGGATGTCCTTGACCTCCCCGGCTGCGTCGGTGAGGGCGGCCCTGGTATACATTACGCTGCCGATGACTTGGCCGTCCAGCTCGGCCACCAGGTCCAGTTCCGGGATGAAGTCGGGATGGTCCCGCATGATGTGGACCAGGTAATGCTCCACACAGCCGGGGGCGTAGAGGTTGTAAAAGGCCCGGCGGGTGATGTCCTCCACAGTCTGGCGGTCCGCCGGCGTCTCGTTTCTGATGGTCAGCATAAAAGAGCCCCTTTCTTTGGATTGCGCCATCATTTTATCACAGAGCGTGCCCAAAGTCGAGGCGTTTGACCCAAATGAAAAACAGGGAAAGGCATCGCTTGTCGTTTTTAATCGCTTTTTTTGCGGAATACGGCGTTCTGCCTCCGGTATGCATCGCTATCTTTCATTTTCAGCTCCCGTTCCACCTGGGCCAGCCGGCGCTCCAGGTCCTGGATGGTTGCCTCGTCGGTCTCGGCATTGAGGCGCTGCTCCAGCTCCTGCCGCTTCTTTTTCAGTTTTTCGATCTCGCGGTCTACCTTATCGGTATTGCACTCCCAAGTCTCGCCCTGATCCTTTTTCCCCTCCGGGCCGTCAAAATAGATCTTGGGCTGGCCGTCCTCGTCCCTGCCCATCCAGTAGCGGCCGGACGGCTCCCGGGGCTCCTCCGGGACGTATTCATCCAGTACGGGCTTCGGCCGGCGGCCCTGGGGCTCCTCCTCGGGCGTCTGGACCTGGGGCGCTCCCGGCGCCTGTTCGGCGGCGGCCAGCGGCTGGACCCCGCCGGGGTTCACACCAGAAATCGGCATCATAAGTCATTCCTCCTTAAAGTGCTGTGCGGAATAAAGGCTGTGCTTCACTCAGTTTATCGGTCGGAGGACGCCGCTTCAAGGCCTTCGTCATGAAATGCTCTGTGTATGTCACGAAATGCTCCGGCTGGGTCAGTCCGCCGCCTCGCCGCCCGTCCAGACGGTGGCGGTCAGGCTCTGGACGGGGGGCCTGCAAATCATCGGAGAGCCAGACCGTCAGCTCCGCCAACAGTCCATGGACCAGCCAAAGGGCGGACTGCTTGAAGGCGTCGATGGCGTGCTCTACGTGGGAGGTGATGAAGATAATCTTCTCATTGGGCAGAAAGGGCCGGATCTGCCCAGCCAGCTTTATATAAAGCGCAAATGTCACAGAAATGTCCGAAGTGCTCAAAATTAAGAGTGATCTGGTGAAACATTCAGCAGCACGCTCAGGCAATACCGATGCCCGTTTTTCTCCGTCAGCAGCGCCCCGCGGTACTTTTCCGCCACCGCCTTGATATTGGACAGGCCGGTCCCCGCCGGGGGCAGGGGGGTATCGGAGCAGGTGTTCTCAAAGGCTAGCATGAAGAAATCCCCCTGCCGCTTCCCGCTGATGCGGATGGTTTTGGCCCCGTCGTGAGCGCGGCAGGCGGCAATGGCGTTGTCCAGGGCGTTGGCAAAGAGTACGCACAGGTCGAAGTCGTCGATCCCGCAGGGCTTGGGCAGGACCAGGGATACCTCCGCCTCAATCTCCTTTGCCAGCCCCAGCTTCTCTCCCAGCAGAATATCCACCACCGGGTTGCCGGTCTGGCAGGGGAAGGACAGGGACTCCGAGACGGCCTCCAGCTTTTTCAGGTACTCCCGGCCCTCCTCCAGCTTTCCGCTCCGGAGCAGGCCGTCTAAAACGGACAAGTGGTTTTTGATGTCATGGCGGAAGGCTTTCGTCCGTTGGTAACGCGCCTGGGCTTCGGCAATATAAACCTTTTGCGCATGGGCCGCCTGGGTCAGCGATTGCAGCTCCGCCTGGGCCTGAAATCCCCGGCAGAGATGCCGGTAGGCGTACAGGGTGCACAGCAGCGCCGCCAGCCCCATGACCTGCAGGAGCAGCAGGGTGCTGTGCCTTCCGACCTCCTCCAGAGAGACGACGGGGGCAAAAAAGCTGTAGGCGGTCTGGAGGATATACAACTCTGCGGCGAAGAAAAACAGTCCAGGAAACAGTAGGAGTCCGATATAAGGCGTCTGGCTGTCCTCCGTCCAGGCCAGGAGCTTCAGCACGGCGTGATAGCAGACGGCGCACAGCACAAAGAAAAGGACCTGCGCCGCCAAAAACAACAGATAAAACAACGGACTGCCGATGAAGCGGGGAAAGAGCGCCGCCTCCACCGAGTTGACGATCCCGAAGGAGAGCTGCGAAACGTAGTAGGACAGCACGGCGGCCAGCCAGGACACGGACCGCTGATTTCCCATCCCATAGCGGCTGAGTCCGTAGAGCGCCAGCACGCCTGCGCCAACGGGGAGCGTCCCGTCAAGGGCGAGTCTGTTCGAGATGAGCTGAATCATACCCAAGAGAAGAAAATAAGCGGCAAAGTACCATTTTTTCAGCTTCTTCCTGGTGAGGCGGCTGATAAAGACCATGTGCATCACCCCATGTCCCACAAGGAGGCAGAGGCTGTCCAGAAACAGCGCGAAATAGTCCACGTCAGATTCCCCTCTCTCTCAGACGACGCAAAAGGGCCTGGGTCAGCTCCCGCTCCCGCAGCCGGGAGGCGGGAATGCGCTCCCCCTGAGACAGCAGGACCTGCCCGGCCTGACACCCGCGCACATAGTCCAGATTGACCAGATAGCTCCGGTGGCACTTGAACAAGCGCCCGTCCACCCGCCGCTCCAGGTCCTCCAGCCTGCCGTAGTAGCCGGTCACGGCCCCGTCGGTTTTGTGGAGGTAGACCTTCCGGCCCAGTACTTCGCAGTACACGAGGTCCGAGAGCGGGACGACCTCGCAGCCGGTCCCCCGTTGGATCACGATGTTTTCCGCCGCCCTCCGCGTCAAGGCGTGGAGCAGCCGGTCCATGGTCTGACGGAAGCGGGCGCCGTCCAGGGGCTTGAGGAGATAGTCAAATGCCTCCACCTGGAAGGAGTCAAACACGCACTCCTTGAGAACCGTCACAAAGACCAGCAGGCTGCGGTCCCCCCGCTGGCGCAGCAGCCTGGCGGTCTCCATGCCGTCCGGCTGTTCCATCTGGACGTCCAGGAAGATCGCGTCAAAGCTGCCGCCGCTCTCCAGCAGGGCGCGGCCATGGGAAAAGCTGCTGACGGAGTAATCGACGACTGCGTTTTCTTTCATATAGTCCGCGAGATGGCCGGCAAGCTCTTGGGCCATCGGCGGCTCGTCGTCACAGACCGCGAATGTTATCATGTTCACCACCCCGTTTTTGAGGTCGTTATTGCGTTTCCCCCGCCGGAGGCGGGGGAAACGCAATAAACCAATATCCCTAGCTTAGCAAAAGCGGGGCGGGGACACAACCCCTGATGTCATGGAATGACGCAAAAATGTCTTGAACTGTTTCGGTCAATACCCGTACCGCCGCCGGTATTTCAGCAGCAGCGCCGCCGCCATGACCGCCCCCAGCAGCTCCGCCACGGGAGTTGCCAGCCACACGCCGGTGACGCCTCCCAGCAGAACGGGCATGATCTGGATGCTGGCGGCGGTAAACAGGAACGACCGGGAGAACGCCAGCACGGCGGACACCACGCCGTTGGACAGGGCGGTAAACATCCCGCTGGCGAACACGTTGATTCCCACGAACAGCAGGGCCAGGGAGCACAGCCGGTTTCCCGTCACCGCCAGATCATAGACCGGGCTGTCCGGCCGGGTGAAGATGCTCACCAGAGGCGTGGTCGCCAGGATAGAGACCACCGTACACAGAACGGAGACCCCAATGATAAAACGGACGCTGAAGCGCACCAGCTTGTTCAGCTTCTCGTGGTTTTGCTCTCCGTGATAGTAGGAGATCATAGGGGCCACGCCGTAGGAGTACCCAATAAACAGGGCGCTGACAAACATCAGTACATACATGATGATGGTGATGGCCGCCACGCCGTCCTCGCCCACGTATTTCAGCATCGCCATGTTGAACAGCAGAGTGGTGATGCCGGACACCAGAGAGGTTGCCAGCTCCGACATGCCGTTGGTGGAGGCGTGGACCAGCACGCCGCCGCGAAAGACCGGCCTTTGGAAGTGAAGCAGATTGTCCTTCCTGCGGAACACCAGAAAGCCCACCACGGCGGTGATGGAGTAGCCCAGGCCGGTGGCGATGGCCGCGCCTTGAATGCCCAGATCAAACAGGGAGATCAGCGCGTAGTCCAGGATGATGTTGGTTACGCCTCCCGCCACGGTGCAGATCAGGGACAGGGCGGATTTGTCGGCGGCGATCAGGTAGAGGGAGAAGTTATACATGAGCAGAATGGGGATCGTGAACAGCAGGTAATTGCTCAAATAGGTGTGGCAGTAGCCGAACACCGCCGGGGAGAGGCCCATGGCGCCCAGCAGGGTGTCCATCAGGGTATAGCCCAGCAGCATCATCACCGCGCCCACCGCTGCGTTGGTGAGAATCAGCAGGGTGAAATCCTGCCGGGCCTCTTCTTCCTTGTGCTCCCCCATTTTTTTCATCACCACGGCGCTGCCGCCGGTGGCCAGCATTCCGGACACCGCCGTGATCAGGGCGATGGCCGGGGCGGTGAGGTTGATGGCGGACAGGGCCTCCATGCCGATCAGGTTGGAGACGAACAGCCCGTCCACCATGGTGTAGAAGGTGTTGAATACCGTCATGACAATGGTGGGGAAGGCGAAGCGCAGGATGTTTCTGCCCGTGACGGGCAGGTGGTACGAATCGAGCTTGGTTTCCATGATGTTCTCCTTTCGTTCTGCTAGGGCTCGTTTGAAAATTGCCAACATGCCCAAACGACGGGTCTTTTTCCGCCATATGTCGTTGATTTGACGCGGAAATACACAAAGTATTTCCGCGTCAAATCGCCTTGTCTGGCGAAAAAATCCCTTGCCGCCGGGCACATCGTCAATTTTCAAACAGCGCCTAGTGGAAAAGGTTTTTTATTTTACAAAACCGGCTTGCATTTGGTTAGAGCCGGGGGTATGATTGGAGCGGCAAATTGAAGATTAAGGGGATATGCGGCATATGAGTAAGCTGAGCAAAAATTATTTGATCGTTACCTTTCTGCTCATGTCGATTGGCTGGGGACTGTGCCTGTTATGCAGCTTAAATGGAGTCTCGCTAGACGATAACAAATGGCTGTATGCGCCATATCTGCTGGGCGGGTGGTCCCCTACAATCGCGTCCTATGTAGTGTTAAAGAGCAGCCGCAACGTCGCAAATATGAAAGAGTGGTTAAAAAATATCTTTGATTTGAAACATCATGTTTTTTCCTACCTTGTGGTAGCGGTTATGGCGGTTATATTTATTTTGCCCCAATGCCTGATTTCAGGGTATGAGAGCGGAGCGCCCATCTTTGCGATGATTGTTATGATTCCGATGATGCTCGTCGCGGGCGGGTTGGAAGAAGCGGGCTGGCGTTATATTCTCCAGCCGGAATTGGAGAAACAGTATTCGTTCACCATATCAACTATGATAGTGAGCGTTATTTGGTGGCTGTGGCATCTGCCGTTGTTTTACATACAGGGAGTCGGTCAATATGGGCAAAATTATCTGGCGTTTGGAATCAATGTTTTGGGATTGAGCTTTGCTTTGGCGAGTATAAGAAAAAATACGAACAGCGTATGGCTTTGTGTATTATTTCACTGTATTATAAATTCTTTGTCAGGGATTTACGTCGTCAACGATAATATATGGGGAAATTTGACCGCGGCCGCAATTTTGATTTTATGTTCCTGCGCTTGGGTAAAGGTTCATGAAAAGACGAAAATATTGAACAAATAAATTCGGTTTTGCTGGGGAACTGCCTGGAACGGCGGTTCCCCGGTTTTGATATTTGACATCTTCCCTGGCAGAAGGTATCATAAACTATGTGGCCGCCACGCAGTCAAGAGAAATTTTCATGGTTTGGAGGAAATGTTATGGAACGAGAAAAAGGATGGTTGACCTCCGGGGCCTTCGCCGCCCTGTGCGGCACCACCAAGGAGACGCTGCGGCACTACAAGGACATCGGCCTCCTCGCCCCGGCCCGCCAGGGGAACAACGGCTATTTCTACTACGACGTGGAGCAATTCTACGACTTTTACGCCATCTCTATCTTCCGTCAGACGGGGACGCCTCTGGAGGAGGTCCGCCGCTGCCTCAAAGGGCAGGACGCCGCCCAGACGCTGGAACTGCTGCGGGAGCAGCGGGTCCGCCTGGAGGCGGAGCGGCAAAAGCTGGAGCACATGGACTTCGTGCTGTCCAGCGCCCTGCGCAATTTGGAGTTCGGGCCGGCTCCTGACATGGTTCCCCAGACCGCCTGGTTTGAGGAAGAGCATCTGCTGGCCCTCCCAGTGGTAGAGCTGGAGGGGTTGATGACTCCGGCGGCCAGCGAGGACGAAATGTTGATTACCGTACTGGAGCGGTGTCAGGAACTGTGTGGGAGGTACAGGATACAGACAGATTTTCAACTGGGAGCCGTCCACCAGCCGGGGGGACAGGGCGGACCGGGGGCCATCAGCCACCTCTACACCCGGATCAAGGAAAAGGCGGACTTCCCCTATTACATGGAGAAGCCCGCCGGGCACTATTTATTTCTCTGCTGCCGGGGCCGCTGGGATATTTCAGAGGGCTATGCCGCCCTTAAAAGCTATATTCTGGAACAAGGCCTGGAGATTACGGGAAATTTCTATGCCTGCGATTTGGCTGGGTTTATTCTCAATTTGTCGGAGAAAAACGCAGCTTCGATGATTTCAGTGCAGTTGTCGGAAAGACCTTAATGATAAAATGTGGTTATCCCTTTTCATCGGCCGAGTGGGAGAGTGCGGCAGAGTGGAACACGCGCGTCGCTAAAGCAACGCCCAGCGCGTGGAGCAACTGATCCGCAAGGTGTCCGGGTAGAGCCGCAGAAATTCTGGTAAGGGCAGCGTAAGGGTCAAAGGGCAACAAAAAGCCCTGGAACCGTTGCCTTTATAGTGATAAGGAACTAAATTCACTTATCACTGTTGGCTGACGGTTTCGGGGTGCATACGAAAGCCCGTCTGATTCCTAACAGGGATTCAGACGGGCTATTTTCTTAACAATGTGGAGGTATGAACCTATGAATAAACTCATTTCTTGCGAGTTCAATATAGATACGGCCTGTGTTGAGCTGCGTTTCATGGACGGGAGTTTGATTTCGATTGACTGTACTGCCGTAGAGTACGAGGTTGCACATACCATCCGTCAGCGGTCAGAATTGGATTGGCTGGTGTATAACGACCCGATTGGGTATGCTGATCTGATATTGAACGGAAACCCTGAGCAATATCTGAAAGATATTACGAAGCAGGGCTAATCTCCCAATGTGGGGTCGACCTTGTATTGCGGCCTCATTTTTTGAAAAGGGTCTTGACAAATGTGTCTACATAGTATAGTCTGTATGTGAGATTACGCTGTGTAGACAGGAGGCTGTACTTATGGCAGAAATTCAGTTAGGGGCTGTGGAGGCTCGTTTTGCGGACATCATCTGGGAGCGGGAACCGGTGACCTCCGCCGAACTCATCAAGCTGGCAGCGGCAGAACTCACCTGGAAGCGGACCACAACACACACCGTGCTGCGTCGGCTCTGCGACAAGGGGCTGTTCCAAAACAATAACGGTGTGGTAACTTCTCTCCTGACCCGGCAAGAGTTCTATGCCCGCCATAGCAAAAAGTATGTGGATGAGACCTTTGCGGGGTCTCTCCCCGCTTTCCTTGCCGCGTTTACCAGCGAAAAGAAGCTGACAGCCGAGGAAATCACCGAGATTCGTGAACTAATCGACAAGGCAGGTGAATGATATGGGCGATATATTCCTAAAAACTCTGAACATGAGCATTGCCGCAAGCTGGCTGATTCTGGCGGTGGTGCTGCTCCGGTTCGTGCTGAAAAAGGCGCCGAAGTCGATCGCCGTTCTTTTGTGGGGGATTGTCGCTCTGCGGCTGGTGGTTCCCTTCTCCTTCGAGAGTGCGTTGAGCCTGATCCCCAGCGCCGAAACCTTCAACGCCCATAACATCCAGTATGAGACACCCGCTATCAGCAGTGGCATTCCCGCCATCAACAATGCGGTCAATCCTGTCCTGGGCGGGACCTTTGCGCCAAATCCGGCTGGTAGCGTCAATCCGTTCTATGCCTGGACATATATTGTGTCGGTCATCTGGTTTATCGGTATCGCCGCCATGCTGCTCTATGCAGTCATCAGTTATGTGCGGGTACGCCGGAGCGTTGCGGAAAGAGCGCCCTATGAGGGAAACATCTTTCTGTGCGACCATGTGAAGTCTCCGTTTATCCTGGGACTGATCCGACCCAAAATCTATCTGCCCTCCAACATGGACACGATGGCCATGGAACCGGTGATTGCCCACGAAAAAGCGCATCTGGCAAGGTGCGACCACTGGTGGAAACCGCTGGGCTTTCTGATTTTGGCGGTTCACTGGTTCAATCCCCTGTGCTGGATCGCCTATGTGCTGCTGTGCCGGGACATTGAGCTGGCCTGTGATGAAAAGGTCATCCGGCAGATGGATTTAGAGGGAAAAAAGCAATACTCCACCGCCCTGCTGGAGTGCAATGCTCAACGGCGGCTGGTCACAATTTGCCCGCTGGCCTTTGGAGAAGTTGGTGTAAAAGAAAGGGTGAAAAATGTGTTGAATTACAAAAAACCGGCGTTTTGGCTCATTGTTGCGGCTGTTATCGCCTGTGCGGTGGTAACGGTGTGCTTTGCGACAAATCCCGCATCCGCAGAAAACTATATCCGCTTGCAGTCTACCCACTCTACGCCACCAGCGGCATTTTTCTCGCTGGATTTAGTTGAAGAAGCGCAGGGAACCGTCGTTGCTGAGCGTTGGGAAAATGGCAGGTGCGTCAGTACGGCCCCAGTCTCCATGAACAATCTTACGCAGCAAATACAGCTATATCTTGATCCACAAGAAAACGGCGTTAATGTTCAGCTTGGTATTGATAATGGGGATACGGTTTTGGAAACCTTCTCCTATCCAAAAGATGAAAAACCTGTCGGTTGGTCTTTTGTTTCATTGGATGAAGGGGAAAAGACAGCTCTTCAATTCGGGAAAGACCGAATCATCGCTGCTATGGTGTTTGACTTTGGGACTGGAGTAAAATCCTATTCTTGCGATACTCTGTCTACTGATAAGGAACAGGTGGAAAATGCGGCATATATGATTGTAATTCGCACTTCTTTAGCAAACAACAGCGATTCCACAGAAACAGAACCCAACACACCAAATGCAGAGCGTCCAACTTTGATCATTGACGGCATTGCTTATGTCAACCCGTATATGCCGGTATCCATGCTGCCCTATGGTTACCAGTCCGCTGGGAAGCTGACGGAAGAACAGTCGAATAATACAGGGCTTGAGGGCATCGAGTATTTCATTCATCCATCCAAAGCAGAGGATTTTTATACCTATCAGGAGTGCGGAACGCCCATTAGTATTGATACAGTGGACAGCACAAAGCGTCAATGGGCCTATGTGCGCTGGATACAGGATGGAAATAACGCTGTTGATGGACGAAAGCTGACCCTTGATGATGTGGTCATGCTGTCGCAAAAGGGAGACGCACTGAGTTGGTCAGATTTTGAGCGGTATCAGGGGCGGGAGGTTGGTTCCGGTCTGTATATCATGCGTTATGAGATTGATGAACTCTTTGATGTCCTGGTGGGCGGCGTTCCAGACGAGACGCCCATGTATATCGAGCTACGGGTCCACAATGAGGCGGAGAATCACATTGATATCCGAACAGGTGATGTTTCTGCGTTCATTGAGGCGCACAGGAATGATGCACCAAAGGTTGACGAACTATCTGCCGCTCTAAACAAACTGGAATATCAGCCATTCACTTGTGACGGCTTGCCCGAGTACAAACTATACGACATTGACGGCACAGTATATTCGATCAACTTTTCTGAAAAATGGGTGTGGCGGGGAAACAGTGAGCAGGCTGAATTATCGGATGAATTGATCCGTCTATTAAGAGAAAGCGGGGTGCTTGTAGCCGGGGAAGATACGCCGACTCCTGCCGGGCCAGACACAGCTACTACAACGCTATCCGAAGAACAATCTGCAATCCGTCAGGCGATTCTGGAGCAAAACAAGTCTTCCAACTCACAAGAGTACGATGTAGCCTGTTGCAGCTTTATCACATTGGAAACACTTTCCGGCACACCTTTGGTGGGAAGCAACACCCATAAAATCACCTATTACGGGTGGATGCTATACAATGAGTACAAGGTCACGGATAACGGGTTGAAGACAGTCAGCGGCGGCCATATTCCAGTGGCGCTTTCCTTTGACTTGGACGAGCGTGGTTACACTCTGACCGAATATTGGGAACCCAGAGATGGCAGCTACTATGCGCAGGACATTCGGGAAAAGTTTCCCGCGCACATTGCCGAGGATGCCCTCAACAACCAGAAGTTTATCCTTCAGCAGACCCAAGAGTGCTACGCCCAGGCGATAGCGTCTACCGGGCTGGATACCGACAAGGTGATTGGTTCTCTCATTGAGACGATTTGCAGCAGCCCCGCACTGTCCTCCAATCCTGGGGATTATATTGAAGAACACTCCATCGAGTACCGGGAACTGACATACTACGGCCGGTACACCATGAAATACTGCTTCGCCGAGTTTTTGAAAGGCGGACAAACTGATTTGCGTGGGCATATTATGAGAGCCGCCATTGATGACATAGCGCCGGAAGCCCAGCTCAAGCTATATGCGGAAACCGGACAGGAATACTTCGATGCATGGAAGGATGCTGCAATGTCCGTTAAGGAACAGCATGGTATGGAATGGATCGAAGCGCATCAACCGGCTATCTATCTACTGCTCAGTATGCTTGGGGAAGCATAGATACTTTCAAAACGCAAACAGTAGCTTTTGGGGCGGATGCTCTATATCACAAGCCCTGATATACGTTATTGCCTGTTCTGCAAACATCTTGCTTACCATTGTATCCCATTCCGCCAGCCGGACGATCTCCGCTGTGCCGCTTACAAAATCAAACTGAATTTCGCCCCACTCGCCGTCGCAGTCTGCTTGATACTCGTAGACTGCGGCGGCGATTTTCTTTTTTATCCGCTTCACCGACTTTCGCTTGAGCCGAACGGCGTGGAGCGCATCAGCCTCCACCAGCAGGACGGTCAATTTCTCCACTGCCCGCCGATACGCTCTCTCTGCTCCGCTGGCGGTACTGCCCTCAAATATCACCGCCAATTCTTCAAAGGACTTGCGCTCGGATATTGGACTGACCCGGCCACAGGTCATGCAGATGGCGTTGCGTTCCTCCAAAAGCCGTTGCTCCCGGTAGATCAGCTTCTCAAAAGTGGCACGAACCGCCTCCGCCTGAATACCGTTCCAGAGGATCGCTGTATAGTCCCAGGAGTCGTCCCTGGTCACATCCTCGCCGGTTTCCTCTCCGTCCTCGTCCTGGGCTGTGACATAAAGTGAAACCTGGCTGCGGTTGAACCGCGCCACGGTCAGATACTGCTCCGCCGTTTCATCCGAACAGCCCTCTCTTGCGGCATATGCGCTGACAACCTCACCCTTGGACTTGCCCGTTTCGTTGTAGAGCCACGCAATACTGCGTACCCGCTTGTACTCGTCCAGAGAGGAAAAGGAACCGCTTTCCTCCATCATCCGGCATTGGAGCAGAGCGTTTCCAATTGCGTGGTGGGCGTATGTAAGGAACTCCGCGCCCTTATATGGGTCGTAGCTTTCCAGACACTCCAGCATGGCGAGAACACAGTTTTGTTTATAGTCCAGAAACCGCTCCGGGTCATACCTGCCCAGCCCCTCCCGCAAGAGAAAGTTTGTGATCCGCCTATTCAGCCGAGGTTCAATGTGGTGCAGGAAGAAAGCGAAAAAGCGGAGGTCATGCCATGTCTGCGCGGCAACGATATACTCATTGACCGTATACAGTTCCGGCGGCGGGGGCGTAAGCTGGTACACATGGGCAACTTCAAACATGGTGAGGCCGTGGGTGTTTCCTTGAAACGGATATTTTGCAAATCGTTCTTTCACAGCCTCACCACCTCCGTCATTTCAAATAGCTCTGCGCCTCTGCCAGTAATGCCTCCTGCGTCATTTCCGCTTCATAAGAACCGGCGGCATACTCCCGGTCAGCGATGGCGCGTTCCAGCTTGTTCTTCGCCAGCCGCTTCATCGCGGCGGCAGTCTTTTCGTCCAGCGTCCCCCGATGCAGTTTCTGGATGATCGTATTGGTGCGGCGCTCGTAGATTTTCTTCAGCGGGTGATCGTCGGCCCGTTCCCGCTGCTCCCTTCCCCGGAGGTTGCCAACTTGACGGCAGGTGCGCCCGCGCTTGTCCCCCGGAGCCAGACCGCCGCAGTATTTTGTGGGCCTCGCGTCCGTGGTCAGGAACCATGTTCCGCAGATGGGACATTTGCGGGGCGCATGGCCTACGCACAGGCCCTCGAACAAGTCAGAACGGAACATCCCCACAAAAGAGACGTAGTGCATCCGTTTCACAAGCTGGGACTTCTCTTTGCCGGGAATGGTCGCGGCGGCATATTGGACGGAGGCATTGGCAAGGGACATCCATCCAGGATTGTCCGCCGTCATATCAGGATTGGCGGAAAAGTATTGTCCGAAGCTGGCGGCATATCCGTCCGGCGTTCTGTCGCTCTCATGGAGTTTTTCCGCAAACGGCAGAAGCTCCCGCTTGAACTCTGCCAGGGAGAAACCCAGGTGCGCCATGACAGGCAGTACCCGCAGCAGAGTGAGCGCCTTTTGGTATTCCGGCGAAACTGCCCCGGCAAGATTTCCTGACTTCGCAAAGTCCATTGTGTTTTGCAGATAGTCCTCCGAAAAAACGGCATCCACATAATTGTGGACAATTTCATATTTCAGGCAGGAGAACGGCGGCACATTCCGTAAAAGCTCCACAATCTGAAAGGCGCTCTCCCTCGCCGCTTCCATCTGCGCTGTATTCGCCTGTCCAAGTTGGAGCGACCCCATATACAGGTTGAGCGGCATACAGAGCTGGGACAGCTTTGCTATGACCTCATCGGAGAGGTTCAGCGCGGCACAGGCCAGCGTTCCGGTCGGCATAGACTTCCCCTCGTAGGTCACATTGTCCTGCCAGAAATCCAGCGTCAGGAGCGTGTGTTCAATCAAATTCAAGTGCGCTGCCTCCTGTCATGTTTTTTCGTTTCTCATTATACCACAGCCGCCCCGGATTGGAAAGATGGCTTGTCATGTTTTTTGAAACAGGGCTGTCATGCCGTTAGCCTGCTTTTCTCGAATTTGCTCATAACCATAATAGAAAGCCGTTGACTGGATGCGTGGGAGCATACCAGTCAACGGCTCTTTTTCGGAAGTCGAAGGACTTCCGAAAAATGCGGGAGTGCAGAGGGTAGCGGACCCTTTGCGCCAAGTCCAGAGCGGCGAGCGTCTGGTCAGTGTCCAGAGGTGAAACCTTTGGGCCGGGTGCAGGGCGGCAGCGCCTGTTGGGTGTCCAGAGGGCAACGCCCTTTGGGTCGGGTGCAGGGTGACAACGCCTGCTCAGGTGTCCAGAGGGTGAAACCCTTGGCCCAGGTAGGATTGATGTGCGCGTCAATCCATACTGGGTTATTATCTGGCGCAAAGCACTCAGATTCGGCGGCTTCGCCGCCCCTGGCCACTCCCGGAACAGCAAAAAATGAGAAACAGGAAGGAGAGCAAAATGGCAAAAAGACTGACCCGGCACAACGGGAGAGCTGGGAAAAGCGGCGTCTACAAATCAACGCACAACGACAGAACCTTTGATACCGAACACGCCGACCACATTGATAGTGAGCGTATTCAGCAGAACATCTATTGGGATTGCTTCCGGGGCGCGACCTATCCGGCCCAACAGGACGGAGAGGTCTCCTTCGCGGATGTGGAGCGTGCCTTTTATCTGAACCGCTACTCGGATTACCTTGACGGCCAGCATGAGCGGAACGCCAAACGCCGCCACTCTGAGCGAGACCGGAGCGTGGACGATCTGCTGGCAGACAAACGCTTCTGCCCAGAGGAAACCATTTACCAGATCGGCACGATGGAGGACTCCGTTTCCCCAGATGTGCTTCTGGAAATTGTCGGGGAATTTATGATGGAGCTTGAACGCCGCTTCGGTGAACACATCCATGTCATTGACTGGGCGCTCCATCTGGACGAGGCCACGCCCCATATCCATGAGCGGCACGTTTTCGACTATGTGAACCGCTATGGCGAGATCGAGCCGAAACAGGAAAAGGCGCTGGAAGCCCTCGGCTTTGAACTGCCTGACCCTGGGAAAAAGGCGGGGCGCACCAACAACCGGAAGATGGTTTTCGATGCGGTCTGCCGGGTCATTCTGTTTGACATCTGCAAACGGCATGGTCTGGCTGTCGAGGAAGAACCTGACCCTGGCAACCGTGGGCGCAGCTACCTGATGAAGAACGACTATATCATCCAGAAGCAGAAGAAAGTGATTACCGAGCAGGAGACCGCGATTGAAGAAAAAGCACAGGCGTTAGAGGCCGTGTCGCTCCGGCTGGAGGATGCCGAGGCCCTGATCGATGAGGTCACGGAAATCGCCTATGACAAGGCCGTGGAGCTTGTGACCGATGCCGTTCGCGCCGAAACGCAGTTGCAGGATGAGAAGATTGTCTCCGATTACAAGAATTGGTGTCTGGCCCCGGAGCGGCGCTATTCCCCAGCGGAAAAAGGGCTGATCGGCAAGGTGCTGGGAAAGGCGCAGGAGCTGATCCACAAAGCCGCTCAAAAGGTGCTTGCCAAGGTGCAGGCGGTTTTGCGAAAACCGGAGGTCAGAGCTGCCGCCACCAGGCAGATCAAGGAGAAGGCCAGAGAGTCCGTCCTCGCCAGACTGGAACAGGGCAGGGCCGAGATTGCCAGGCAGGATGCCGAGCGCAGGGCGGCGCAAACCGCAACGAGACACAGCATGGAGCGGTAATCGCTATTACACTGACAAAGGGAATTTTGGAAGCCGCTTCCGAAATTCCCTTTGTCATGTTTTTTGAAACAGGGTTGTCATGCCATTAGCCCGGTTTTTTCAAATTTGCTCATAACCACAGCAGGAGGGCGCAACAGACGCCCGATTTTTACAGATTGGAGGTATGCAAGATTGAATGAAAATGAAGAATTGCAGTCCGGGTTTCCTGACTGGCTGACGGAGGATTACAAGCTCATAGAGCCGGAGTTCTGCCGGTCGTTCCTTCGAGAACATCCCATGCGCTGCATCCGGGGGCGGTTTTACACGGTAGACGGGCTGGTGGCGGACGAGAGCAGCTTGAAGAAGAAAATCTACGAGCAAATCAGTCCGTGGCTGGAAACCAAAATCGCCAGAAAGGTAGACGAGCTTCTGAACGCCCTGCGGATGGCGGCGTACTCGGAACCGATAGAATTGGAGTGCGACCGTATCCATGTTGCCAACGGCACACTGTTTGTGGATGGCCGCTTCTCGCCGGAGAAAGCCTACTGCAACAATCGCCTGACCGTCAACTATTATCCTGACGCGCCGCCGCCGAAGAAGTGGCTTCGGTTCCTGTCGGAGCTGCTCCACCCGGAGGACATTCCCACCTTGCAGGAGTACCTGGGTTACTGCCTGCTCCCCACCACCAAGGGTCAGAAGATGCTGATGCTCATCGGCAAGGGCGGCGAGGGCAAGAGCCGGATCGGGCTGGTGATGCGCTCCATCTTTGGGGACAGCATGAACACCACCAGCATCCAGAAGGTGGAGAACAACCGGTTCAGCCGAGCCGACCTGGAGAGCAAGCTTCTGATGGTGGACGATGACATGGACATGAGCGCCCTGCCTAAGACCAATTATATCAAATCTATCGTAACCTCGGAGTGCAAGATGGACATGGAGCGCAAGGGCGTTCAGAGCTACCAGAGCCAGCTTTATGTGCGGTTCCTCTGCTTCGGCAACGGGGCCTTGACCGCCCTCCATGACAGGTCTGACGGCTTCTTTCGCCGCCAGATCGTTTTGACTACGAGGGACAGACCGGCAGGGCGGACGGATGACCCGTTCCTCTCTGAAAAGCTGATCGCCGAGCGCGAGGGGATATTCCTCTGGTGCTTGGAAGGGCTTCACCGCCTGCTGGTAAACAACTACTGTTTCACCATCAGCGACCGGGCCAGAGAGAACATCTCCGTTGTAGTCCGGGAGGCCAACAACATCGTGGATTTCCTGACCTCTTATGGCTATGTCCAGTTCAAAGCGGACAGCGAGGCCGCTACCCGTGACCTATACGCCGCCTATAAGGTCTGGTGCGAGGACAACGCCGAGAACCCGCTTTCCCCCAAGAGCTTTTCCGGCTTTATCGCCCAGAACGCCGATGCCTACCGGCTGGAGGCCACCAATAACGTGTATATCGGCAGCGGCAAGCGGTGCCGGGGCTACCTGGGAATTGAGGTCTTGATAAAGCCGACCGCTTTATAAAAAAGAAATGAAATTATCTGTACGTGCGTACAGGCGTACAAGGGAGGCTGACCCTGTACCGATGTACGTATGTACGGATAGTTTTGAGTTCGCCTTTATCTTTTTATAGGCGGTCATGCTGATCTGACCTTAAAAAGCCGGGTGAAATTCAATCCTTGTGATTTTCGTGAAAAATGTCATTCAGCGGTGAAAAAATTACACCCGTTGATGATTTACGGAACCATGTATCTGCTTTACGGATAAGTGGTCTTTCCCACGGTTCCAGCGGGTGTCCCACGAAACTATAAAGTGGATAGGTAGCCTTTATGACCTGGGCTTCATCATAGCAAATCTGAGCGGAAATTACAACTGCGAAAATCTTCATCATTCCGTGAAAATACTTTGCGGAATACAAAATCAAATTCATCGGAAAGTGAGAGAAAAACTTTGAAATCCAATATAAGAAACGAAATCAAGGCGTACATCGTGCGTCAAGGGATGACCATGCAGGAAGTGGTGGATGTGCTGTCCGATGTGTACGGCTGGTCGGACAGTGTGTCCAATCTCTCCAACAAGCTCCAGAGGGAATCCCTCCGCTACAAGGAGGCTGTCCAGCTTGCCGATGCGCTGGGCTATGACATTCAGTGGGTCCGGCGGAAGGATGCTTGACCCGAAATCGAAAATCTACGAATTATGGAGGTACTTGATTGAACAATTTTGAGAGCTATGTGTATGAACCCATTGACCTGTGCGCTTGCTATGAGCCGATGTTTGATGCGCCCGCTGATTTTATTGAGGACTGGTACAAAGAGCGCGGCCTGCGGAATCCCTTCTCCTGCAAAGTGACACACAAAATCGGTAACACTTGGTATATTATCGAGACAGAGTGTGCCGGAGACGAACCGCTCCCCAGCATGATGCACCGCCTGATTTTTTCGGAAAAGGGGGCGGTTTGATGTCGACAAATCGGCTGGATCATGTTACAATGGAGCCATGCACTACGGTACTGTCAGCTGACCCACAGAAGAAAGGAGAAGACAACGTGGATCAGCAGAAAATCACGATTTTATACTGCCGTCTCAGTAACGAGGACACCCTTGATGGGGAGAGCAATTCGATTGCCAACCAGAGGGCTATTCTGACCAGATACGCCGCTGACCAGGGCTTCACGAATACCCGCATTCTGGTGGATGACGGGTACACTGGGACGAACTTCAACCGCCCCGGCGTACAGGAGGGTCTTTCCCTTGTGGAGCAGGGCTTGGTCGGCACCTGGATCGTCAAAGACATGAGCCGTTTCGGGCGCGACTACTTGCAGGTGGGCCGGTATACGGAAATCGTTTTTCCCAGCTTCGATGTGCGGTTCATTGCCGTCAATGATGGCGTGGACAGTGCCAGAGGGACTGACGATTTCACCCCATTTCGTAACCTTTTTAACGATTTTTACGCCAAAGACACCAGTAAAAAGGTTCGTTCTGTGATGAAAACCCGTGGCACCAGCGGCAAGCATCTGGGCAAACCGCCCTATGGCTACCGGCCTGACCCGCAGGACAAAGACCACTGGATTCTGGACGAGGATGCCGCCCCGGTTGTCAAGCGTATCTTTGATCTGGCGATTGCCGGAAAGGGGCCGAGCCAGATCGCCCGCATTCTGGAAGCGGATGGTGTGCTGACTACCAAGGCCCTCTACGCCCAGCGCAAGGGCAAGCCCATGCCGGAGCGTCCCTGCCACTGGGTGGAACAGTCTGTTGCCGGTATCCTGGAACGGATGGAGTACACTGGCTGCGTCTGCAATTTCAAAACCTACTCCAAGTCTTATAAGCTCAAGAAGCGCATCCCCAACGCCCCGGAAGATATGTTCATTCTGCCCGACACACAGGAGGCCATTATCACGCAGGAGCAGTGGGACAGGGTGCAGGAGCTTCGCCAGCATAAACGCCGCATGACCAAAGCGGAGCGGCAGGGCCTGTTCTCCGGTCTGGTGGTCTGCGCCGACTGCGGAAGTAAACTCCACTTCGCCACCTGTAAGAACTTTGACGGCAAGCAAGATCACTACGTCTGTGCCAAGTACAAGAGCGGACGGGGAACCTGTTCGGCGCACTATATCCGGGAGGATGTTCTGCGGGATGTGGTGCTGGAACGTATTCGGGCCGTGACGGACTATATCCGGGCTGATGTGGAGGGCTTTCAAGAGGATTGGCTGATGTGCCAGAGAGAGGAACAGGAGAAGTCCATCCGGGAGGACAAGCGGCGGCTGGAAAAGGCAAAGAAGCGTCTGGCGGACATCGACAAGCTCATCACCCGTATCTATGAGGACATGGTACTCGGTAATCTGAGCCAGGAGCGTTACCAGAAGATGCTGGAGGGCTACGAGGCGGAGCAGGCGGCACTCAACAATGAGGTCATCGGTCTTGAGGACTGGGTTGCGACCCGTGAGGAAATGGAGGACAATGTTGACCAGTTCCTCGTCTTGCTGGAGAAGTATGTGGACATCCCGGAGTTGACAACCACCATCGTGAATGAGTTCATCAAGCAGATCATCGTCTACGCCCCGGACAAGTCCAGCGGCAAACGGACGCAGAAGGTTAAAATCGTATTCAACTTCCTGGAGGAAGTTGAAGTACCGGAAATCAGCGAACCTGTAATTACGCAAACTACCTATGGACGCAGAAAGACGGCGTGACACTCGGTCACGCCGCCCTCTGCGGCAAATAGTTACTTGTCACTATTAAGCCTTGCGATTCCAGGGTTTGCGCTGACAGGGACGAACACTTTAGAGGCCCCGTTGTGGAACCAGGATGGCCCAGCCCTTTTGATTACATCGAAAGCAATTTTCGATCCTGAATTGCCCGACGACAAGGTAGCGGCGTCATCCGGCCCATAGCGCGGCACGGTGTCCGCAAATGGGCCGCCTATGCTATTTCCGCAATGATTGCCCTTGCGAGGGAGGACGCAGTGCTTCAATCCATTACTTGGTATGGTGTTGACTTGCTCTGTGCATGAACCTATATGATATGTTCTCTTACCCCTCTGACCCGCGTTGACACCACCGATCCAATCGGCACCATCGCAATATCCACATTCCCGTCTGCGCTCCTTGTAATAAGTGTGCCGCCCCTTTGAATATAACTTTTCTTGATATCTTTATAGCCGAGGTAATCAACGGACATTCCATAAGTCATCTGAATCCCCTTATATACAAGAGAGAGTGTATTTAAGTGATCGTGCCCGCAGAAGATCCACTTGATGACGCCATTCTCTGCGGCCCTGTCAAAAAATGTACTCTTAAGCTTGGATATGCCAAAATACTCATCATTCTCGGCAATGCTCCCATGCCGGTAGATGACGTTCCCATCACCAAGCTTCATTTTTTCATAGGCCTCCTTAAACTCACGAGGCGGCATATGGAAAAATGCCATCGCTTTTATGTTCGGGTATTCTTGCTTCAGCGCGTTAAGGCGTTCCGTACACCAATCGACCTGATCCTCGTGGATCCGATCAAAACCGCTGAAAAACCAGCCGCCTTCTCCGTACATATTGGAATCCAGCATCACCAGCGGGAGAAGCACTTTTCCGGATGCATCAACCAATTCTATCAGGAAATTTCCCACGCCCGTCAGGTCCTTCCTGCCCTCCGTAAAGATACAATAGCGTCCCTGCCTGTACAATTCCGCTAGTTCCTTTTTTCCGCAGGCCGAGAACAGTTCACAATCATGATTGCCGAAAACCAGCGTATAGGGCAGTTCAAAGCGGTCCAGAAATTCCATCAGCTTTTTGGCCTGCTTTCGGTTATTTAAGGTTCCCGACTTCGGTAAAAACGGGAATATTAAATCCCCGGTCAGAACAATCATATGCGGCTTTGACTTTTCTATGATCTTCCTTACCGCATCCAGCGCAAGCTTGTCCGCCCCCTTCGATAGGAGGCCAAACCCCAGGTGCAAATCCGTCAGCTGCAAAATTCTGAAATCCCTATCCTTCGGTATGCTGATTGTAAAGGTTTCGTCATCTACCTGTTTGAATTGATCTGAGCGGTACATGAAAACCTCCTAACTCAACGGGACAAGGGAGCCTACAGCCGACAGGATTGTTGACAGAACCATCAGCACCTGAAAGGGTACGGTTCCGATCACACCGCAGATCGGACTGGCGCCAGCCTTCCTTCTTGACTTCCCATAGGTGAGCACAAGCATAATACTCACAAGCACCACGACGCCGCTCATGATCCGGGTCAAAACAATAAAGCTGTTTACCCCAAACATTGCAAACAGGATACACGGAACAGTGGCAATCAACCAGCTGATACGGTTTCCTGTGTTGATCTGCTCGTGCACTACGTCACGCAGGGCCAATGTATTGGACCAGAATGTCGTCAGCAGCGCAAACAGCGAGAAAATCCCGGCCAGGATGACCGCCCATTTCCCGATGCTCTCGCCAAGCTGCATATACGCGAGTTCCTTATTGATCTCCCCTTTTGTTCCAAGCAATACTGACATTGTCACGATCAATACGAAGACAGAGGAGAGGCCAAAGCCGATAAAGATAGATTTTCTTATTTCGCGTGAATTTCCATCCAGCCCTTTTACCACTTGGATGACCGCCTGATTAGCCGAGGTTGCAAACACGACCATACTGTAGAGCGCGAGCAGATTATTCCAGTGAAATTCTGAGGAATGCGGCGTATTGACCGGATGCATCAATGTCCCCACCGTCATGGCCGCTACAATCCCCATAAGAAGTACGACAGCATATTTTTGTGCGATGCCCACCGCCTTCATTCCCATGAACACCACACAGCCCGCAATCCCATAATAAACCAGCTGGGCGGCCCACATAGGCATCCCAAACCAGTTTGTAAATATCTGAGCGCCGCCATTGATGTTCCCGCTTACTCCGATCATGATGGCCAGACCATACACCACAAATACGAGCCAGCTGAATACTTTCTTTGCCGCCCCATGGAACAGTTCGCCCTCAAAACTTTTGACCAGCTGCACACCGCCATTGTTATAAGAAAGCTCCGCAATGATCAGATGCAGAATCACATTGATGATATAGGCCAGCGCCACCATCCATACCACATCCAGCATACTGTTTTTTGTGGCCAGATAAGGCACCGCGATGATGCCGGTTCCGATACTGTTTCCTACAATCATACAAATTGCTTCAAACGTAGTCAGCTTTGCCTCCGATTTGAACTCCATAATCCGCATCTCCTGTTGTTTTACTGATGAGTCAATGAAAATGACCTGCCGTATGGAATAGCCATAGAAATAACCTGTATGATAATCTAACGTTCATCTTATCATAAAAGCGGGAAAACTTCAATGTCCGCAGCATATCCGGCATACTACACTCAAAACGGACGCGGCGGGGCTGTTCCTTCCATGGAAGCTGGGATTGGGTGCTCGACTTTGCGTGTGCTTTATGATAGAATCGTTGAAAAAGGAAACGGGGGACATTTTATGCTGGCTATTCGAAACTGGGTGTACCGGGACAGCCCGGTGATGAACCTCAAGGAGGGACAGGCCCGGTGCTGCCTCGACGCTTTGGAGCCCATGGAGCGCAAGCGCCTGCCCAGCCAGGAGGAGCTTTATATCATGAGCCATTCTTCCGTGGGGGAGGCGTGAGCCATGAAGGAAAACCGATATGACGATCCCCGGTTCTTTGAGAAGTACAGCCAGATGAGCCGCTCCCAACAGGGCCTGGCCGGGGCGGGCGAGTGGCGGGAGCTGAAAAAGCTGCTGCCCGATTTCTCCGGAAAGCGGGTGCTGGACCTGGGCTGCGGCTACGGCTGGCACTGCGGCTATGCCGCCGCTCACGGCGCGGCCGGCGTGCTGGGGACGGATATCTCCCAAAAAATGCTGGATGTGGCCCGGGAGCGCAACCCTGGGCCGTCCATTGAATACCGGCAGGCCGCCATGGAGGACCTGCGCTTTTCGGACGGCTCCTTCAATGTGGTGCTCAGCTCGCTGGCCTTCCATTATGTGGAGGACTTCGGGCCGCTGGTTCGGAACATCGGCCGCTGGCTGACGCCGGGCGGCAGCTTTGTCTTTTCCGTGGAGCACCCCGTCTTTACCGCCTATGGCTCTCAGGACTGGTACTACGGCCCGGACGGTGAGATTCTCCACTTTCCGGTGGACAATTACTACATGGAGGGCCGCCGGGAGGCCGTCTTTCTGGGGGAGCGGGTGGTAAAATACCACCGCACCCTCACCACCTATCTGGACGCGCTGCTGCAAAACGGCTTCCAAATTCTGCGGTTGGTGGAGCCCCAGCCGCCGGAGGACATGCTGGACCTGCCGGGGATGCGGGATGAGCTGCGCCGCCCCATGATGCTGCTGGTGTCGGCAGTAAAGGAAAACCCGGACGGATGGATACAGGGACAGAAAGGACGGTAACCATGGATCACTTGAGAAAGCTGAAGGCGGTAGCCACTGGATATTTGGGGAAAAGGGTGTGATGCAGACAAAAAATTGGAGGTAATACCATGTCAAATGTTCCGAATCCCGATGTGATTTTTCCCAACGAGTTCAAGACCTCGTGCTTTCTGAAGAACGTGATCACCGCCCCCAATATCATCGTGGGCGACTACACCTACTATGACGACCCCGTTGATCCCACCGGCTTTGAGCGAAACAATGTGCTGTTCAATTACCCTGAGTTCGGGGACAGGCTCATCATCGGTAAATTCTGCTCCATCGCCGCCGGGGTCAAGTTCATCATGGGTCCCGCCAACCACCGCATCAGCAGCGTCACCACCTACCCCTTCCAGGTGTTTGGCGGTGTGTGGGCGGAGAAGGCCCCGCCCCATTTGTCCCAGCTTCCCTTCAAGGGGGACACAGTGGTGGGCAGCGATGTGTGGATTGGCCGAGAGAGCGTCATCATGCCGGGGGTGAAAATAGGCGATGGGGCCATCATCGCCGCCTATTCCATAGTGGCGAAGGATATCCCGCCCTACGCCGTGGCGGGCGGGAACCCCGCCCGGGTCATCAAAAAGCGGTTTGACGATGAGGAGCTGATGGATATTCTGCTCCGTCTGCGCTGGTGGGATCTGCCTGGTGAGGAGGTAGCGGAGCTGGTGCCGCTGCTGTGCAGCCCGGATCTGGGGGCGGTAAAGGAGGAGCTGTGCGGGATGCTGAACCGAGCATAAGCAAAAATATCATCAGTATTCTCGCAGTAATTTTTCAAATGCAGTGGCGTACAAAAGATATTGCAGCGGATATTTAGGAAATTGGAGATAGAAATTATATTTGGAGCATAGAAGGCGAAATATAGTGGGTTGACCTACGGGGCGAACCTGCTTTGTCATAGTCGACATTACAGCGTGCGGATTTTTCAAATTGTACATCTGTAAAGAATTCAAAGCCAACAATGGCAATGTATTTGGAGTTGGAAAGAAGATGATCGACTGCCGCACGGGTCCACTTTGCCTTCCCGGTCGGTGAAGGAACCTGCTTTTTGTAAAGAATATCCACTACTTTGCCTAAACTGGCCCCGGCAAAATAGTAGTCAAAAATCATGCGGACAGTTTCAGCTTTGACTTCTTTAATCTCCAGGGTGCCGAGGGCAGTCAGGTTAAAACCATATGGTATTTTCATGTTTCATTTTCCTTAAAAATAAAATTTCACACGTTTTCCCCAGACGGAGACAAAACATGGAAATATGCCATAGATCATTTATGGTTCGTGGTCATTTCAAACTGGAATTTGACCACTATTTTGTGCGTTTCTCAGAGGAAATAGCAAAACCCGAGTATAGTCATCCTATACTCGGGTTTTGCCTAATTTGGCGCGGAAGGAGGGATTTGAATTCCAGAAGGAATTATTTTTCAGCACTTAGGCAAGTTTTTTTAATTATTTTTTATCTAAAGCAGGAGATTTCATACCTCCAAATACTGCCTTGTACCATGTGAAGTTATCGTGTTAAGGGAAAAAATAAGGGAAAACTTTTCAGCAAAGGTTAAAGGAAATAGCTCCTTTTAGCGTGAAATACCTAACATCAGAGTAAGGTGGAACGGGATACGCTTCAACAATGAAGTAGCCTCTATCTCCATCTAATTCACTTTAAAAGGAGTATGCTATGAAGTTTATTGATTATAATGGTCTGAAAGAATTCTATACAATCTCAGAAACTTGTGAATTGTTCGAGATGTCTAAAGAGGTTTTGAGAGAAAAGAGTATTCAGTATGAAATTTCTCCCAGTCGGAACGAAATCGGGGAAGGTGGTTTTTCCAAGTATGACGTGCGGAGGCTGCACAACAAGTTATACTACGAAGATCATACCCACAAAAAGGAATGGAATCCGTGGGCATGATGGATATAGAGGTTTATTCTGTCAAAGAGGTAGCTATCATCATTAAAACTACCCGCCAACAGGTAAGGAAGATGATTCAGAATGAAGAACTTCCGGCAATTAGGGTTGGAAAGGAATGGCGTATATCTTTTGACGCTCTACAGGATTTCATAACGGATTCAGTTTAGGCACTATTCCGAGCGGGGTTCCCCGCTCGGAATTTGTTTATACCCAACTTATTAAGAACTGAAAAGCATGAATATAAACCGCCATGAGTCCCCAACCGGCCAGAATGCCAGTAACCATTCTCCTAAAATTTGTAGAGGGAACAAGATTTGCATATTGTACCATACCATCTATTGCCAATGGTAAACCCAGTAAAAGTGCACTAACAATTTCGATTGGATAGATATTCCAAGCAGGAATGGCAACAAGCTCACCAATAACAATTCCTGCACATCGGGCGCACAGAGGCAACTGATATCCCTTGATGAAAATGCTTCTTTCAGGAAGTTGATGACATCCTGTGAGACGGCCAATATACATTAAAGTTTGATATAATTTCATTAAGCCAACAATGTGAGCAACAATGGTACTATTGGTAAACACACTACAGCAACACTAAGAACTGTTACTCCTTTTCTAATTTGCTGTTGTTCTTCTACTGTGAGGAACTCTTTTACTGTGGAATCGGAGTAGTTTTTTGGTATGGCTTTAATGAGCCAAAGGAAATATACAATAGCGATGCCAAGGATTATTATTGCTACATTTTCAAAGTACAGTTTACAAGGGACTACACAGGGTAACGGTCTGACGGGAGGTGTGCTGCCCGTCAGATTTTCCATGTAATGTTGATGGCTTCGCTTGTGGCGGCTATGGTGGTAATCATCAAATCCACCACCCGCCGCTTGTCGTCAAAGGATACGCTGTCCCAAGTGTCGAGGTAGCCGGAAATCTGGCTGACCTGTTCCGGGCTGATGGCTTCCACGGTCAAGTCCGCTATCCGCTTCACAAGTTCCTGCTTGCGCCCGTCCAGTTCCGCTATCTTCACATTCACATAGGAGAGCAGGACATTGTTCGCCCCCGTCAGGCTGTCCACCAGCTTTTCAATCTCGCCGTCCACATGGGCAAGTTCCACTTGCAGGGCGGCGATTTTAGGATTAGCCTTTGCCGCTTTCTTCCTGCCCGTCAGCATCTTGTGGCTTTCCAGCTTTTTTACCATCTGCTGATAGACTACCGTTTCCAGTTCGGCGGTGTAAATCTTGCCGCACCCGACGCAGCTTTTGTTATCCAGCCGTTTCGTACAGCGGAGATATTGACGGCCTACCCGGTTGACGATACTCATAAGCGCATAGCCGCAGTTACCGCACTTGATTTTTCCTGCCAGCCATGTGTGGGTGGCTTTTCGGGCGGACTGGATTTTCATGTTGTTCATCAGCTTCTTGCGGCAGGCCAGCCATGTTTCCGACGGGACAATCCCCTCATGGGGCGCAAGCACTAACATCTGGTCTTTGAGATTGTGCAACTTGTCCGGCTTTACATCACGGCCTTGATAGAGGTAACACCCGTTCAAGCCGGTGAAGTCAGCGGCGTCATTGACAAGCACCGTCCCCTGGCTTTTGAAAAATTCGTACACATCAAGGTCTGCCTGCACATAGACGGGGTTGCGTAGCATCTGCGCCAGCGTGGGGCGTATTAATTCCTTGCCGTAGAACAAAATCCCCTGTTCCGCAAAGTACCGGGTAATGTCGCCATAGGAGGTTGCCGGGTCTGCGTACATCTCGAACATCAGCCGGATATTTACCGCTTCTTCCGGGTTTACCACCAGCTTCTTTGTGTTGATACCGTCCATCTTGATAGGCTCCGTATGGAAGCCGTAGGGGGCTTTGCCGCCCATCTTGAAGCCCCGCTGACTGCGGGAGTAGTAAGCGTCCGTCACCCGCTTCTGTATCGTTTCCCGTTCAAGCTGGGCGAACACGATACAGATATTCAGCATGGCCCGCCCCATCGGGGTGGAGGTATCAAACTTCTCTGTAGAGGAAACAAACTCCACATTGTACTGCTGGAGCAGTTCCATCATGTTGGCAAAGTCCAGAATGGAACGGCTGATACGGTCAAGTTTGTAAACAACGACCTTTGCAATCAAGCCCCGCTTAATGTCCCGCACCAACTCTTGAAATTTCGGGCGGTCTGTGTTCTTGCCGCTGTATCCTTTGTCTGTGTATTCCTTGCAGTTACCGCCTTTCAATTCGTATTTGCAAAACTCAATCTGGCTTTCAATGGAAATGCTGTCCTTTTTGTCAACCGATTGTCTTGCATAAATCGCGTCTATTCGATTGTTCATTTGTCGCTCCTTTTCTTCAAAAAGAAACGGAGCTGCTGACAATACTATTATACTGCCAGCAGCCCCGTAAATCAATGTTGCCTTTGGAAAACCTTACGCCCCGGCTTCCGCTGCCCGCCGCTTGTCGGCGTACTTGCGGAACACCTCATAAAGCTGTTGTTCCAACTCCCGGCGGTTCGCCGCTTCCTGCTCTGGGGTGAATACCGGGGAGAGATTTTCCAGCGTGATTTCTTTCCCTTGAAAGGTCACGACCTCTGTTTCTTTTTTATATCTGATATGCTCCATATTGCCTATAAAATCACCTATCCTTTCCGTACTGCTGTTGTTGTTTCAGTTCCGCCAGCACGTCCGGGGAAATACGCTCCACGAGCCGCTGGATATTATGTAATTCGCTTTCCAGCTTCGCTCGTTCCATTGTGTCCTGCATCTTGCCTTTTTCGCTGGCCTTTGCCCTTGCTTCCAGCTTCTTGTTTTCTTCCAGCAGGTCGGTAATCGTGACCTTGTACTTTTTCAACTGCCCGGAAAAGTTCTCCATCTGCGGGAACCACTTTTTCAGCATGGCGAGGGCTTCCTCTTTCTTCTTCCCTGCGTTCAGCGGGTTGATGCCATCCAGCGCCGATTCAATCGCCCTTGCCTGTTTGGAGAGGGAAACCGCCTGTTTGAAAAGGCGGGTGGGGATATGCTTTCTGCCTGTCTTGCTGGCACTCTCCCCACGCTCCAAGTCAGGATATTTCTCTACCATGTAGGCGTGAAAATCGTCCTGCCACTTTGTGAGGTTGGCTCTGTTCCCGATAATCTCTTTGGCGCACAGGCGGTTGTCCTGTGTCAGAGGAACGAAGGTCAAATGCAGGTGGGGCGTTTTCTCGTCCATGTGTACCACCGCCGACACGATATTCTCCCGGCCTACCCGCTGGATAAGAAAGTCAGCCGTCCGCTGGAAAAAGGCTTGTATCTCCTTTGGGGGCTTGTCCTTGAAAAACTCTGGGCTGGCGGTTATCAGCGTATCGACAAACCGGGTGCTGTCCTTGCGTGTCCTGCACCCGGCCTGTTCAATGCGGCTCTGAATGAAGTGGTAATAGCGTCCCTCCGGCTTAACGATATGGAAATTGTACTTGCTCTTTGCTGTGTCAATATCCGGGTTGCTGGCATACTTTTCTTTCTGCCGTTCGTGATGGGCTTCCAGCGGCCTTGCCGGGTTGCCCTTGTGCTTTGCAAATCGCAGGATTGCGTATTGCGGCAATCTATCAATCCTCCCTCCTGCGGACAGTTTGGGGGCTGTTTCGGGGGCGGGGCGTACAAACACACAGCCCCGCCCCGAACAGCCCGGAAAAGTCCTTGATTTACGGGCTTTTGTCAGCCCCTATTTGTCCGTTTCCCTGCGCCGTTTCCGGTCGCTGGCGTTCTTCTGACGCCTATGTACCCGTCTGGCGCAGGCTTCACAATATTTTGCCCGGTTGGAACGGGGGACGAAAGCCGCCCCGCATTCGGCGCACCGCTTCACGCTGGCGCTGCGGAATATCTCCGCCTCCAGCGCCTTGTCCTGTGGCAGCACTGCCCAGCGGAACCACTTGCAGCAGACGGAATAGGAGATAGACTGGGGGCAGACACATTCCTCCCCATCGTCCAGCAACAGGCAGTTGCCGTTATCGTAGTTGCAGCAGGTTTTGCGAATGAGGGCGTTTGCCCGTCTGCGCTGCGCCGGGGTCATGCGGGGCAAGCCGCCGCCCGGTGTGCGCTCTATCCCTGGTATTTTTTTGCTCATGCGTTCCTCCATTTTCGCTTTACTGCCGTTTTCCCCGAAAGCCGTTCCTACCCCATTCCTGCGGCGTATCCCGGCATTGGTACGCTCTCCCTACTTCGGGACAGTGGCCAGAAGCGGGGTCACGGCGTACTTCCCCAGCCGGTAATATCTCTTTCGGACGGTCATTCACTTGTGCTTGTCCATCGATGAACTAACACAAGTCTACACTTTTTTGACCGCCCGTCCCGTATATCCGAAAGGTTGGAAATCCCGCTGGAAAACACACTATTTCCACGCTCTCGGAATTGTGGTAGAATGAAAGAAACCGTAAGCTGACAAGGAGGGCGAGCCATGAAAATGCCAACAGAAAAAATGGATACGGCTATGTTTGCCCCCTGCGGCATGAACTGTTTGGTCTGCTATAAGCATTGTTATCATAAAAAGCCGTGTGCCGGTTGCTTGAACAGCGACATGGGCAAACCGGAACACTGCCGCAAATGCAAGATAAAAGATTGTATCAAGGGCAAAGGGCTGTCCTATTGTTTTGAATGTCCCGATTATCCTTGCAAGCTGATTAAAAACCTTGAAAAAAGTTACAACAAAAGGTATCAGGCGAGCCTTATGGAGAACAGCGAGTTTGTTCGTCAGCCCGGTTTGGAAAGGTTCATGGAACAGCAGAAAGGGAAATATACTTGTCCCAAATGCGGAGGTATCATTTCTATCCATGACAGAGAGTGCAGCGAGTGTCAAGAAAGCATGAAATAAGCATAAGAGGGGGTGTGTAGATTGGCGTTGACAATACAGGAACGCTTGAAAGACCTGCGTGTGGAGCGTGGGCTGACGCTGGAACAGCTTGCGGAGCAGACACAACTCTCCAAGTCTGCGCTGGGCAGCTATGAAGCGGACGACTTCAAGGACATCAGCCACTATGCCCTTATCAAGCTGGCGAAGTTTTACGGCGTGACCGCTGATTATCTGTTAGGGCTGACCGAAACAAAAAGTCACCCAAACGCCAATCTTGCAGACCTGCGTTTGAGTGATGAAATGATTGACCTGCTGAAAAGTGGGCGAATTGATACCGCCTTGCTTTGTGAACTGGCGGCGCACCCGGATTTTGTCAAGCTGCTGGCCGATATACAGATTTATGTTGAGGGTATCGCCGCAACACAGATACAGAACTTGAACGCATGGGTAGATGTGGCGAGGGCCGAAATTATGGAGAAGTACCAGCCGGGGGAGCATGACAAGACCGCTGGTGTCCTGCAAGCCGCCCATGTGCGGGAGGGCGACTATTTCAGCAGCCGGGTACATCACGACATAGACGCTATTATGGAGGACATACGGGAAGCACACAGGGGCAGGAGCGACAGCGCCCCGGAGAATACCATTGTGGACGAACTCAAGCGGGATTTGGAGGAAGTGGCGAACTTCAAAGGCAGTCGGGCGGAACACCTGTTGATGGTGTTGTGTAAGCAGACAAAACTGCGCTACACCAAGCTGACGGAGGAAGAAAAACAATGGCTGACCCGGATTGTACAAAAATCCGAGTTGACGAAAAGCTATGTGCCGCAACGGGGAAAACGGAAATAGCGAGCGACAATCGAGAAATTGCGAGGTAAAAAGTAATGTGTGGATTGATGTTAGTTAGGCCATGTAAACTTTATGCAGAACAAGTAATGTCATACAAAGAAGAAATGTCACAAAATGGGGATAGCTTTGACGGTTGTGCAGGACTTGAAGATGTCTATTCATTTGATGAATGGATTGATTTTGAAGGAAGATTAAGAAAAAAGTATAAAACTGGATATGTTCCATCAGAAGTGTTTTTAGCGGTAAGACAAAGTGACAAATTTCTTGTCGGAATGATTGATTTTCGTCACCCATTATCGGATTTTCTTAAAAATTATGGGGGCAATATTGGATATAGTATTCGTCCATCAGAAAGGCAAAAAGGGTACGCGTCTGAAATGCTAAAACTGGTTTTGCCCATTTGTCGCGACTTCGGAGAAAGTAAGGTTTTATTAACCTGCGATAAAGGAAATGTAGCTTCACAAAGAACGATTATTAAAAATGGTGGGATGTTGGAGAACGAAATTTCTGATACAGTAGGTTTAAGTAAAAGTGGAATAATACAAAGATATTGGATTTCATTATAACATCTTTCAACAATTCCTCGTCTGGGAGATAGCAAAGCCAGCCGAGCCAGTCAACG
>CATKZP010000009.1 GCA_949841355.1 uncultured Oscillospiraceae bacterium
CTCCTTTTCCCATTAAATTTGCTGATTGCGTTGATACTTTTACCTACTGTTTTCTCAAAACAGCATTCCAAAGAAACCGCGCCCGGATTTATTGTTTGACGCGCCCGGGCTTATGGGCGCACGTGTAGATCATATAGGTGGGCACCAGCCCGCCGTTGAAGAGCATGGTGAACAAAATCAGCCCCAAAACCAGCGTCCGCCCCCGCAGACCCGGCCTGGACAGCGGATAGGCCAGAAAGGCCGCCAGCAGCGTGCTGGCCGCCGTCCCCGCCGCCATCACCGTGAAGGACACGCCCAGGGCGTGGACAATGGCGCCCGATTTTGAAAACAGATATTCATAGGCGGAAAAATCCACCTGCCTGGGGAGAAAGCCGTAGCCCTCCCGCAAAACCGCGTCGTTGCTGCTGATGGAGGCGCTGAACAGCACCACCATGGGCACGATCCACAGCGCGCACACCAGAGCCAGAATGGCCGCGGCCCGGGCTCTGGCCCGCCTGTCCGCCCTCATATGCCTCCCCCTTTCAAAATACGGCGTTGTCCGGGCTGAGCCGGCGCACGGTGAAGTTGGACACCAGCACCAGGACAAAGCCCACCACCGACTGATAAGCCCCTGCGGCGGCCGACATGCTCACGTTCCCCACCTTGGTCAGCGTGCGGTAGACGTAGGTGTCGATGGTTCCCGTGGCGTTGTAGAGAATGCCAGAATCCAGGGGCACCTGGTAGAACAGCCCGAAGTCGGAGTACATGATCTTGCCCACCGACATCAGCACCATCATCACCACCATGGGGGCCACCAGCGGCAGGGTGATCTGGAGCGTCTGCCGGGCGGGCCTCGCCCCGTCCAGGGCGGCGGCCTCGTAGACGACCGGGTCAATGGCGATCATGGCGGCGTAGTAGATCACGCACTGGAGCCCCGCCCCCTTCCACAGGTTCACCACCGTCAGTATGAACGGCCAGAACTTCGGCTCGCTGTACCACGCGGCGGGGGCCAGCCCCAGCGCGGGCAGGACGGCGCTGTTGAGAAACCCGGTGCTCACGTTCAAAAAGGCCAGGACCAGGTAGCTGACCACCACCCAAGAGATGAAGTTGGGGAAGAGCAGAATGCCCTGGAACAGCCCCGTGAGGAACCGGCTGCGGATTTTGGTCAGCTGGAGGGCCAAAAAAAATCCCGCCGCCGTATTGATGAGAATAAACGCCAGATTGTAGCAAATGGTGTTCCGGGTGATGATCCAGGCGTCCTTGGTCTGAAACAGATACCGAAAATGCTTCAGCCCCGCCCAGTCCCCCTGGATGACGCCCTGAAGCAGGCCCTGGGAGAAATTGATGTCCTTGAAGGCCATCGTCAACCCAAACAGGGGGAGGACGTTGTTGATGAGAAGGTACAAAAGCCCTGGGGCCATCATCAGATACAGCGGCCACAGCCCCCTCCGGCGGGTCCGCCGTCCCTTTGCGGCTGTCATGGTTCACGCTCCCTTTCCGCTGCGGACTGCCGGGGGCCCGTCCGTTCCGGGCCCCCGCGCCGCCGTCATTTCGATGCCAGCCAGCTGTCCAGCTGGGCCTGCTTTTCCGCCACGATGGCGTCGATGCCCGCCTCTTTCAGCTGCCGGATGAACTCCGGCAGGTAGATCTCCGGGTCCACCGCCCCGGTGCCCAGCACGGTCATATACTGGGCCACCACGTTGTAAACCGCAGCGATCTCATTAACCACGCCGGAGTTGTCATAGGCGAAGCCCAGGGCGTTGGACACCGCAGCCTCCCGGTTGGTCCGCTCCGCTTTCTCGTAGTAGTCGGGGCTGTAGGCGGCGGGGAGGTATTCCAGGAACGTATTGCCCCAGATATAGTTCAGGCCGAAATTATAGGGGTGATTGGCCACGTCCAGCCCCTCGGGGTAGGAGATCAGGCCGTCGTCCAGCTTCACGTAGTGCTCCCCCTCGATGCCGTAGCATAGGGTGTTCACCACGTCAGGGTCCGTATAGAGTAGGTTGAGGAAGGCCATGGCCTGCTCGGGGTGCTTGGACTGGCGGGCCACCGCCCAGCAGATGGTAGCCACGTTGCTGCTGCCCACAAAGCTGTTCCCGAAGGTGACCGCCTCCATCTCCATCCCGTAGGCGGAGGACGCCACAAAGTCCGGCGCCACGCTCACCCCCGTGAAGTGCCCGAATCCCCTGCCGGCGTGCATGAGGGCGGCGGTGGCCTCCTTGTTGGTGGCGATGTCCTCCAGGATGTAGCCCTTGGTGTACCAGTCCCGGAGGCGGTAAACCCAGCTGGCGTATTCCTCCGTCTCAAAAATATCCGTCACGGTGGAGCCCTGGCCGTAGGCGGGCAGAACGCCCAGGCTGTCCCCCAGAGGGTCGTACAGCACGTCGCAGCCCAGGCCGAACACCCCGGACCCCGCGTCCTCCGGCAGCACGCAGGCCAGGCCGGGCTCGTTTTCGTGGACCACCGCAAAGACCCGCTCCAGGTCGTCCAGCGTCTTGATGTCCGCCGCCTTCAGGCCGTACTTGTCCAAAATATCCTTGCGCATGACGAAGGAGGTGCCCGCTGAATAGGACTGGTAGACGGGGACGGCGTAGACCTCGCCGTCGGCCAGGCGGGTGGCCTCCAGATAGGTCCCCAGCACCTGGGCGACGCCCTCGCCGCCGCCGGCCAGCAGGTCGTTCAGCGGCAGCAGCTGGCCGGCCGCCGCCTGGATATAGTAGTTCAGGCCCGTTCCCGTCAGCAGCAGGTCCAGCTCGTCGCCGTTTTGCAGCATGAGGTTGATCCGGGAGGTGTAGTCGGCGGCGCTGATGGGCGTCAGCTCCACCGCGCAGCCGATTTTCGCCTTCAGCGTCTCGTTGAGCGCGTCCTGCACCTTTTGCAGGTCGGCGGGCTGGGCCGCGTAGTTGTAAAAGGCCACCTTGAGGGTGATGGGCTCGTCCGCCTGCCCGGAGCCGGCGGGGGGCGGGTTTGTGCCGTCCGGCGCCTGGGCCGGGCCGGGGCCGGCGCTTCCGCAGCCGCCCAGGGTCCCAAGAATCAGGCCCGCCGCGAGAAGGATGCAAAGGATTTTTTTCATGGCGTTCACGCAAATTCCCTCCGTTTCTGTTGGTACAGCTCGTTAAAACCCGCCCTTCTTGGAAAACCAGCCGCGGGCCACGGTGTTAGTATACCGTGGCCCGCAGGCTTTTCTCTATCAGATTTCCGACCAAATTCTATCAAGATTGCGGCACGTTTTTCCCGTGCTTTGCCCGGTAGGCCTGGGGCGTCATCCCGGTGTGCTTTTTGAACAGCGTGGAAAACTGGGAGAAATGGGGGTATCCCACGCTCAGCGCGATCTCGCTCACCTTTTTGCGGGTGCAGCACAGCAGCTGCTTGGCCAGCTCCACCCGCTGCGCTTGGATATACTCCGACAGGGTCAGGCCGGTGGCGCGCTTCACGGTGCGGGTCAGGTGGTCGGGGCTGACGTGGAGGCGCTTGGCCAGCTCGTCCCTGGACAGGGTCTGGCTGAGGTGGCGGTTGATGTCGTCCAGCACCTGCTCGGCAATGGAGCCGGACTGGGCGTCGGCGCGCAGGGCGCGGCAGGTCTGCTCCGCCACCTGGCTGATCCATTGGAACATCAGCTCCACCGTGCCCAGCTGCGCCGGGGGCCTGGCCAGCAGTCCGCCGTCCTCAAAGACCTGGTGAATCTGAATGCCCTTGGTGTAGAGCACAAAGTACACCGCCTGCAAAAAGTCGTGCTGAAGCTGGGAGAGGAAGGCCGCCCCCAGCCCCGAAGAGAAGCGCAGCCCCTCCCGGTAGCGGTCCAGCTCGATGAGAAAGGCGCGGCTGTCGCCGTCCAGCATCAGCCTGGTCCAGAGCTGGAGGTTGGGGCCGGACCGGCCGCCGGGCTGATCCGGCTGTTCCCCGGCGGCGAATACGCCTGCCGTTCCCCAGATGTTCTCCCGGTCCAGCAGCTCAAGCCGGTCCAAGGCCGCCCGGACCTGCCCGGGGCGGCAGGGGCGGTCCAGAAAGACGGCCAGCCGGATGCCGTGCATGGCCGCGCACAGGCGCGAGATTTCCTCGGCCCGGGGGCGGAACTGCGAAGCGTCCAGCCCGCCCTTGCCGATGCACAGCGCGGGCAGCGCCCCGCCGGAGAGGGGCAGGAACACGATCTCGTCGCACAGGGAAAACAGCGCCGCGCTGATCTCCCGCTTTACCTGCTCTCCGTCCTCCTGGGAGCTGCCGGTGAGGACGCGGCACAGCAGGGGAAAGACGGCGGCGGCGTCCGGGTAGTCCGTTCCGCAGCGCTCCTGGAGCGCGGCCAGCTCCTCCGGACCGGGCGGGACGGGGGCCTGGGCCAGCTTCTGCCAGAACAGCTCGGCCATCACGGGCTTGTTGCGCAGCCACCGCTCGCTGTCCTCCCGGTAGCGGGCGTAGCTGCGCTGCTGGCGCACGATCTGGATGGCGCCTCGAAGGCTCTCCCGCAGCTCCTCCGGGTCGATGGGCTTGAGCAGGTACCCCAGGCAGCCCAGCCCCACCGCCCGCTGAGCATAGCTGAAGTCGCCGTGGGCGGTGAGCAGGATGACCTGGGCGGTGATGTCCTGCCGGCGCACCCACTCCACCAGCTCCAGCCCGCTCCCGCCGGGCATTTCGATGTCGCACAAAAGAATGTCCGCGCCGTCCCGGGCCAGCAGCTCCTTGGCTTGGGCGGCGCTCCGGGCCGTGTCCACATGGCGCACCCCCTCGGCGGCCCAGTCGATCATGGCCAGGGCGCATTCCAGGGCCAGGGGCTCGTCGTCCACAATCAGCGCCCGCATGGCTCATCTCCTCCCTTCTGGGGGGCGGGCACCCAGACGTCCGCCGCCGCGCCGTGGGGCTCCACATTGGACACGTGCAGCCGGGCGCTCCCCCGGTAGAGAATGTCAAGCCGCCTGCGGAAGTTCCAGATGCCGATGTGCAGGCCGCCGTCCGCGTCCGCCGGGGGCCGGCCGGCCTCCACCGCCTCCAGAGCCTGGGGGGAGAAGCCGGGCCCGTTGTCCGCAACCCGCAGGCGCAGGCAGGGCACGCCCGCGTCCGGCACCATCTGGGCGGTGATGGAGACGCGCAGGCCGTCCGGCGGGGCGGATTGGTGCTTGACGGCGTTGTCCACAAAGGTGTGCAGGCACAGGGCGGGGACGGGCGCGTCCAGCAAAAAGCCGGGTATGTCGATCTCCGCCGAGATGCGGCCCTGAAAACGGATCTGCTGAAGTTCCAAATAGCGCCGGGTGTGTTCCAGCTCGTCCCGCAGCGGGATGACGGCGAAGCTGCTTTGAAAGCTCTGGCGCAGATAGCCGGAGAGCAGAAGGATCATTTTGCGGACCATCTCCATGTTGTTGGCCACGGCAAAGGCGTAAATCCCATTGAGGGCGTTGAGGAAAAAGTGGGGGTTAATCTGCATTTCCAGGTATTGAAGCTCCGCCTTCTGCCGCTCCAGCGCCTCCTCGTACACGTCCAGCCGGAGGGTTTTGATCTGGTCGGCCATCTGGTTGAATTCCCGCTTGAGCACGCAGAACTCCCCCTCCTCCGGGCGCAGGGCCATGCGGGCGTCGGCGTCGCCCTCGCCAAAGGAGCGCAGGCCGCGGACCATGGAGTCCACCGGCTTGGATATGGCGTGGTGGAAAAAGACGACGATAGCCGGCAGCAGAACCGCCACGCAGGCCAGGGCGATGAACACGAAATGGTACCAGCGGGGCAGGCCCTCCAGCAGCTCCCGCCCGGACAGGCGGGCCACCAGGGAAAAGCCGCCCTGGCCGGAGTGGCTGCCCACCAGCAGCTCGTCCCCCGTGTCCAGTACGGCCTCCCGGCCGGTATAGTCCAGGCCGGGGGGCAGCTCGCTGCTCCCGCCGCCGGTCATGAGGGCCCCCGCGTCGCTCACCAGGGAGAAGGTGGGCCGCTCATCGCCCACTCCCAGGGAGCCGTATATGGTGTCCGCGCTGACCCACGCGCCCAGATAGAGCGTGCCGTACTGCTTGATGTCCAGCAGATAGCTGCCGCCGCCGATGTCCCGCACCAGCCAGGGCGCGGACTGGGGCGGCTGCACCCACGCCTGGCTCAGCTCGCCGCGCAGAAAGCGGCGGACGCTTTCCCGTTCCTCGTAGGTGCTGCTGGGGTTATACACGTCCCAATAGCGCTCCTGGGCGGCGTCGTAGAGGAAGAACGACCCCACCAGCTGGTTGGCGGAGAGGGTGGTGGACAGCACGGACTGGAACCGGACGTTGGCGAAGGTGACCTCGTCCACATTCAGAGAGTGGCGGATGATGCGCAGGTTGTAATCGGAGGCGGTGAGGGCGTGAAGGTGGGCGTCCGCGCCCTCCAGCTGAAAGTCGATCTGCTCCATGATGGCCGCGCCGGTGGTGCGGTAGGAGGACACCGCCTGCTCCCGGATGGCGCGGCTGGCCTGGACGGTGTTCGCCGCCAGCGCCACCGTCATGATGAAGAGCATCGCCGCGATGCCCAGCGCGATCTTTACCTTGATGGAATGCCGTCCCATGAGAAATCCCTCCGCTCCGCCGCGCCGGTTTTCAAACGGCGCCTATACGCTTTAGGATATCCAATGCGGGGCCAAATTGCAAGGAGTTTCTCCGGGCCGGACCGAACACGCCCCGCCGGGCATCAGATTTTGGGGTCTTGACCAATTTGGTCAACGGCGGTATGGTGGTAGGGAAAGGAGGGCGGAGCGTGAACCAAAAGTTTTTTAACCTGCCCGCCCAGCGGCAGGACCTGATCCGCAACAGCGCCATGCTGGAGTTTGGCGCGAACACCTTCAAAAAGACTTCTGCCGACTCCATCGCCAAGCGGGCGGGGGTGTCCAAGAGCCTGCTGTTCCACTACTTCAAGGACAAGCGGGAGCTGTACCTCTATCTCTACCAGTACGCGCTGGACGTATGCGTCAAGCAGTATGTGGAAAAGTCCTACGACTTCGGGGAGACGGATTTCTTTCTGGCGCTGGAGAAGGGCCATAAGGTGAAAATGGAGCTGGTGCGGCGGCATCCGGGGCTGTTCCGGTTCGTCATGCGCACCTACTACGAGCGGGACAGCCTGCTCTCCCCCAAGCTGCGAAAGGGGCTGGACGAGCTGATGGAGTCCACCACCCGGGATTTTCTCTCCCGGATGGACCTGTATAAGTTCAAGGAGGGGGTGGACCCCTATCAGGTGATCCGCCTGCTGTTTCTGGCGGCGGAGGGGATGCTAGCCGAGACCAATGCCTGCACGGCGGAGGAGATCCACAGCCTGTTTTTGGAGTACAAGCGGCACGCGGATATGCTGCGCCAATTTTTCTACAAGGAGGAATACCTGTGATCCGGATTGACCATCTCACCAAGACCTACGGCCGGGCCCGGGGGGTGACGGACCTGACCCTCAGGGTGCCCGAGGGGAGCTGCTTCGGCTTCATCGGCCCCAACGGCGCGGGAAAGTCCACCACCATCCGCACCCTTCTGGGCCTGATCTCCCCCACCGCCGGGTCGGCCAGGGTGCTGGGGCTGGACTGCGTCCGGCAGCGGAACGCCATCCTGGCCCAGGTGGGCTACATGCCCTCCGAGGCCATGTTCTACCCGGATATGCGGGTGGGACAGGTGATCCGGCTGTCCGCCGACCTGCGCAAAAAGGACTGCCGGGCCCAGGCCGCCGCGCTGTGCGAGGCGCTGGAGCTGGACACCCGCAAGCGTATCCGGGAGCTGAGCCTGGGCAACCGGAAAAAGGTGTCCATCGTGTGCGCCATGCAGCACCGGCCCAGGCTCTACATCCTGGACGAGCCCACCAGCGGGCTGGACCCCCTGGTTCAGCGGGCGTTCTGGTCCGAGCTGGAGGCCCGCCGGAGGGAGGGGGCCGCAGTGTTCCTCTCCTCCCACGTGCTCTACGAGGTCCAGCGGTACTGCGACCGGGCGGCCATCATCCGGGAGGGACGGTTGGTAGTGGAGGGAACCACGGCGGAGCTGGACATTGAGAACAAATTCTTCGACTACTACGAGGGGAGGGCGGCGCTATGACCATTTTCCGCAAGGAGCTGCGGGCGGACGCGGTGAGCTTTCTGGTGTGGTCCGCCGTCACCGGCGGGCTGATGGCGGTGTGCGTGGGGATGTATCCGTCCATGGCGGGGTCCATGGTGGATGTGTCCGACCTGTTTGCCGGAATGGGGAACTTCTCCGCCGCCTTTGGCATGGATAAGCTGGCCTTTGGGTCCATGATGGGCTTTTACGGCCTGGAGTGCGGCAATATTCTGGGGCTGTGCGGGGCGTTTTACGCCGCCTTCACCGCCATGAACCTCCTGGCGGGGGAGGAGGGGGGCCATACGGCGGAATTTCTCCTTACCCACCCGGTCAGCCGCCTGCGGGCGGCGGGGGAAAAGCTGGCGGCGCTGGCCGTGCTGGTGCTGGGGCTGAACCTGGCGTGCCTGGCCTGCGGCGCGGGGGGCATCCTGTTCATCGGGGAAGAGGCGGACTGGGGGGACCTGCTGCGCTTTCACGCCGCGCTGCTGCTCATGCAGTGGGAGATCGGCGGGCTGTGCTTTGGGCTGTCGTCCCTGCTGCGGCGGGGCGGGCTGGGCCTTGGTATCGGGCTGGCGGCGATGCTGTACTTTGCGGGCATTCTGGCCAACCTGGACCAGGGGCTGGACTGGCTGCGCTTTGTTACCCCCTATTACTACGCCGACGCCGCCCGGATTTTTGCCGGGGAGGCCCTGACGGGGCCGGTGCTGGCGGGCTGCGGCCTGGGAGCGCTGGGGGCGGGGTTCGGCCTGTGGTGGTACGGGCGCAAGGACATCGCATAAACCGGCGGCAAGCGGGCAGACGGGTCCCGGACGCACAGCGTCCGGGACCCGTCTCTCATTTTTTATTGCGTACGAACACCTGGGTGCCCTGGTATTTGGCGTTGTGCCGCTCGTCGATCTCAAAGCCGTCCAGCGCGGCGATGAACCGGGAGAGCTTGGCGAAGCCGTAGTTTCGGGCGTCGAAGTCCGGCTGCTTTTTGATCAGCAGGGTGCCCAGGTCGCCCAGGTAGGCGTAGCCGTCCTCGTCCGCCAGGTCCTCCACCGACTGGGCGATGAGCTCCTGGACGCTGAGGGCGGGGGACTCCGCCGGGATGGCCTTCTTCTTCGCGCTCTTTCCTGCGGGGGCGGGGACCTGGGGCTTTTCCGCGGCCTTCAGGGATTCGATATAGACGAACTTGTCGCAGGCCACGATGAAGGGCTTGGGGGTCTTTTTCTCCCCCATGCCGTATACCTTCATCCCCGCCTCCCGCAGGCGGGTGGCCAGGCGGGTGAAGTCGCTGTCGCTGCTCACCAGCACGAAGCCGCCGCAGTTGCCGGAATAGAGGATGTCCATGGCGTCGATAATCATGGCCGAGTCGGTGGCGTTTTTGCCGGTGGTGTAGCTGTACTGCTGGAAGGGGGTGATGGCGTGCTCCAGCAGCAGGGGCTTCCAGCTGCCCATATTGGGGGCGGTCCAGTCGCCGTAGATGCGCTTGATGGTGGCCGAGCCATACACCGCCACCTCCGCCATGATCTCCCGCAGGGCGGTGCGGGGGGCGTTGTCCGCGTCGATGAGGACGGCAAGGCGCAGTTCGTGTTCCATGGCAGGTACTCCTTCTATGCCGCGTTGCGCGGATGATAGGGATAGTATACCATACGGAAGGGGGAAAGGCCAGAGTAAAAAAATTTTTCCCCGGCGCAACAATACGCCCCCCTGGGGCGTGTTATAGATAGAAGGGACCCCCGGGCAGCCGCCCTTCAGGCTGTGCGGGGAGAGACGGACGGGGAAGCGCCCGGCGCGCTTGCGCGACAGAGGGAGGGGACGAAGTGGACCACTCCAACCGGTTGGAAGAATTGGTGGACAGACATGAGAACACGCTGTTCCGGGCGGCGCTGGCCATTTTGGGCGACGTTCAGGAGGCGGAGGACGCGGTGCAGGACACTCTCCTGCGCTATCTGGAAAAGCGCCCGGAATTCCGGGACAGGGAACACGAAAAGGCGTGGCTGCTGAAGGTGGCGGCCAACCGCTGCAAGAGCGTGCTGCGCGCGCGCCTGCGCCACCCGGCGGTGGAGCTGCTGGACGTATACCCCGCCCCGGACGGCGACGGCAGCAGGGAGCTGATGGAGGCCATCCTCTCCCTGCCCGCCAACCAGCGGGCGGCGGTCCACCTGCACTACTACGAGGGCTACACCTCTCAGGAGATCGGGGCCATTCTGGGCCAGCGGCCGGGGACGGTGCGCTCCCACCTGAGCCGGGCCCGGGACGCCCTGCGGCGGTATCTGCTGGAAGAAACGGGGGAATAACAACATGAAACGCTATCAAACATTTATGGACGGAGTGAAGGCGCCGGATACCCTCCACCAGCGGCTGGTGGAGCTCAAGCAGCCGGGCAGGCGGCCCGCCGGGTGGAAAAAGTACGCGACAGCGGCGGCAGCGCTGGCGCTGGTGGTGGGTCTGAGCGGCTATGGGGCCTGGACGGCCCACATCAACAGCCGCAGGGCTCCGCTGCCGTCCTATCCCTCCGGCTATCAGGGGGTGTATCCGGAGCTGGGCGTGGAGCCAACAGGCCAGCCCGACATCGCCCTGGTGGAGCCAGGCGACGCGGCCGGGACGGGCCGGCGGACCCTGGGCGGCTACGAGGTGGCCGAGGACGGGATGGCGGCCTACTACGTGCTGCCCTATATCGACTACGGCGAGGTGGAGGGCGCGGAAATGGCCCTGGACTGGGACGTGCCTCTCGGCTCGGTGAAGCGTGACCTGACCCGGGAGGACATCGCCGCCCTGCTGGGCGGGGAGGACGCGCTGACCACCCATCTGGACTGGGGCGGATACGAGCTGACCGGCTGGGCGGCGTGGTGTGAGGACGGCTCCTTCTGGGGGGCCTATGTCCAGGGCCATGGGGGGGAGCTGGACCACTTTGAGCTGGCCGTGACGGCGGGGCAGATGCCCCCCACCTGCATCGCCTATCCCGGCAGCGTGGAGCAGGAGATCAACGGCGTGACGGTCACTGCCGACAAACACGACGGCGCGTATGGCTGCAGCCGCCGGGTGAGCTTTATGAAGGACGAGTACGGCTGCCGCTTCGACCTCACCGGAACGGACCGGGAACGGGCCGAGGAGCGGGTGAGCCGCCTGGTGCGGCAGATCGTCGACGGCGGCGTGGCGGCGGACCGGATCTCCTCCGACGGCGCGGTATTGGCCCACCCCTGGGAGGCGGACCCGAACACCGGCGTGGGCGAGCCTAACTGGAACGACAGCGGCGAGGGCTGGACCTGCCCCGACTGCGGGGTGTATCTCGAAGCGGGCGTGGAGCATTACCACACCCAGGACGGCAGCCCCCGGGACAGGGGAGAGAATTGGTGCGGCACCCAGGACGGCAGCGACCCCTACGGCTATGCCATCAATGGCTACGACCCCGATGAGGTGGCGGACCGCGGATACAATCCGGGCGAGGCGGTCCCGGAGGGCGACAGCTGGCTCGCCTGCCGGACCTGCGGCGGGGGTATCCCGGATGGGACGGAGCACTACTGCAAGCAGGACGGCTCCGGCGGCCATGTCTGCGGCCTCTGCGGCGAAGCCTTCCCGGAGGGGAAGGTGCACAGCCACGAAGCCTGCGGCTATCCCCTGGCTCCAGACATCCAGACCTGCCCTGACTGCGGCGAAACCTACCCGGAGGGCACGGCCCACGACTGTACGATGTGCAGCGGCTATCCGGCGCCTTACGTCTGCGAGGTGTGCGGCGAGGCCCTCCCTGCGGGGATGGAGCACAGCCATCAGGAGAACCACCATCGAAACCACCACTGAGAAAGTCCCGCCCCGGCAACGCCGGGGCGGGGCTTTTCCCTTGCACCGCCGCCCGGGTTCTGCTATAATATCCCCAAATATGGGACCCTATCTCTGCTAGGATAGGTCTCGAAGGGAGGCGGGCGGACATGGCGCAGACCGCGAATTACAAGCGCAAGCTCCTGATTCTGGCCAAGCTGCTGCTGGAGCGCAGCGACGACGAGCACATCATCTCCCGCCAGGAGATGCAGGCGGAGCTGGAACGGTGGGGGCTGAGCGCCGAGCGCAAAAGCATTTACGACGACATGGAGCAGCTCCGGGAGCTGGGGCTGGACGTGCACAGCCGGCAGGGCCGGGGAGGCGGCTGGTACATCGGGGCGCGGGAGTTCGAGCTGGCGGAGCTGAAGCTGCTGGTGGACGCGGTGCAGTCCAGCCGCTTTCTCACCAAGCGCAAGAGCGACGCCCTCATCCGCAAGCTGGAGGGGCTCACCAGCGTCCACCAGGCCCGGCAGCTCCAGCGGCAGGTGTATGTGGACCGGCGGGTCAAGACCATGAACGAGAGCATTTTCTACAATGTGGACCGGCTTCAGGGGGCCATTGCCGCCAACAAGGTGGTGACCTTCCGCTACTTTGAGTACAATGCCCGCCGGGAGCGGGTGTTCCGCCGGGAGGGGGAGCGCTACCGCCTCACCCCCTACGGGCTGATCTGGGACAGCGAGAACTACTACCTGGCCGGGTGGGACGAGCACAGGAAGGAGGTGCGCCACTACCGGGTGGACAAGATGGCGGACATCGTGGTCTCTCAGGCTAAGGGACACCCGCAGGGGGACTGGACGGCGGAGGGCTACGCCCGCAGGCACTTCGGCATGTTCTCCGGCGCGCCCTGCCGGCTGAAGCTGCGGTGCGAGGACCGGCTGGCCGGAGTGTTTATCGACCGCTTCGGGCTGGAGGTACCCCTCATCCCCGACGGGGAGGGGTACTTCACCGTGACGGCGGAGCTGGTGGTTAGCCCGCCCCTGTGGGGGTGGCTGTTCGGCCTGGGGCCGGGGGTGGAGGTGCTGAGCCCCCGGTGGGCGGTGGAGGAATTCGCCGGGCGGCTGGAGCAGGCGGCGGCGCTGTACCGGAGCCGTGCCCCGCAAGGGGAGGAGCGGGAGGAATAACGGGTACATAAAATGGGGAGACTGTAGCCAAACGGGGCCAAAGGGCCCAAATTGGAGGGATTCCCCATGGAACGCACACAGCTGGGACGGGAATATTACGAGCTGGGGCTGGCGCTGGGCGGGCTGGGCACAGTGCTCATCGGCAGCGGCGGCGGTTCGCTGGCCCGGGCGCTGGCCCGGGCGGCGGGGTGCGGCGCGGCCCTGGCCGGGGCCGAGGTGAAGTTCCACGACGGGACCTGCGCCGCCTGTGGGGCGTGGCTGGCCCGGTACTACGAGTTCGCCGCCGCCCTGTTCGTCCGCCAGGACGGGGCGCGGGTGGAGCGCTTTCTCACCGATGGGCGGGGAGAGCCTCTGACGTCCGCCGCCGCCGCGGGGCCGGAGCGGCCCTGCACGGGGGAGTGGGATCTGCTGGCTGGGGCGGACTGTGCCTGGGCGGCCAACCGGGCGGGGAGCTTCCGGGAGGGCCGGGGGCTGGCCTGCGCCCAGGGTCCCGCGGCGCTGACCATGGCGCTGGAGCGGCTGGGGTATGAGGTGATGGACCGGCCCGTCCCCGGGGCGGTGCTGTTTGAGGCCGACCGGGAGGGCTTTGCCCTCCGGGCGGACGGGGAGCCCCTGGCGGGCGGGGACGCGCTGGAGGGGCTGGCGGGCTTTGAGGCCCCTCCCCGGGCGGTGCCCGCCTTTCGCCCCGGGGAGGGGCAGGGCGGCACGGCTTGACAGCGCCGCCAAGACGGTGATATAATTTTCGCCGGACCCATGTGCGGGTCCGGCGATTTTCGTGCCCATCCGGCAGAAGGGTGGGCTTTTTGGACGCTGCGGTAAGGCCGCGGGAGAGGAGAGACATGGAAGAAAATAAACCAAAGCAAGGGTTGTGGACCCGGGACTTCACCATCATCACCCTGGGCAGCGTGGTGTCGATGATCGGCAACTCCCTGTCCGGCTTTGCGCTGAGCATGATGGTGCTGGACTACACCGGCTCCACCTTTCTCTATTCCCTGTTCATCGTGTGCTTCCAGCTGCCCATGCTGGTGTGCCCCATCCTGGCCGGACCGTATCTGGACCGCATGAGCCGGAAAAAGGTGATCTACCGGCTGGATTTTCTGTCGGCGGGGCTGTATTTCGGGCTGTTCTGGCTGCTGCGGGGCGGATGGTTCAGCTACCCGCTGCTGCTGGCGGGCTGTATGGTAGTGGGGGCCATCAACGCGGTGTATCTGGTGGCCTACGACAGCTTTTACCCCAACCTCATCACCGAGGGGAACTACTCCAAGGCCTACTCCATCTCCAGCATGCTCTGGCCGCTGGCCGCCATGTCCACCCCCATCGCCGCCCTGGTGTACGACAAGATGGGCAGCGCTACGCCGCTGTTCGCCTTCAACGCCCTGTGCTTTTTCGTCGCCGCCAGCTTTGAGCGCACCATCGGCTACCAGGAGACCCACATGGACAAAGCGCCTCCGGCGGATGGTCTGGGTGCGGCCAAGCGGTTCGGCCGGGACCTGCGGGAGGGCCTTTCCTACATCGCGGGGGAGAAGGGACTGCTGGTCATCACGCTGTATTTCATGGTGTCCGGCATGTCCGGCAATGGGGCGGGCAGCCTGTACCTGCCCTTTTTCCGCAACAACGCGGCGCTGTTTGCCGCCTGGCCGCTGGCGGCGGTGACGCTGTACACCATTGTGTCCAATTTCTCGGTGGCGGGGCGCTTTCTGGGCGGGCTGATCCACTACCGGGTGAAATTCCCCACCCAGAAGAAGTTCGCCATTGCCTTCACCGTATACGTGGTGGTGACGCTGCTGGAGGGCACGCTGATGTACCTGCCCATCCCCCTGATGGCCGCCGCCTTTTTCTTCTACGGCCTGCTGGGGGTGACATCCTATAACATCCGCATCGCCGCCACCCAGTCCTACATCCCGGACACCAAGCGGGCCCGGTTCAACGGCACCTTCCAGATGCTCTCCGCCCTGGGGGGCGTGGCGGGCACCCTGCTGGCGGGCAGCCTGGCCGAGGTGATCCCCGAGCGGCAGGTGGTGCTGATGCTCAGCGCGGTGACCCTGTGCGCGGTGTGGCTGCTCATGTTCCGGGGGCGCAGGGCGGTGGCCGCCATCTACAACCGGGAGGTTTGAAGGAACATAAAGGACCGGCCCAAAATCGGGCCGGTCCTGTTTTATCACTCCACGCCCAGCTCCGCCACCGCGTCCCGCAGGGCCTGCCACCGCCCCAGCAGGGCGGCGTACTTGTCCCGGCCCTGTTCGGTGAGGCGGTAATACTTCCGGGCGGGGCCGCCGGACACCGCCCCGGCATACTGCTCCGAGCACCCCTCCCGGCACAGCCCCCGCAGCAGGGCATAGACGGCGCTCTCCTGGGTGTCGGGGAAGGTGTGGTGGAGGCGGCGCAGCAGCTCGTAGCCGTACTGGTCCCCCTGGGCGAGCAGGTGGAGCAGGCACAGCTCGATGAGGTCCTTTTTCAGCATAGGGTCGCACCCGCCCCCACGAAGCCCGCTCCGGCGTAGACTATCCATACCCGGAGGGTGGGCGCCAGCCACTCGAAGCCGCTTTCACTGATCTCCATATTGGAGACCAGCGCCAACGACTCCGCGGACAGCAGCACGGCGGTGAGGGCCAGAATGTATACCGCAGCCCAGCGCCGGTCCTGGGTGCGGGCCTTCACCAGGGCAAACACCGAGAGCAGGGCCATGGCAAAGCCGCCCCACTCCAGGGCCCCCAGGAGGATATGAAACGAGCGGGACACCATATAGCCCGACGGGCCGATGCGGACGCCCAGAAAGTAGAGGGGCATCTGCCCCCACATCTCCGAAAAGGCTATAGGGTCGCGCATCCAGAAGCAGTCTGCCGCCAGCACCGCCGCACTCCATACTCCCGCCGCCGCCAGCAGGGCGGGTACGGCGGGAGACAGCCGACCCCGCTTCCCTCCACCCTTCCAGCGGAACCACACCAGCGCCCCGGCTATGCCCAGGAAGGGCAGCGCCGTGGCCGAGGAGATGGACAGGTTATACACATCCAAGGGCAGCACGCAGAACGTGAGGCGGCGGAAAAGGTACCAGAGGTGCCACATGCCGGGCAGGGCGCTGAGGGCGGGGAGCAGGGCGCAGGCCGCCAGCGCGATAAATACCGCCAGCCAAATATGGTACGTTTTTTGGGGGGTGAGAGGGGCGATCACGTCCCGGGGCTTGCCCAGGCTCCGGCGCAGCTCCTCATCCCCCACGATGTCCCGGTAGTCAGCGATCACGTCCTCCACCTCTTCTGGGGGCAGCCGCCAGCGGGCGGTCCGTTCCAGCCGGGCCATGTAATCCTTTTTCACCGGCCATTCTCCTTTCACTTGTGTTAAATTTACTATTGTTGAAAATATAGTAGCCTTAAGCTGATAATACCACACCCCGGCGGGGCTGTCAAGGGGGAATGCGCCCAGGGTTGACAGCGGCGGCGGGGCATGGTATACTGTCCTCAACTTCAGAGAAAAGGGTGAAAAGATGCGCAACAAGTAAGTTGAACTTCAAGCTGTGAACTAGAGGCTGGGACCCATGGAGCATGGGTCTGGGTTTTCATGGCGCGAAGGGCGGCTTGCTTGACCGGGGGCGTGTTATATGCCCCTGCCTTTTCGTCATGTGATCCGTCTTTCTGCCATGAAAGACGGATTTTTTGCGTAAAAGGAGCGGATGCGTATGTTTCAGGTGAAAAACCTCACTGTCACCCATAAAAAGGACCTGACCACCTTGGTGGAGGGGCTGTCCTTCACCCTGGCCCCCGGCGACCGGGCGGCCATCGTCGGGGAGGAGGGGAACGGCAAATCCACCGTCCTCAAGCTGCTGTACGACCCGGCGCTGGCGGAGCCCTACGCGGAGTGGACGGGGGAGATTGTGGACAAGGGCTTGCGCAAGGGTTACCTGGCCCAGGAGCTGAGGCCGTCGGAGCTGGAAGCGCCGGTGTGGGAGTTCTGCCAGGCCGTCCCCGCCTTTGAGGAGGCGGACCCCAGGGCGCTGGACCGCGCCGCCCGGCAGGTGGGGCTGGATTCCGGCCTGTTCTGGGACGGCCGGCCCATGGCCACCCTGTCCGGCGGAGAGCGGGTGAAGCTGCGACTGGCCCTGCTGCTGCTGGACAGCCCCGACGTGCTGCTGCTGGACGAGCCGTCCAACGACCTGGACCTTCAGACGCTGGAGTGGCTGGAGGAATTTTTGCTGGGCCTGTCCGTGCCGGTGCTGTATATCTCCCACGACGAGACCCTTTTGGAGCGCACCGCCAACGTGGTCATCCACCTGGAGCGGCTGCGGCGGCGGACGGCGGCCCGGTGCACCGTATCCCGGACGGGCTACGGGCAGTACGTGGAGGCGCGCAGGTCCGGCTTCCAGCACCAGGAGCAGGTGGCCCGGAAGGAGCGGGCGGAATTCAACGCCAAGATGGCCAAATACCGCCAGATCCGGGACAAGGTAGACCACCAGCAGGCGACCATCACCCGGCAGGACCCCCATGGCGGGCAGCTCCTGAAAAAGAAAATGCACGCGGTGCTGTCCATCGGGCGCCGGTTCGAGCGGGAAAAGGAGGACATGACCGCCCTGCCCGAGTGGGAGGAGGCCATTCTCACCTGTTTCGACGCCGGGAAATCCGCCTTCCCGGCGGGCAAGACCGCTCTGCGGCTGGACGTGCCCGAGCTGCGGGCCGGGGAGCGGGTGCTGGCTCGGAACGTGCGGCTGTGGGCGGACGGGCCGGAGCACATCGGCATCGTTGGCCCCAACGGCGCGGGCAAGTCCACCCTGCTGAAAATCGCGGCGGAGGAGCTGCTGCCCCGGGCCGATATCCGGGCGGCCTATATGCCCCAGGACTACGGCGACCTGCTGCTGGGGGACAAAACCCCGGTGGAGGTGCTGGCCCCCACGGGCCGCAGGGACGACGTGACCCGGGCCCGCACCCTGCTGGGCAATATGAAGTACAAGGCGGAGGAGATGGAGCACCCGGCGGCGGGGTTGTCGGGGGGCCAGCGGGCCAAGCTGCTGTTTTTGTCCATGGTGCTCAACGGGGCCAACGTGCTGGTGCTGGACGAGCCCACCCGGAACTTCTCCCCGCTGTCCGCGCCGGTCATCCGGCGGGTGCTGGCGGATTTCCCGGGGGCCATCATCAGCGTGTCCCACGACCGGCTGTACCTGGACCAGGTGTGCACCCGTGTGCTGGAGCTGGGCCCGGAGGGGCTGCGGGAGCGCATGTGAGCCGACAGCCGCTCCGTTCCCGCTGTTCACGACGGCTCCGCAACCTGTGGTTTACAAAAAAATAACCCCCGATTGGTGGCTTGGAGCGGGAAATTTATGGTATGATAGGGTCGAAAAGGAGGTGGAGCCCATGACGGTGGGTCAGCGCATCGCCCAGAAGCGCAAGGAGCTGGGCCTGTCCCAGGAGGGGCTTGGGGAGCGGCTGGGGGTGTCCCGGCAGGCCATCTACAAGTGGGAGTCGGACGCCACCCTGCCTGAGATCGAAAAGCTAATCAATCTGAGCCGGGAATTTTCCGTGTCCGTAGACTGGCTGCTGGGCGAGGGGGACGAGGCCAAGGAGCTTACCCCGGAACAGCTGCGCATGGTGGAGGAGATCGTGGGGAGGTATCTGGCCGCTCAGCCCGGTGAGAAAACCGTGATGTCCAAGGAAGGGGTGAAAGCGGAGGAGGACGGGGAGGACCGCCCCGCCCCCAAGCCCTCCAAGCGCCGCCGCTGGCCTTGGGTGCTGGCGGGGCTGGTGCTGGCCGGGGTGTTCTTCAGCCTATTCTCCCGGCTGGACCAGATGCGGCAGGAAAACCACAATCTGCAAATGGCGGTGGCCACCATCCGCTCCGACGTGAACAGCCAGATCTACGGCATCACCCAGCGGGTGGAGGACATTCTCCAGAGCCAGAACGCCATGACGGCGGAGCAGAGCGTCCAGGTGGCGGACACGGACTACCGGGCCAACACCGTCACCCTGTCCGTCCGGGCCATGCCCCGGACCTTTTTGGAGGGCATGGAGGCGGAGTTCCTCCTGGTGAGCGGCGGAGAGAGCTTCACCGTGCCGGGGGAGCTGGGGGAGGACCACGCCTTCACCGCCCGGACCACCGTGCCCCTCACTGACGAGATCACCGTGTCCGTGGCCTTCCTGGCCGGGGAGCAGCGGCAGACCCAGGTGCTGGAGGAATTTCTCGGTCTGTACTCCGACAGCTTTGCCACCATCGGGATCTCCGGCGGGCTGAGGCAGCTCAGCAAGTCCAGCGAGGCGGACAACTGGACCGCTGTATTCTCCCCGGTGAATGTGGACTGCCTCAACAAATATGGCGATGCGGCCCAGGTGTCCAGCCTGCGGGTGGGTCTGTTCCGGGACCAGAAGCTGGTGGCGTGGTTCACCCAGGAAGAACAGAGCGGCGGGGAGGGAGCTTACGTATTCCGAATGGAGCAGGACAGGATGGAGATGGAACCCGGCTTCACCTACTGCATCGCGGCGGTGGTGGAGGACGAGTTCGGCCGGGAATGGGTGACGTTCGACCGGAGCAGCGTCTCCAGCTTCGCCGCCAGTGGGGAGCATGACCGCTTTACTGATGTGGACTACAGCGGCGACCCGGCGGACTGGGACTATTGAAAAAGAGCGCACACGCATAGCGTGTGCGCTCTTTTCGCAGCTTTGTTACGGCCTGAGCCCGCTGCCGCCCTGCATGGTGATGGTCTCGCCGGAGATATACTTGGCGTCCTCACTGCACAGGAACACGCAGGTGCGGCCGATGTCCTTTTCTGGATCACCGAACCGCCCGGCGGGTATGCCGGAGATGGTCTTGGCGTAGGCTTCCGGATAAGCCTCCTTCCACTGGGCCAGCTGGTCGGTCATCACCAGGGGGCAGATGATATTGCAGTTGATGCCGTCGGGGCCCCACTCGGTGGCGGCCACCCGGGTCAGGCCGCGGATGCCCTCCTTGGCGGCGGCGTAGGAGGATTGGGCGGTGCGGCCGAACAGCCCCGCGCCGGAGGCGAAGTTGACGACAGAGCCTTTCGTCTCCTTCAGATAGGGATGGGCGTGCTTCATATAGAAGAACACGGCGTACAGTCCCGAGTAGATGGCCCGGTCGAAGTCCTCCTTGGAGTGCTCCACCAGCATTTTGCCGGAGGCGGAGTTCTGGGCGTTGTTAATCACCGCGTCAATGCGGCCGAAGGTCTTGACCGTCTCGTCGACGACGTGCTTGACATTGTCCTCCACGCCGCCGTCGGCCTGGAGCCAGAGCACCTTCACGCCGTACAGCCGCTCCAGCTCCTCCTTGGCATCCTCCATCTTCTTGGTGTTGCGCCCGGTGATGACCAGGTTGGCGCCCTCCTTGGCGAAGGCGGTGGAGATGCCGTAGCCGATGCCGCCGCCCTTGCCGCCGCCGGTGATGATGACAGTTTTGCCGTCCATAATGCCCATGTTCGTGTTCCTCCTTGTAGATGATTCCGGGGGCGCAGGCCCCTAGATCTGAGCATAATTTAACACACTTTGGCGGGAATTACTACCCCTTTCTCGGGCACAGCGGGAAAATTTGTCCGGAGGCGGAGCAGTCCTCCCCTTGACTTGTCTCCGCGGGGGGCGTAAAATAGGCCGTTCCATGAAAAACGGACAGGGCCCGGCGAGGCGTCGGGTCTGCCCCGGGAGGAATTCATATGACAACAGGCACGAAATTTATTTTTGTCACCGGCGGGGTGGTGTCCGGGCTGGGCAAGGGCATCACGGCGGCGTCCCTGGGGCGGCTTTTGAAGCAGCGGGGGCTGCGGGTGCGGGTGCAGAAGCTGGACCCCTACCTCAATGTGGACCCGGGCACCATGTCCCCCTATCAGCACGGAGAGGTGTTCGTCACCGACGACGGGGCGGAGACCGACCTGGATCTGGGCCACTACGAGCGGTTCATCGACGAAAACCTCACCGTCAACTCGTCGGTGTCCGCCGGGCGGGTCTACTGGAACGTCCTCAACCGGGAGCGGGCGGGGGACTACCTGGGCGGCACGGTGCAGATCATCCCCCACATCACCGACGAGATCAAGCGGCACATCTACTCGCTGGAGGGGCCCGATGTGGATGCGGCCATTGTGGAGATCGGCGGCACCGTGGGCGACATCGAGTCCCAGCCCTTCCTGGAGGCCATCCGGCAGGTGGCTGCCGAGCGGGGGCGGCAGAACGTGATGTTCATCCATGTGTCCCTCATCGTGTCCATCCCCGGCTCCGGGGAGCTGAAGTCCAAGGCCACCCAGCACTCCGCCAAGGAGCTGCTCAGCCTGGGCATTCAGCCCGATGTGATCATGTGCCGCAGCGATTTTCCCATCCCCCGGGACATTCTGGATAAGATCTCCTTGTTCTGCAATATCCCGGCGGACCACGCCATCCCCAACCTGACGGCGGACCTGCTGTACGAGGTGCCCCTGATGCTGGAGCGGGAGGGGCTGGCCGACGTGGTGGTTCGGCGCTTAGGGCTGATCTGCCACGCGCCCGATCTCACCGAGTGGGCCGCCATGGTCCACCGGGCCAAGCACCCTGAGGGGAGCGTGACCATCGCCTTGGTGGGCAAGTACGTGGGGCTCCACGACGCCTACCTGTCGGTGGCGGAGGCGCTGACCCACGGCGGCATTGAGAACGGCGTATCTGTCAATATCCGCTGGGTGAACGCGGAGGAGGTCACGGCGGACACCGCCCCGGCGCTGCTGGGGGGCGCCCAGGGCATTTTGGTGCCCGGCGGCTTCGGGAACCGGGGCATCGAGGGCAAAATCGAGGCCATCCGGTACGCCCGGGAAAACAAGATCCCCTTCCTGGGCATCTGCCTGGGGATGCAGCTGGCGGTGGTGGAGTTCGCCCGGCACGTGTGCGGCCTGACGGGAGCCCATTCCTCCGAGCTGGACCCCGCCACGCCCTATCCCGTCATCGACCTGATGCCCGACCAGGTGGGGGTGACGGTCAAGGGCGGCACCATGCGGCTGGGGAGCTATCCCTGCCGGCTGGCGGCGGGCTCCCTGGCGGCGGCCGTCTACGGCGCGCAGGAGATCAGCGAGCGCCACCGCCACCGCTACGAGTTCAACAACGACTACCGGGAGGCGCTGACAAAGGCGGGACTGGTTTTGTCCGGTCTGTCCCCGGACGGGCGGCTGGTGGAGATGGTGGAGCTGCCGGGCCATCCCTGGTTCGCGGCGGGGCAGTTCCACCCGGAGCTGAAGTCCCGGCCCAACCGGGCGCACCCGCTGTTTCGGGAGTTCGTTTGCGCGGCGAAGAAGCAGAAATAAAAAGTCCCGGAGGGAACTGCGCGGCGGGCAATGCCGCGACTGGACGTGCTGGAGGGGCATCCGGCAGGACAAAAAATCCCCCGGCAGGGAATCTCAGTGTGATTCCTGCCGGGGGATTTTTCTAAGTCACAGATACCACTGTCAGGGAGAACCCAATGCGTCCGCCGGTTTGAACTGCCCGGCGGGATGGCGCGGGAATTACTCCTCCGCGATGGCGACCACGTTGGTGGCGCGCACGCCCTTGGCGCCCCGGGGATCAGGCTCGGTCTCGAAGGTCACCTTCTGGCCCTCCAGCAGCTTCTTGTAGCCCTCGGCCACGATGGCGGAGAAGTGGACGAATACGTCCTCGCTGCCGTCATCAGGGGTGATGAAGCCGTAGCCTTTTTCCGCATTGAACCATTTCACAGTACCGCTCATTACCTATATCCTCCTTATTTGTAAAAATTTCGTTTTGAAAGTAGAAGAAAAAAGTCCGCCCTTTCATGTACGAAAGAGCGGGCACAAATCAGTTCATACATCAAAACCACTGTCAGTATAACACTGTGTAAAAAGACTGTCAAGCGCACTTTGAAAAAAAACTGAAAATCGGGACAATTTGGAACAAATTTTCATCCACTTCCACAAAAGACCACAAATTTCTTGTGTCCTCCATTTTATCCCTGAATCAGGAAAAAGTCCCGCCCATTTGCCTGGGTAACCCTGGAACATTCATCCGCTCCAATCCCTTTCAGCTCTGCCAGCCGCCGGCACACCAGCTCCACATAGCCCGAATGGTTCCGCTTTCCCCGGTGGGGGACGGGAGCCATGTAGGGGCTGTCCGTCTCAATCATGATGCGCTCCAGAGGGACGGCTTGGGCCGCCTCCACCGCCTTGCGGGCGTTTTTGTAGGTGAGCACCCCGGTGAAGGAAATCATCCACCCCAGCTTTACCAGCTCCCGCGCCATCTCGGCGCTGCCGGAGAAGCAGTGGAACACCCCCCGGACGCCGGGGAACTCCCGCACGATATCCATGGAATCGCCATGGGCTTCCCGGTCGTGGACAATGACGGGCAGGTCCAGCTCCGCCGCCAGCGCCATTTGTGCGCGGAACACCCGCTTTTGCAGCTCCTTGGGCGGGTTTTCCGGCCAATAGTAATCCAGCCCGATCTCTCCGACGGCCACCACCTTGGGCTGGGCGGCCAGCGCGCGCAATTCCGCCACGTCCGCATCCCGCCAGCCGCCGCACTCCTCCGGATGAACCCCCACGGCGGCGTAAACAAAAGAATAGCGGCCGGCCAGCTCCACCGCCCTGCGGGAGCTGGCCAGGTCGCAGCCGGGATTCACCACCAGCTCCACCCCCTGGCCGGGGAGGGCGCTGAGCACCTCGTCCCGGTCGGGGTCGAACTGGCGGGCATCGTAGTGGGCGTGGGTGTCAAACAGGCCGCTCAGCACAGCTTGGCCCCCGCGGGGATGGCGTCGTCCACCATCAGCAGGTGGAGCACCTCCTCGCCCTGCTCGGTGTGGACGGCAGAGATGAGCATACCCTGGCTGTCCCGGCCCATCATCTTCCGGGGAGGCAGGTTGACGATGGCCACCAGCGTCTTGCCCACCAGCTCCTCCGGCTTATACCACTTGGCGATGCCGGACAGGATCTGCCGGTCGGTGCCCGTGCCGTCGTCCAGGGTGAATTTCAGTAGCTTGTCCGACTTGCGCACGTTTTCGCACGCCTTCACCTTCACCGCCCGGAAGTCGGATTTGCAGAAGGTGTCGAAGTCCACCTGCTCCTCCAGGAAGGGCTCCACCTCCAGCGCGGGCAGGGCGGCCTTTTTGGCCTCTTCCATGATGGCGTCCAATTCGCTCAGCTCCTTTGCCATATCAATGCGGGGGAACAGGTTCTCCCCCTTGGCGACGGACGCCGCGGCGCTCAGCACGCCCCAGTCCGCCGCAGACTCCCAGCTGCGGGCGTCCGCGCCCGCGCCAATCTGGGCAAAAATCTTCTCGCAGCTTTCCGGCATGAAGGGGGTGAGCAGCACCGTGCACACCCGCACCGCCTCCAGCAGATTGTAGAGCACCTGGGCCAGCCGGGGGCCGTTGGCCTCCAGGTCCTTGGCCAGCGCCCAGGGGGCGTTCTCGTCGATATACTTGTTGGCCCGCTGGATGACCTTAAAGACCTCCTCCAGGGCGTTCTGGAACTGGAACTTCTCCATCTGCTCCTCGTAGCGCCCCCGCAGGCCGGAGGCCAGGGCAATGAGCTCATCGTCCAGCTCCGCGCTCTGCCTGCCCTCGGGCAGGGCGCCGCCGAAGTACTTCTCCGCCATGGCGGTGGTGCGGCTGACCAGATTGCCCAGGTCGTTGGCCAGGTCGTTGTTGATGGTCTGGATGAGCAGCTCGTTGGTGAAGTTCCCGTCGGACCCGAAGGGGAAGGAGCGCAGCAGGAAAAAGCGCAGCGCGTCCACCCCGTAGCGCTCGCTGAGCAGGTGGGGGTCCACCACGTTCCCCTTGGACTTGGACATCTTGTCCCCGTTGAAGTTGAGCCAGCCGTGGCCGTAGACCTTCTTGGGCAGGGGCAGCTCCATGCTCATCAGGAAGGCGGGCCAGTAGATGGCGTGGAAGCGGACGATCTCCTTGCCCACAAAGTGGGCGTCGGCGGGCCAGAACTTGTCCAGGTCGTCATATTTGTCGTTTTGATAGCCCAGGGCGGTCATATAGTTGAACAGCGCGTCCAGCCACACGTAGACCACGTGGCCCGGGTCAAAGTCCACCGGTACGCCCCAGGTGAAGGAGGTGCGGGACACGCACAGGTCCTGGAGGCCTCCCTCGCAGTCGATGAAGTTGTTCACCATCTCGTGGACGCGGCTTTTCGGCTCCAGGAAGCTGGTGTTCAGCAGCAGCTCCCGCACCCGGCCGGCGTACTTGGACGCCCGGAAGAAGTAAGCCTCCTCCTCCGCGTCCATCACCTCCCGGCCGCAGTCGGGGCACTTGCCGTCCACCAGCTGGCTCTCCGTCCAGAAGGACTCGCAGGGCTTGCAGTACTTGCCCTTATAGGAGCCCTTGTAGATGTCGCCCTTGTCGTACATGGCCTTGAAGATCTTCTGGATGGCCGCCACGTGGTAGCCGTCGGTGGTGCGGATGAACCGGTCGTAGCTGATGTTCATCAGCTTCCACAGGTCCAGCACGCCGCCGGGGGCCGCCACGATGCCGTCCACGAACTGCTGGGGGGTGACCCCCGCCTCCCGGGCCTTGTCCTCGATCTTCTGGCCGTGCTCGTCGGTGCCGGTGAGGAACATCACGTCGTACCCGCACAGCCGCTTGTACCGGGCCATGGCGTCGGTGGCCACGGTGCAGTAGGCGTGGCCGATGTGCAGCTTGCCCGAGGGATAGTAAATGGGGGTGGTGATATAAAATTTCTTGTCATTCATGGGTGGTTTCCTCCTGTATGCTTCCCGCCCCGGGGGTTTGGGGGCGGGGCTTTGCTTTGGTAATGGGCGGGTTTTCCAGGCCGGGGGACAGCCGCCACAGCACGCCCCCCGCCGCCAGCATCTGGGACAGCAGCAGCAGCACGTCCGCCCACGTCGCGCCGGCCAGGGCGGACACCAGCGCCGCGGCGGACAGGATGAGGGTCATCCCCGCCATCCACAGCAGCCTGCGGGGCCGGGGCGCACCGGCGGACAGCCCGGCGAAGTCCATATAGAACAGCATCCCGCACACGATGGACAGCAGCAGCGGCCCGTAGTCCCACAGCACCGGGTTGGCCGCGTGGGCCCGGAAGCTCTCCATCAGCCACACGCAGCCCGCCACGCCGGGGAGGGCGGCGGAAAAGCCCCCACGGCCCCGCTTGCCGGGGCGCAGTCCGTCCCTGCCCAGCTGGAGCAGCCCCAGAAAGGACGCCAGCGCCCCCACCGCCGTGGCGATGGCCAGCATCCCGTTATTGCTGGGCAGCTTGACCTCCATACCCTGAGCCAGCGCCGCCCGGGCCTGCTGGTAGTCCTGCCATTGGCTCAGGCCCATTTTCAGCAGGAAGGGCGCCGCTCCCAGGGCGAAAAACGCCGCCAGCACCACCAGCGCCGGATAGACCAGCTCCCCGGTGTTCAAAAACAGCAGGTCCCACCGGTATTCCCGCCCCGGCTGCCTGCCCCCCCGGGGCAGGGCCAGGATGGCCAGCCCGGCCGCCGCCATCACCAGCACGCACACCAGAATCACGCTGGCCTGCGCCCCCGGTATGTGCAGGCCCAGGGGGGGCTCAAAGGCGGAGGACAGCTGCCACCACCGCAGGGCCGCCGCGGCCAGCGCCGCCGCCACCGCGCACGCCAGCCAGCGCGCACGCTGCGAAATATTGTCTCTCATGCCAAACCTCCCCGCGCTACAGCCGCTTCCAATGGTCAATGGGGAACATCACCGCCACGCCCCGGCCGATGACGCACCGCACGTCCACGATGCCGATGTCCGGGTAGCGGCTGTCGGCGGAGTGGTTCCGGTTGTCTCCCATGACGAAGATGCACCCCTCGGGCACGGTGACGTGATTAATCCCCTCGCCGTAGCTGGGGACCAGCATCAGCTCTTTGATATAATCCTCCTTCAGCGCCGTGCCGTCCACCCGGACGGTGCTGGAGGCGTAATCAATGTCCACCTGCTGGCCCTCAATGGCGATGACCCGCTTGACAATGGAGTCCTCCTGATAGTTCTCCTGGGTGAGCACCACGATATCACCCTGCTCAGGGGTGTAGCCCAGCCCCCACACCAAGATCAGATCGCCCCCCCACAGCGTGTTCTCCATGGACGGGCCGCTGACCACAATGATCCGCGCGGCGAAGGTGAACACCATGACAAAAGCCGCCATCATGGTCACCAGCACCCGCACGTTCAGATACAGCTCCCGCCCGCCGGAGGTGTCCTTGCGGGGCTTTCCCGCTGGCTCCGGCTGGGAGGGCTCCAGGTTCTGTTCCACTTCCGATTCCCAATTTTCCATGCTTTAGCTCTCCCGCGTCCCGCCGGCGGCCTTCAGCGCCGCCGGATCGTCATATACCAGCTGGAACTGCGCGGCATCCATGGTCTCGTGCTCCAGCAGGAACTGGGCCACCAGCTCCAGCTTGTCCCGGTCCCGTTCCAGTATTTCCTCACACCTGCGATAGGCCTGGTCCAGCAGCTCCTTCACCTCCTGGTCGATGAGGGCGGCGGTCTGCTCGGAGTAGGGCTTGGCCTGGGCCATGGACCGGCCGATGAACACCTCGTCGTGGCCGGTGTTGAAGGCGGCGTGGCCCAGCTTTTCGCTCATGCCGTACCGGGTCACCATATTCCGGGCGATCTGGGTGGCCCGCTCCAGGTCGCTCACCGCCCCCGTGCACACAAAGCCCAGGGCGGTCTGCTCGGCGCACCGCCCGCCCAGCAGGGTGGAGAGGGTCTCGGCCAGCTTCTGGCGGGACACGTGGTCCCGATCCTCCTGGGGGCGGTTGATGGTCATGCCCGCCGCGTCCCCCCGGGGGACAATGGTGATCTGCTGCACCGGGTCCTGGGTGGGCAGGGCGTGGCTGACTACCGCGTGGCCCGCCTCGTGATAGGCGGTGATGCGCTTGTCCTCCTCAAGTTTCACCCGACTGCGCTTCTCCGGTCCGGCGATGACCTTGATGACCGACTCCTGGATGTCCGCCAGGGTGATATAGGGCTGATCCTTCCGGGCGGCCAGCAGGGCGGACTCGTTCATCAAATTCTCCAGGTCCGCGCCGGTGAAGCCGGTGGTTTCCCGGGCGATCTCCTTGAGGTCCACGTCCTCCGCCAGGGGCTTTTTCCGGGTGTGGACCCGGAGGATCTCCTCCCGGCCCTTCATATCCGGCCTGCCCACATATACCTGCCGGTCGAAGCGGCCGGGGCGCAGCAGGGCGGGGTCCAGAATGTCCTGCCGGTTGGTGGCGGCCAGCACGATGACCCCCTCGTTGGCGGCGAAGCCGTCCATCTCCACCAGCAGCTGGTTCAGGGTCTGCTCCCGTTCGTCGTGGCCGCCGCCCAGGCCCGCGCCCCGCTGGCGGCCCACGGCGTCGATCTCGTCGATGAACACGATGGCGGGGGACTCCTTCTTGGCCTGGTCGAACAGATCCCGCACCCGGGACGCGCCCACGCCCACATACAGCTCCACAAAGTCGGAGCCGGAGATGGACAAAAATCGCACCCCGGCCTCCCCGGCCACAGCCCGGGCCAGCAGGGTCTTGCCGGTGCCCGGCGGGCCCACCAGCAGCACGCCCTTGGGAATTCGGGCCCCCAAATCAATGAACTTCTGGGGCTGCTTGAGAAAGTCCACCAGCTCCTGAAGCTCCTGCTTTTCCTCGTCCGCCCCGGCCACGTCGGCAAAGGTGACGGCGGTGTCCCCAACCTCCACGGTGCGGGCCCGGCCGAAGCGGCTTGGCCCGGGGCTGCCGCCCCCGCCGCCCTGAGCGCTCTGCTGGCGGGCGTTGAGCAGCATCCAGATCACCATGGCCAGCACCGCCGACGCCACCGCCGGCAGCAGCACAATGAGCCACAGGGGCATCTCGAACCCCTGCTCAAAGTCGTAATTTTTGATGATTCCCCGGCGGTGCTGCTCCTCAATGAGGGCGCCCAGGTCCCGGCGGAAGGCGTCCACGTCCGCCAGGGCATGGCGGCCCACGGCGCCGTCGGCCCCCTGGATGGTCAGCAGTCCGCCGCTGTCCACCACGAAATAGGCCACCTGCTCCTTCTGGAAGCAGTCCACCACCGCGGCGTAGCTCATGCGGTCCTTCCGTCCGCCGCCGGTGAATACGCTCAGCCCCCACAGCAGGGCCAGCACCACCAGCCCATAGAGGACGATGCCCCTGATTTTGTTCCGATTCAAAATAGTCGCTCCTTGGTCGCGGCCAGCCGCTTATTTTTCGCTGTCATCCTGTGCGCTGTGCGCTCAGTCCTGGCTCTCATACACCGAGGGCCTGAGCACCCCCACATAGGGCAGGTTGCGGTACCGCTCGTCGTAATCCAGCCCGTAGCCCACGATGAAGGCGTCGGGGATGGTGAAGCCCACGTAGTCCGCCGTGATGGGCTTGGTGCGCCGCTCCGGCTTATCCATCAGGGTGCAGATGCGGATGGAGGCGGGCTTGCGGGCGCGCAGCACGTCCATGAGGTAGTACAGGGTATTGCCCGAGTCCAAAATGTCCTCCACGATGATGAGGTCCCGGCCCTCAATGGAGTCGGACAGGTCCTTCTTGATCTCCACCTGCCCCGAGCTCACCGTGCCCGCCCCGTAGGAGGACACCACCATGAAGTCCACCGTCACGTCCAGGCCGATGGCCCGGGTGAGGTCGGCCATGAAGATATAGGACCCCCGCAGCACCGACACCAGCATGGGCCGCCGCCCGGCGTAGTCCGCAGTGATCTGCCTGCCCAGCTCGGCAATCCGGCTGCGCAGCTCGTCCTCGGTGTAAAGCACCCGTTCCACATCTGGATGGATCATAACACATTCTCCTCTTCTTTCAAAATGATATGCAAAGCGGGCGCGCCCGGCGACGCCAGACAGTCCCGCTCCGGACCGAAGCCGCCCACGGCGGCCGCCCGCTCTCCCCGGGCCAGCACGGGGACCCGCTCCCGCCGGGGCGCGGGGACGCGGCCCTCGATCATCAGCTTTTTCACCGTTTTGGACGGCCGCTCCCCCAGGGTGAGCTTATCCCCCTCCCGCCGGGGGCGGATCAGGTATTCCCCCGGCTCCAGGTAGAACTCCCAGGGGCTGACATAGGCCTTGGGCGGACAGACGGCCGGGGCGCAGGCGACGGTCCACTCCCCCCAGCTCTGCGCTCCCTCCCGCAGCGGCGCGGGAGCGGGCGGGGCGGGGTCCCCTCCGGGAGAGAACACCAGCAGCTCGTACTGCCGGGTCACGCTTCCGCCGGGAACATGGACCCGGGCGGAGGGGTCCGCCCCGCCGGCCAGGGCCAGCACGCTCTCCAGGTGGACCGCGCCGCTGCCCAGTCCTGCCCGGTCCAGCGCCATGGCGCACGCCCGCAGGGCCAGCGGCCTGGGCGCCTCCCGCAGCACCCGGACGGGGAGGGCCACGCCGTCCGGTATGTTCAGCCCCTCCTCCGCCAGGGGGGCGGCCTGACGGCTCAGCTCCTCCTCGTCCTCCCGCAGGCGGCGGGCGGCGGCGGCGATGTGGGCGGCGGCCTGGGGGTTGAGCCGCTCCAGCAGGGGCAGCAGCTCCCCCCGCACCCGGTTGCGGGTATAGGACGGGTCGGCGTTGGTCTCGTCCTCCACGTGGGGCACGCCGCGCCCCGTCAAGTATGCCTCAATATCCCGCCGGGACACCTCCAGCATGGGCCGGACGATGTTCCCCCGGCGCTCCGGGATGCCGGTGAGGCCCTTGAGCCCGCACCCCCGGATCAGGTTCATCAGCACGGTCTCCGCGTTGTCCCCGGCGTGGTGGCCGGTGGCGATGAGCTCCAGCCCCGCCCGCCGGGCGGCGTCCTCCAAAAAGCGGTAGCGCAGGACCCGCCCCGCCTCCTCCAGCCCCAGGCCCTTTTCCCGGGCGAAGGCGGACACATCCGCCCGCTCCACGCACAGGGGGACGCCCTGACGTTCACACCACTGGCGCGCGAAGTCCTCGTCCCGCTGGGCGGTGGGGCGCAGGCCGTGGTTGAGGTGGGCGCACTGGACGCGCCAGCCGTATTTTTCCCGCCCCTCCAGCAGCCGGCACAGCAGGTACATGGAGTCCGCCCCGCCGGACAGGGCGCACAGCACCCCGCTGCCCGGGGGGATCAGCGCGAAGCGAAAGCCGTCTGCCATGCTACTCTTCCTCGTCGTACTGGTAGGCTAGGTTGCGGAAGGTGGTGAACTCCGGCCGCCACTCCAGCATGACGGTGCCCGTCTCGCCGTGGCGGTTTTTGGCCACAATGCACTCGGCCACGTTGGGGTTCTCCGTGTCGTCCTCGTAGTAGCTCTCCCGGTAGAGGAAGAGCACGATGTCCGCGTCCTGCTCGATGGCGCCAGAGTCCCGCAGGTCGGACAGCATGGGGCGGCGCTGGCCGGAGGCGCGGCTCTCGTTGGCGCGGGAGAGCTGGGACAGGCAGATCACCGGCACGTTCAGCTCCTTGGCCATCAGCTTTAGGGAGCGGGACATGTCGGACACCACCTGCTGGCGGTTGTCGCTGGCCTTGGGCGCGCCACCGGCGGAGGTCATGAGCTGGAGGTAGTCGATGATGACCAGCCCCAGGTCGCTGATGCGGCGGCACTTGGCGTTGATCTCCGCCACCGACAGGGAGGCGTCGTCGTCGATATACATTTTGGCCTGGCTCAGGCTGGCCACCGCCATAGCCACCCGGCTCCACTCCTCCTCGCCTACGATGCGGCCGGTGGCCAGCTTTTTGTTGTCCATCAGGCACTCGGTGGACACCAGGCGCATTCCCAGCTGAGCGCAGCTCATTTCCAGGGAAAACACCGCCACGCTCTTGCCCGAGTGCTTGGCCGCCTCCACGCCGATGTTCATGGCAAGGGAGGACTTGCCCACGCCGGGCCGGGCGGCCAGAATGATGAGGTCGGAATTGTTCAGCCCCGAGATGCGCCGGTCCAGGTCGATGAATCCGGTGGATATGCCGGGGAACTCCCCGCCCTGGGCCTGTAAGGTCTTGACGGTCTCCCACACCTCGTTCATCACGGAGGAGATATGGCTCATGCCCTGGGCGGACCTGCCCTGGCGGATGGCGTAGATGCGCTGCTCCGCCGCCTCCAGCACCTGGGCGGCGGTGCCCGCCTCGGCGCGCACCATCTCGGACAGCTCCCCGGCGGTCTCCCCCACCCGGCGCAGCACCGATTTGTCCGCCACGATGTCCACATAGTCCATCACGTTGGCGGCGGTGGGGGTGATCTCCATGAGCTGGCGCAGGTAGGGCACGGTGGCGTTCTCGTCGTACAGCCCGGCCTGCTTCATCCGGTCCACCACCGTTACCGGGTCGATGGTGTCGAACCGGCTGAACATGGTGAACAGCACCTGGTAAAGCTCCCGGTTCTGGCGCAGATAGAAGTCCTCGGGCTTCAGCCGCTCCACCACGGCGGGCATGCACTGCGCGTCGATGAGAATGGCGCCCAGCACCGCCTGCTCCGCCATCACGGAGTGGGGCATCTGCAATTCCATCAATTCCTCGCCGGGCATGGGCATTCTCTCCTTTGCGCAGTATTGTCACGCCGCGAAGCGATCAGGGCGCTGGGCTTTTGCTTTCGCTTCGCTCCATCCGCGCTGCTCACGACGGCTCCGCGCTTCTTTGGTTGTCACGCTGCGAAGCGGTCAGGGCGCTCGGTCCCTTTCCCTCCGTCTCGGGCAAGACCCGCCTCCGCTCTGCGGCGGCTGGGCTCTTGCCCTCGCTCCGGTCCAAGGTCCCTCGCTGCCCGCTTCTTCGCGCTTCTTACTTGTCCTCGATCACCAGCAGGTTGATGACGCCGGACACCTCGCTGCCCAGCTTGCACTTCACCTCAAAGCTGCCGAAGGATTTGATGGGGTCGCTGAGCACGATCTTGCTCTTGTTCACATCTATGTCGAACTGCTTTTTCAGCTCCTCGGAGATCTCCTTGCTGGTGATGGAGCCGAACAGCTTGCCCCCCTGGCCCGCCCGGGCCTTGATCTTCACCTGCACGCCCTTGAGCCGCTCGGCCAGGGCCTGGGCGGCGGCCTTCTCCTCGGCCAGCCTGGCGGCCTTGGCCTTGTCCTGCATTTTCATGGTGTTCACGTTCTCCGCCGTGGCCTCCACCGCCAGTTTCCGGGGCAGAAGGAAGTTGCGGCCGTAGCCGTCGGATACCTCCACCATCTGGCCCTTCTTGCCCTGGCCCTTCACGTCCTGCTGTAAAATGACTTTCATGATCTCGTTACCTCCTATGGTTTTCGGGCAGGCGCCCGCCGTCATGCTTTAAGGTTCCTCTGTTTTTTCCTCGTCTCCGTCGAAATACCGGTCCAGCGCGGTGTGGAGCTCCTCCAGCACCTGCTCCACCGTCTTGCCCGGGATCTGGGCTCCGGCGGCCCCGGCGTTCCCGCCGCCCCCCAGCGCCTCCAGAATTACCTGCACATTGGTGGCGCTCAGGCTCCGGCCGGACACCACCACCCGCTCCTCCTCGGGGTAGAGCACAAAGGACGCGCCGATCCCCGCGATGTTCAGCAGCTCGTCCGCCGCCTGGGCGGCGGTCACCCGGCCCACCGCGTGCTGGGAGGCGGCGATGGCGATGTCCTGCCGGTACATTTTGGCGTTCTGGATCAGGCCGTACTTGGCCACCGCGTCGGGCAGATCCGTCTGGAACAGCTTGCGCACCTCGCCGGTGTCTCCCCCGGCCCGGCGCAGCATGGCCGCCGCCTCGAAGGTGCGCCCCCCGGTGCGCATGGTGAAGTTCTTGGTGTCCAGCATCAGCCCCGCCATCAGGGCCTCCGCCTCTCCGGGCAGCAGGTCGGTGGGCTCCATCAGGTAGCCGATGAGCTCGCTCACCAGCTCGCAGGTGGACGAGGCGTAGGGCTCGTGGAAATTGAGGTCCGCGCCCTCAATATAGGTGGCGGCCCGGCGGTGGTGGTCGATGACCGCCACCTTATTGCAGGAGTCCAGCAGCTCCCGGTTCTGCACCTGCTCGGGCCGGTTGGTGTCCACCACCACCAGCAGGGAGCGGGAGTCGGCCCGGAGCATGGCCTCCTGGGGGTCCAGCAGCACGCCGTCGTATTGGGGCATCCGCGCCACGCGGTCATAGAGCTCGTCCGCGGGGCTTCCGCCGCTCTCCCGGATGATATAGTGGGGCACGTCCTTCATCCGGGCGATGGCGCACACGCCCACGGCGGCCCCCACCGCGTCAAAGTCGGGGGTGCGGTGGCCCATGACCATGACGCAGGAGGCGTCCGCCACCAGCTCGCCCATGGCGGAGGCCATCACCCGGCTCTTCACCTTGGTGCGCCGCTCGGTCTCCTTGCTGCGCCCGCCGAAGAACTCGAAGGTGAAGCGGTTTTTCACCACCGCCTGGTCGCCCCCCCGGGACAGGGCCATCTCCACCGACAGGTTGGCAAAGCGGTAGAGCTCCTCAAAGGTGTCCCCGTCCACCCCTATGCCGATGGACACGGTGGCGGGTATGCCCGCGGGATTGACCACCTCCCGCACGCTGTCCAGCAGGGAGAACTTCTCCTCCTTATATTCCGCCAGGTACTGCTCCTCGAAGAGGAACAGGAAGCGGTCCCGGTCCAGCCGGCAGAACAGCCCGTGGGTGCGCTCCGACCAGCTGGAAAAGCGCTGGCTGATCTCGCTGAGCATGGCCGAGCGGATGTTTTCGTCCTGGCCCTTGATGGCGTCCTCGTAATTGTCCAGCAGCAGCAGGGCCAGCACCGGCCGGGTGGCCTTGAAAATATCCCGTGTGTCGGCCAGGTCGGTGACGTCCAGCCAGTAGGTGGTGGCCAGCAGGTTTTCCTCCCGGCCGGCGGCAGGGCGGGACATGTCTCCGAACACCTGATAGCGCCGCTGGCCCAGCTCCACCTCTTCGGGGCACTCGCTCTTGCCCTCCAGCAGCCAGCGGGAGTCGAAGCTGGGGGCCAGGTCGGCCATCTTGGTGTCAAACATCCGCTCCTGATCGCCGGTGAGGCGCAAAAAGCGGTCGTTGGACCACACCACCTCGTCGGTGTCCGGGTGGAACATCACCAGGGGCAGGGGGCAGTTGAGGGTGCTGTCCCGGGTGGCCTGATCCATGCTGTCCATCAGCTCTTTCAGGTACTGGTCCGCCTCCCGCCTGCGCCGCAGGGCGGAGGCCGCCCAGGCCACCAGCAGCACCGCCACCACAATGAGCTCCACCAGCGCCGCCTGCCGCTCGCCCAGCAGGGCGGTGACGCCCACAAAGGCCAGCATCACGCAAAAGTACAGCCCGATATGCGGGGCCAGCAGCCGTGTCAGCTTTCGATACACCACATACACCTCTTTCCAACTCAATCCGGGGCAGGGGCCGCATTCCATAGATAATAGATTATACCAAATCGAAACGACAAAAACAAGGGCCGGATTTGGGAAAATCCCCATTGCATCCCAAGCCCGGCGCTGATATAATATCATTACTTTACTTCGTCAAAGGAGCCGATCCCTATGCTGGATATCAAAATCACCCCCGCCCAGACCCTCAAGCCCCAGCCCGACCCGGACAAGCTGGTGTTCGGCAAAACCTTCACCGACCACATGTTCCTGATGAACTACGACGCGGGCCAGGGCTGGCACGACCCCCGGGTGGCGCCCTACGGCCCCCTGCCCTTCGAGCTGTCCTGCATGGTGTTCCACTACGCCCAGGAGATTTTCGAGGGCATGAAGGCCTACCGCACTCCCGGCGGGCAGGTCCAGCTCTTCCGGCCCTATGAGAACGCCCGGCGGCTGAACTCCTCCTGCCGCCGCCTGTGCATTCCCGAAATCCCTGAGGACGACTTCGTTCAGGCCGTCAAGGCCGTGGTGGGGGCCGACCGGACCTGGGTGCCCCACAAGGTGGGCGCGTCCCTCTACATCCGCCCCTTCATCATCGCCACCGACAACGGCCTGGGGGTCCACGCCTCCCGCAGCTATCTGTTCGCCGTCATCTGCTGCCCCGTGGGGGCCTACTACCCTGAGGGCATCAACCCGGTGAAGATCTACGTGGAGGACGAGGATGTGCGGGCCGTCAAGGGCGGCACCGGCTTCACCAAGTGCGGCGGCAATTACGCCGCGTCCATCCGCGCCGGCGAGCGTGCGGAGGAGCAGGGCTTCTCCCAGGTGCTGTGGCTGGACGGCGTCCACCGTAAATATATTGAAGAAGTAGGCTCCATGAACGTGATGTTCAAGATCAATGGCGCCGTCGTCACCCCGGAGCTCACCGGGTCGGTGCTGCCCGGCATCACCCGCAAGAGCTGTTTGGAGCTCATCCGCAGCTGGGGCATCCCGGTGGAGGAGCGGCTCATCTCCGCCCAGGAGCTGTTCGACGCGGCCCGGGCGGGCACGCTGGAGGAGGCCTGGGGCACCGGCACTGCGGCGGTGGTGTCCCCCATCGGCCTGCTGGCGTGGGAGGACCGGAAGGAGACCGTCAGCGGCGGGAACATCGGCCCGCTGACCCAGCGGCTGTACGACACCCTCACCGGCATCCAGTGGGGGACCGTGGAGGATACGCACGACTGGATTGTGCCCGTGGAATAAGCAGGCGAGAGCAAAAGCCCCGGGCGGCAATGGGACATCGACGCAAGAGCACATTGTAAGCGAAGGCCGGCACAGCGTTAAGCTGTGCCGGCTTTTGCATTATTTTGTCTTGGGATGACGGCATGTAATGGTGGGCTTTTAAGCGGCCCCGCCGCTGAGACAGGCCGCGCAAAGAAACAGGGGTTGACAGATGCGGTCTATTGTGGTAGCCTAAAGGAGTCTAGAATAATAGACCTCGGCTGCGGCAGTGAACGCTCTGGGCCGGGGGCTGAGACAGAAAGGAAGGATTGAACATGAGGACAAAACGATATACAGCGGCAATGCTGGCGCTGCTGCTGAGCGCGCTGCTGTTCCAGGGGGCGCTGGCCGCCCCGGCGGCGGAGCTGAAGCTGCGCGTCCGGGAGCAGCCGGTGGCGGCGGGCTGCAGCGACTTCTACGCCATCCGGGCGGACGGTATGCTGATCGCCTGGGGGGCCCCGGAGTTCGGCGGGGACGGCAAGGACCCGTCCTTTGAGCAGGCCCGGGAGCTGCTGCCCAACGCTGCGGCGGTATACACCAGCGGGCGGGGGGCCACCTTCGCCGTGGACAAGGAGGGCGGCTTGTACGGCATCAACACCGGCACAGTCCGATTTCTGCCTATGCTCCAGGGAGAGAGCGATCCGGACGATCCCATGAAGCCGGTGAAGATTATGGACGGGGTGTCCATGGTGTCCACCACCCAGTTCCACACCCTGGTGCTGCGGCAGGACGGCGAGCTGTGGACGCAGGGTTCGGGCGTGCACGGCGCGCCCTGGCTGTACGAAGAAAATGTGCAGAAGGGGAAGCATAATCCATACCTGGGTGATTACTACGTCAAAGTGATGGATCACGTGACCTGGGCGCAGGCTGCCGGCCGCGGCGGCCTGGCTGTCACTGCGGACAATGAGCTGTGGGGCTGGGGACTGGACGCCAGCGGCCGGGACAATAAGCCCCAGAAGCTGGCGGACAACGTGCTGGAGGCGTCCTGGAACGTGCTGATCCGGGACGGTGGCTGGCAAGGCATGGTGGAGATGACCGAGGGCTGGCGCTGGATGTACGATGCCGGTGAGTTCCAGATGAGCCGCGTCCCCGAGCTGGACGGCGCGGACCGGGTGAGCTCCGGCGCGGTCATCACCCGGGGCGGCGGACTGTACCTCCTTGACGCCATGGACGGCGAATACAAGCAGGTGATGGACGGGGTGGACTTCGCCGACCGCGGGGAGCGGACCACCCTGGTCATCCGTTACGGCGGCGTGCTGTGGAGCCTCACCCAGCAGGAGGACGGTTCCCTCAAGGAGGAGCGGCTGGGCACGGGCTTTTACGGCGGCACACCGGGGGACAGGCACGGGCTGGACAACTTCAAAACCGTCAACCGCTACCAGGCGGGCCAGTTCACCGACGTGAAGGCGTCCGACTGGTTCGCGGACAACGTGAAGAGCGCCTATGAGCTGGGGCTGATGAAGGGGAACTCCCCCGCCACCTTCGCCCCCAACGCCACCATCACCGTGGCGGAGGCGGTCACGGTGGCCGCCCGGGTGCGGGACATCTACTGGGGGGACGGGACCAGCTTTACCGCCAAGGCTGGAGCGGCGTGGTACCAGCCCTATGTGGACTACGCCATCGCCAACGGGATGATGAACGAGGTCCTCACGGACTATGAGCGCCCGGCCACCCGGGCGGAGCTGGCCCGGTGGCTGGACTCCGCCCTGGCGGGAGAGGGGACGGAGCCGGCGACCCAGACGGTGCGATTCACCGATGTGACCGATGCCCACCCGGACTACGCCTGCATCATGGATCTGGTGCGGGCGGGCATCATGGGCGGCAAGGGGGACGGGATCTTCGACCCCGACGCCCCGGTGCTGCGGTGCGAGGCGGCGGCCATGCTCAGCAGGGCCGCCCTGCCCTCCCTGCGGCTGGGCGCGGGGAGCTGAGCGCACAGCCATTGCGCTTTTTCACCGGGTGTGGTAAAATAGCCGTACTTTGAATTGCGGCGAACGCGCCGGGGAGGCTTCCATGAAGGCAAATTATCTCATCCAGCGGGTGCTGAATATGAACTACAGGGCTATGCTGGACAAAATCAGATCCATCCACCAAAAGACAGGCCGCTCCCGCTGGGCCATCTTCCAGGACATGCGGCAGTGCGCGGTGAAGTACGGCGCGGGCTATATGGACTACGACCTGTTCGAGATGTATAACCTCACCCCGGACCAGCGGGACACCTACCTCACCCGGGGGCGGAACAACGAGATCGTGGTGAAGTATAACGACAAGGCCCACATGGCGGACTTTGGGGACAAGATCCGCTTCAACGCCCGGTTCCAGCCCTTCCTCCGCCGGGAGTGGGCGCCGGTGACGGGGGAAAACCGGGAGGAGGTGCTCTCCTTCCTGGGCCGCCACCCCCAGTTCATGGCCAAGCCGTCCCAGGGCAGCTGCGGCTGGGGCATCGAGAAGCTCAGCACGGCGGACTTCCCCTCGCTGGACGCGCTGTACGGGCATCTGGCGGAAAAGGCCCCGCTGCTGGAGCTGGAGGAGGTCATTACCCAGCACCCGGCGGTGGCGGCCATCTACCCGGGGTCCATCAACACCGTGCGCATGGTGACCATCCGAGGGAAGAGCGGCAGGGTTTATCTGGTCACCGCCATGTTCCGCATTGGTAACGGCAAGTTCGTGGATAATTTCAACAGCGGCGGCATGGTGGCCCCCATGGACCCGGACACGGGGACGGTGATCGACCGGGCGCTGGACAAGCAGAAGAACCTGTACGAGAACCATCCGGCCACCGGGACGCCCATCAAGGGCTTTACCTTCCCCGACTGGGACAAGGCGGTGGAGCTGGTCACCCAGGCGGCCCAGGTGATCCCGGAGGTGGGCTATGTGGGCTGGGACGTGTGCTTCACCCCGGACGGCCCCTGCCTGGTGGAGGGAAATCAGTTCCCCGGCCACGACATCTATCAGCTCCCGGTGCACACACCGGACAAAATCGGCATCATGCCCCGGTTCCGGGCCATTGAGCAGGCGGAAAGCGAGAGCCCCGCGTCATAAGGTTGGTACTGATAAGGAAGCACCCAACCTACCCACAGCCGAACCCTAAAAATCGAAAAAACAGGAGGCCGGAACCCGGTCCCCTGTTTTTTCATGCCTTTTAATGGCCTCCCTGGCCCCCAAATCCCATGCCCCGCAGGGCATACGAGCGACGGCAATTCCCACGGGGCCACGCTCCAGGGCCCGACAGTCCATCGGCGGGGAATTGCCATGGAGCGGAACCAACCTTTGGCCCCGCCTTGCACCCAGGCCACGACAATCACCCGCCTGTCCTTTCGTGGCGGGCCACTCAGGGGCCGACAGGCAACAACGCCACTTTAATTACAAATAACTCCCCGCCGCTCCTGGGTAGGAACAGCGGGGAGTTTGTGCGGTGGTTTTAGTTGTTGTAGGCCCGGTAGAGGAATGTCACGATTTCGCCTCGGCTGCACACCTTATCGGGGGAGAAAGCGGTATCGCTGGTGCCGTTGGTCACACCCTTTTCAACCGCCCAATCCACCGCATAGCCATAGGGGGCATCGGTGGGCACATCGGTAAAGCTGCTGGCCTGTGCGTCAGGTTTGTCAAAGGCTTGCCAAATGTAGCTGACGGCGGTTGCGCGGGTGCAGGGCGTGCTGCCGTCAAAACTATCATCAATCATGCCTTTCTCCCGCGCCCACTGAACCGCCAGTTCCATATCTTCAGACGAGGATTTAACCTGTTCCTCACGGGCCGCGCGATAGAGGAACGTCAAAATTTGAGCCTGGGTGCAGTTCTGCTCGGGAGAGAATTTGTCCTCCGCAGTGCCGTTGGTAATGTCACTCATCAGAGCCCAGGCCACGGGGTCACTAACCCACGTTCCGGTATCAACATCGGTAAACACATCGGAAACCAGGAGGGGGGTGCCAGAAAGCCGATACAGCCAGAAACTGTTTCCCACTATGACTTGAAGCAAATCCCCCTCGTCCAGCAGCTCATACAGACGCTCGGAGTTGAGAACAACATCCCCGTCCCCGTTGACCTGGAAACCAGCGTCTGCGGGGGTAATGTTCCCCGCCACAAGAGTTTTTCCGTCCTTCGGGTCATCATATTCAAACTCCATCGGGTCATCAGTGTTCAGAGGCAAAAGGGAAATATCCTTCCCGGATTCCTGGACAAACAGTCGAGCGAAAAGATACGCGCCTCCGGGCAAATCCTTAAATTGCCCCTCCTCAAAGGGGCCGTCTTCCAGATTTGCGGCAGTGAAAGCACAAAGCCTAATCTCGTCTGCGGATTTAACGCCACTTACAACAATGTCTACCCCTTTGGGAGCAAGTTTCACATAACCGCTATCCCCACAGTCCTGAAAGGTTCCATAGGTGATATGGGTGTTGTTGCTGCCAGACCGCGCAAAGCCAACGAGCTTTATAGCCATTCTCTGCGATAGAAAAATGGTGCCGGAATTTTTCGGCGCTTTGGACGTGAGGTGTGCGCCCCCATCCGCCGCGAACGCCGGGACAGCCAGCCCCAGGCACAGGGCCAGCGCGAGGAAAAATGTCGAGATTTTTTTCATGTCCGTTTCTCTCCTTATAAAATGTTGTCCAACAGGCGGCGGCGGGGGACGGCTCCCCCGCCTTTTGCCCCTGCTGGAAACATAAAAGCGGCGTCGAGTTTCAAAAAACCCAACACCGCCTTGATATAGATCAATGCGAACACAGCGCACTACACCCATTCCCCCTTGAAAAACAGATGGAAAATGGATATAATGAGCCTGTGGTACAACGTTAAGTTGCTGTGTTGAGTGGGGCTATCACTCGCGCAGGGCCGTGGGGTGTTGGAAGCGCCCCTCGGCCTGCCGCATTTATGCTTCCACCATGATTTTAGCCTATGCGCGGGGAAAATGCAAGCCCCATTTAGAGGTTTTCGGAGAAAATGGCCCACTTGGGGCCGACAGGTGAAATACATAAAGAGAAGGAGCGTCAGCTTGTGGGCTGGCGCTCCTTCTCTTTATGTTTCATCCACTGTTAGAAGCGTTTCCGAATGGCCGCAATATCGGCCCCATTGTGGAGGCGCTAAAGACGTTCAACGGTTGACCTGCCGGCCCATCCCGCCGCCCGCAGGGCGAAGCCCAGCGGGCGGCGGGGGTTGCCTGGATAGTATTACCCAGGCAACCTCTGTACCGTGTACCATCCAGGAAAAGGAAGCTGAAATATGGGAAAAGACACGCGATATCAAAAATATCAATTAACCATCAATAATCCCGGTGAAACCTGGACACATGAGAAAAGCAAAACAGCCCTTAGGCATTGAACCTAAAATATTACTGTATCGCTGACAAAGCAGGCCAGCAAGAACAGACACCCCATAACTTCATCGGTATTCTTCCCGCGCCCCAGACAAAGGAAGAAGCGGCGCAGCCTCTCGACTACGCCACTTCTTCAAGATGAAAATACTTCCTATGAGGCCCCCGCTTTAGGCGCGGGGCTCTTCTGCGTCACATCTGGAATACGACTCCGGCCACGGCGGCCAGGGCGATGAAGCAGATGGGGTGCAGCTTTTTCAGCGGCGTGAACTTCGCCAGCACGAAGATGGCGGCGGCCAGTATAATGGCGATCCAGTTGGGGTAGAGGGGAAAGGCGCTCTCCAGGCCCTGGGCGGGGCGGAGCAGGGCGATTTTCGCCACCTGCAAAAGCGCGGCGGTAATCAGGGCCACCGACGCCGCCCGCAGGCCGTAGAATACCGCGTCCACCGCCTTGGACTGGCGGAACTTCTGCAAAAACCCGGCGATGACCAGGATGATGACCACAGAGGGGAAGATGAGCCCCAGGGTGGCGATGACGCCCCCAGCCACTCCCGCCGTGTGGAAGCCCACATAAGTAGCCATATTCACCCCCATGGGGCCGGGGGTGGACTCGGAAATGGCGATCATGTTGGCGAGGTCGCTGGCGCCGAACCAGCCGGTGCGCTCCCCCAGGTCGGTGAGGAAGGGGATGGTGGCCAGGCCGCCCCCCACGGAGAACAGCCCCACCCGGCAGAACTCGAAAAACAATCTGACGAGGGTCATCCCTTCAGCCCTCCCTTCGCGGCGCGGACGCACAGGCCCGCGGCTCCCGCGGCTATCACCAGGAACACCGGGGAGGTCGCCGCGCCCAGCACCGTGCCCAGAATCCCCTGGGGCAGGGAGAAGAGGGCGCCGTATCCGGCCAGGACCAGCACCACGGCGTAGATCACCCGGGTGGGCCAGTCTATGACGGCGTTTTTAAACAGCTTGATGACGCTGGACGCGATCAGCGCCACCACTCCGGCCCGGACGCCGTTGAAGGCGTGGATCACGAATTCCAGGTGCATGAAGTTTTGTAAAAACGCGGCGATGACCATGATGATGGCGATGGATGGGAACACCAGCCCCAGGGTGGCCACGACGCCCCCGGCGACGCCCGCCTGGCTGCGGCCCACGAAGGTGGCGGTGTTCACCGCGATGATGCCCGGCGTGCATTGGCCCACGGCGTAGTAGTCGGCCAGCTCGGTCTCCGTGGCCCATTTTTTGTTCTCCACCAGCTCCCGCTGGAGGATGGGCAGCATGGCGTAGCCGCCGCCGAAGGTGCATACGCCGATGCGGGCAAAGGTGAGAAAGAGGTCTATGAGAATGTTCATAAAAAATCACCCCGGTTTGTAAGAATCAGTGCTGCGGAAAATCGTTCCGCTGGGCGACTGGCTGGCGCTTTGTGTTTTATGAAAGCGCCTCCAACTCATCCAGCCACAGCTTTGCCGCGGCATCGCTGGGCATCCGCCAGTCCCCCCGGGGAGACAGGGCCACCGAGCCAACCTTGGGTCCGTCGGGCAGGCAGGAGCGCTTGAACTGCTGGGAGAAGAACCGGCGGTAGAAGTTGTTCAGCCACTTCAAAAGCGTCTCCCGGTCATAGCGGCCGCCAAAGGTGCGCTGAGCCAGCCGCAGCACCTTCCGGGGGGGAAAGCCCCAGCGGATGGCGTAGTACAGATAGAAGTCGTGAAGCTCGTAGGGACCCACCAGGTCCTCGGTGATCTGGGCGATCTGGCCGTCCTTGGGGGGGAGCAGCTCCGGGGAGACGGGGGTGTCCAGAACGTCCCGCAGCACGTCCGCGATGGCGCCGCCCCGCTGGTGCGCCTCCCAGGCCACCAGATGGCGCACCAGCGTCTTGGGAATGGAGGCGTTGACAGCGTACATGGACATGTGGTCCCCATTATAGGTGGCCCAGCCCAGGGCCAGCTCGGACAGGTCCCCGGTGCCGATGACCAGCCCGCCCCGCTGGTTGGCCAGGTCCATGAGCACCTGGGTGCGCTCCCGGGCCTGGGCGTTTTCGAAGGTCACGTCCTGGGTTTCCATGGACTGGCCGATGTCGGCAAAGTGCTGCTTCACCGCCGCGCCGATATTTACTTCCAGGAAGTCCGTCCCCAGCTCCTGGGCCAGGAGTTCCGCGTTGGAGCGGGTGCGCTTGGTGGTGCCGAAGCAGGGCATGGTGACGGCCAGGATGCCCTTCCGGTCCCGGCCCAGCAGGTCGAACGCCTTGGCGGTGATGAGGATGGCCAGGGTGGAGTCCAGCCCGCCGCTCAGCCCCACCACGGCGCAGGGGGCATTGGTGTGCTCCAGCCGCTTTTTGAGGCCCAGGGCGGCGATGGTGAGAATCTCCTCACAGCGCTCCCCCCGGCGGGATTCGTCCGACGGGATGAAGGGGGTGGGGGAGATGGGGCGGGTGAGGGTGGTGTCGGTGAGGCCCAAATTAAACTGGAGGGTGACAACCCCGTCTGATGGGGCGGCAAAGGTGTTCATCCGGCGGCGCTCATGGGCCAGCCGTCCCACGTCGATCTCCGAGATGGTCAGCCCGGTGCTGAACCGCTTTTCCGCCAGAAGGGTCCCGTTTTCCGCGATCATGTTGTGTCCCGAGAACACCAGATCCGTGGAGGATTCCCCCTCCCCCGCGTCGGCGTAGACGTAGCCGCAGACACACCGGGCGGATTGGCCCGTGACCAGGGCGCGGCGGTAGTCTGCCTTACCCGCGATCTCATCGGAGGCGGACAGATTCAACATCAGGGTAGCGCCCACCCGGGCGAGAGCGCCGGAGGGGGGCTCGGCGGCCCATAGGTCCTCGCAAATCTCAATACCAATGGTGAGTTCCGGCAAAGTATAGCAGTTGAACAGCCGCCGGGGGCTCATATCCACCCATTCGCCGCACAGCCAGACTGCGTCCTCCTCATCACAGTTCCGGCCGGAGGCAAACCAGCGGGCCTCGTAAAACTCCCCATAATTGGGGATGCTGGATTTTGGCACCAGCCCCAGCAGCTCACCTTTGTGCATAACGGCGGCGCAGTTATAGAGCTTTTGATTCGTATTCCGCACCGGCAGTCCCAGCGCGGTGAGCAGATCCAATTCTGCCGTCTCCTCCAAAATGCGCTCCAACGCCCGCTCCGCCCCGTCCAGCAGGGTGGGCTGCAAAAACAGATCCCCGCAGGTGTACCCGGTGACGCAGAGCTCCGGCAGGGCCAAGACCTTTACACCCTGCGCCGCCGCCTCTTTCATCAGCGCGATGATCTGCCCTGCGTTATAGTCGCAGTCGGCCACCCGGATTTTGGGCGTACCCGCCGCCACCTTGATAAAGCCGTCTCTCATAAACCGGCCTCCTTTGTTGGTCCTTGTTGTCACGCTGCGCCTGCTCGCGGCCTGCGGCTCCGCGCTTCCCTGCGGTATTTTACCCCAATTCCGCTGAAATTGCAACGGGGGCCGTCCACAAAACCTGCGGGCTTTTTGAGGAATTTATATCCTGTTCATTGATTTTTAAAGGGATTTGGTGTAAACTATATTGATTCAATAAAAATATAACATGGGAGGGTGCGGCTATGGCGTACACATTTGAGCAATACCGGCAGAGCGCTGATTACATCAGGGAAAAAATTGGGGGATTTATCCCCAAAGTTGCCATGGTGCTGGGCTCCGGCCTGGGCTTTTTGGGCGACGTGGTGGAAAATCCCGTGGCCATCCCCTACGGCGATATCCCCCACTTCAAGGCGTCCACCGCTCCCGGACACAAGGGGCAGCTGGTATTCGGCGCCCTGGCGGGGCGGCCCGTGGCCGTCATGCAGGGCCGGATGCACCATTACGAGGGCTACGGCTACGACGAGGTATCCTATGCCGTGCGCGTGCTGCGGCTGCTGGGGTGCGATACGCTCATCGTCACCAACGCCGCCGGGTGCGTGCGCACCGACTGGCAGGCGGGGGATCTGATGCTCATTACCGACCAGATCAAGCTGTTCTCCGAATCCCCTCTGCGGGGGGCCAACATCCCCGAGTTCGGCGTGCGCTTCCCCGACGCGTCCCACCTCTACACCGCCCGGCTCCAGGGCGTGGCCCGGAAGGCGGCGGCGGAGCTGTCCATCCCCCTGCGGGAGGGCGTGTATTTCTACTGCTACGGGCCCCAGTACGAGACGCCCGCCGAGGTGCGGGCCGCCCGGATTCTGGGGGGCGACGCGGTGGGCATGTCCACCGCTCCCGAGGTCATTGTGGCCGGGCACTGCGGCATGGAGGTGCTGGGCTTCACCCTGCTGAGCAATATGGCGGCGGGCATTCTGGACCAGCCTCTCAGCGAGCAGGAGGTGCTGGACGCCGCTGCGGCCGCCCGGGATAAGTTCTCCCGGCTGGTGCTGGGCTGCCTGGAAAAGCTGTAAAGGGAGGCCGTTTGTCATGACCACGCTGTTTACCAACGTCACCGCGCTGCGGATGGACGAGGACTTTACCACCCTGCGCCAGGGCTTTGTGGCGGTGGACGGGACCCATATCTCCTATGTGGGCCCTGACCACCCCCAGGGGACGTTTGACCAGACCATCGACTGCACGGGCAAGGTGATGATGCCCGGATTTGTCAACTGCCACACCCATATCCCCATGACCCTCATGCGGGGCTACGGCGGGGGACACGACTTGCAGAGCTGGCTCCAGGACTTCATCTTTCCCGCCGAGGACAGGTGGGACGACCGCTCCCTGGCCGCCGCCACAGGGCTGGGGCTGGCGGAGATGATCGCCTCCGGCGTCACCTGCATTGCCGACATGTATATGCGTCCCGGGGTGATCGCCCGGCAGGCGCTGGACGCCGGCATCTCCGCCAACCTGTCGGTGGGCGCGGTGTATTTCGGCAGGCCGGAGGACTTCTCCCCGGACACGTGCGAGGACTGCGAGAACCATGTCCGGCTGTACGAGGACTGGCACAACGCCGGGGACGGCCAGATCCAGGTGGACGCCTCCATTCACGCGGAGTACACCTCCTGCGCCCCGGCGTGGGAGTGGGTGGCCGGTTTTGCCCAGCGGCACGGGCTGGGCATGCACGTGCACATCTCCGAGACCCAAAAGGAGCACGAGGAGTGCTTGAACAAATACGGCAGCACCCCCATCCAGCTGCTCAACCGGTACGGGGTGTGGGACACCCGGGCCATCGCCGCCCACTGCGTCTACACCACCCCCGAGGACTGGGCCCTCATGGTCCAAAAGGGCGTGTCCTGCGTCCACAACCCCTATTCCAACCTGAAGCTGGGCTCCGGCGTGGCCCCCATCCCCGCCATGGGGCGGGCCGGGGTGAATGTGGCCCTGGGCACCGACGGGGTGAGCTCCCACAACAGCGTGGACATGTTTGCCGACATGAAGCTGGCCGCTATCCTCCACAACGGCGTGGGGCGCGATCCCATGGCCGTCACCGCCCGCCAGGCGCTGGAGATGGCCACCGTCAACGGGGCCCGCGCCCTGGGCCGGAACACCGGGCGCATCGAGGCCGGGCGGATTGCCGACCTCATTCTGGTGGACTTTACCGCCCCCAACCTCACCCCCTGCCACGACGAGGCGGAAAATCTGGTGTACGCCGCCCACGGCTCCAACGTGGCAATGAATATGGCGCGGGGCCGCGTCATATACCAAAACGGGGCGTTTTTGACGCTGGACCTGGACAGGATCAAGGCTGAGGTCCGGCAGTACGCCCTGCCCCTGATTTTCGGCTGACGGGAAAGGGTTTGAGGATATGTCTGCTTCCACCCCAAAAAAGAATTCCTTCTTCGGCGGCGCCGCCATTCTGACGGCCAGCGTCATCGTGGTCAAGCTCATCGGGGCGCTGTACAAGATCCCCCTGGGCGGCATTTTGTCCGACGCGGGCTTCGCGGATTTCAACACCGCCTATAATATCTACTCCCTGCTCATCATCATCTCCACCGGCGGCCTGCCGGTGGCCCTGTCCAAGATGGTGTCGGAGGCCAATGCCGTGGGCCGGGGGAACCAGGTGAAAAAGGTGTTTTCCCTGGCCCTGGCCACCTTCTGCGTGCTGGGCACCATCAGCTTCTGCATCATGGCCTTCTTCCCCCACCAGCTGGCCGAGCTGATGCGGGACAGCCACGCGGCCTACAGCATTCTGGCCCTGGCCCCGGCGGTGTTTTTCATCTGCCCGCTGTCCGCCTTCCGAGGGTACTTCCAGGGCCACGCCCTGATGACCCCCACCGCCGTGTCCCAGGTCATCGAGGCCCTTTGCAAGCTGGCCGTGGGCCTGGTCCTGGCCTCCCTGTTCATCAAGCAGGACTTGGGGGAGTCGGTGGCCGCCGCCGGGGCCATCCTGGGGGTGTCGGTGGGCTGTATGCTGGGGGCGCTGTACGTGTACTTCTGCTACCGGGGCCACGTGCGCACCCTGCCGGACAGCCATGACGAGCCGGAGGACAGCCGCTCCATCCTGATTACCCTGGCCAAGCTGGCCATCCCCATCACCTTGAGCTCCTCCGTCATCGCGCTGACCAACATACTGGACACCAGCATCATGCTGGGCCGCCTTCAGGACGCGCTGAAGCTCACGGAGGACGCCGCCCGGGATATGAAGGGGATGTACGATAAGGCCCTCACCCTCTACAACCTGCCCGCCTCCTTCATGGTTCCGCTGACGGCCAGCGTCATCCCCCACGTGTCCGCCGCGCTGAAGGTGAAGCGCCGCCGCCAGGCCGCTCAGATCAGCGAGACCACCCTGCGCACCACCGCGCTGCTGTCCATTCCGGCGGGGGTGGGGCTGTTCGTGCTGGGCGAGCCCATCATCCGCCTGCTCTATCCGTCCACCGACGTGGCGCTGGCGGGGTGGATGCTGTCGGTGCTGGGCATCGCGTCCATCTCGGTGTGCTTCATGCTGGTGAGCAATTCCATCCTTCAGGCCCACCAGATGGTGGCCCTGCCCATGGCCACCACCGTCATCGGCTGCGGGATGAAGCTGGTGGTGGGCTATGTGCTCATCGGCAATCCGGCCATCGGCATCCGGGGCGGCGCCATCTCCACCGTGGCCTGCTTCTGGATCATCGCCCTGCTGGACATGTTCATCATCCGGCGCACCCTGCCCCGGTCGCTGAGCCTGGCCCGGGTGTTCGTCAAGCCCGTGGGGGCCGCCGCCGCCATGGGGGCGTCCGCCTGGGCGGTGAACGGGCTGGTGTCCAAGGCGTTTCTGGCGCTGAAGCTCTTTGTGACGGAGACGCAGGAGCTTCTGCCGGACGGCGCCGCCGCGGTGGAGCTCAGCCGCACCGGCGTGGCGCTGAGCGTGTTCGCCGCCATCGGCGTGGCGGTGGTGGTCTACTTTGGCCTCATCGTCTTTACCCGCGCCATCTCCAAGGACGACCTGTCCCTTATCCCCAAAGGGGAGAAATTGGCCCGCATCCTCCGGGTGGAGTGAAGGGCTCATGGAATTTTATTGTAAAAAAACGCAGGGGTGCGGAAAAACTCTTGCAATTGAGGTGATAGTGTGATAAATTGGTCGGAGAAAAAATCCTATGACTGCCGGGATCTGGTGGAGATTGTGCGCATTCTGCGCCATCCCGGCGGCTGTCCCTGGGATCAGGAGCAGACCCACGCCTCCATTCGCCGCAATCTGTTGGAGGAGGCGTACGAGGCGGCGGAGGCCATTGACCGGGACGACTTGGCCGGCCTGCGGGAGGAGCTGGGGGACGTGCTGCTCCAGGTCTATTTCCACGCCTCCATTGAGGAGGACGCGGGGCGCTTTACTCTGGACGATGTGGCGGACGGGGTGTGTAAAAAATTGATCTACCGCCACCCGCACGTGTTTGGAGAAGTAAATGTTCGTTCCACCCAGGAGGTGCTCTCCAACTGGGAGGAGCTGAAAAAGAAGGAGAAGCACCAGGCCACCCGCGCCGACGAGCTGGACGCGGTGGCCCGCACCCTGCCCGCTCTGTGGCGGGCGGAAAAGGTGCAGAAGAAGGCGGTGCGCGCCGGGGCCCCGTGGGGCGGCTGGGACGCCGCCATGGACAAGCTGGCCGAGGAGCTGGGGGAGGTCAAGGCCGCGGCCGCGGGGGAGGGCGATCTGAGCGAGGAGCTGGGCGACCTGCTGTTCGTCACGGTATGCGCCTGCGCCGCGGCGGGGGTGGACCCGGAGCAGGCCCTCCATGCCAACATTGACAAGGACATCGCCCGCTTCCGCCGGGTGGAGGAGCTGGCCGCCGGCCAGGGAAAGACCACGGACAAGCTCTCCCGGGAGGAATTTATGGACCTGTGGACCCAGGCCAAGGCCCAGCTGAAGCAGTCCCATTGAGAAAGGCTTACTGCGCCACGCCGCGCTTTAAGTGATATACGCGGCGCTGCCGCAAAAGAAATTTGACTTTCAGGAGGAATATCAACATGAATAAAACCGAATTGATTGCCGCTGTGGCGGAAAAGACCGGCCTGTCCAAGAAGGACAGCGACGCCGCCGTAGCCGCCATGGTGGACGTAATCACCGAGTCCCTGGTGCAGGGCGAGAAGGTGCAGCTGGTGGGCTTTGGCTCCTTCGAGGTGAAGAGCCGCTCCGCCCGCATGGGCCGCAACCCCCACACCAAGGAGCAGATTGAGATTCCCGCCTCTAAGGTGCCCGTGTTCAAGGCCGGCAAGGCGCTGAAGGATACGGTGGCGCAGTAATCAACCGGCCATTCCCACCCCCCGCGGGGTGGGAATCCTGTTTTGGAGGGCTGTTTATGAGGTTGGACAAATGGCTGAAGGTGTCCCGGCTCATCAAGCGCCGGGCGGTGGCCAACGAGGCCTGCGATGCCGGGCGGGTGAGCGCCAACGGACGGCCGGTGAAGGCGTCCTACGACGTAACGCCGGGGGACGTGCTGGAGCTGAAGTTTGGCGAAAAGCTCATCCGGGTGGAGGTGCTCTCTGTGGCCGACATTGTGGGCAAGGCCGGGGCGGAGGCCATGTACCGCCAGCTGTAACAGATGCGAAACGCGCCGGGGACTGTCAGTCCCCGGCGCGTTTGATTACCAGACGGCCATTCCGATCACCAGCAGGATGGCTATGGCCCCCCGGACGAGGTGGTGGGACAGGTGGAAACTGCCGGACCGTTTGCCGTTAAGGTAGGCTGCGGCACATATCAGCAGCCCGCCGGGGGCGGCGGACAAGGCGTCCACCCAGCCCATGGGATGCGCTCCGACCAGGTGGGAGATAGCGGCGCAGGCCACGGCGATCCCGCCGCAGGCCATCATCACGGTGCTGCCCCGGACGGCGGGGTCTTTTGATTTGAACTGGGCCGCCGCCGCGATGATGTGCAGCAGCCCGAATAAAATGGCGAAAATGCTGATAACGATGCGCATTGCCATTCCCCTTTACAATTTTTTCATGTGCTGGGCGGTGAATTTCAGCATCAGGCGCTTGGTGCCCACCCCGTCGAAGGCGATCTCCAGCAGGGTGTCCCCCCCCACCCTCTGGGTGGAGAGCACCATCCCCCGGCCAAAGGCTTTGTGCTCCAGCATATCCCCCTTGCGGTAGTCGGGCAGGGCGGCGCTGGGCGCGGGGGCGGCGGACTGGAACACGGGCCGGGCGGGCGTGGGCTTCTGGGGCCGGGGCGGGGCGTAGGAGGTACGGCGCTGGGCGCCATAGGCGCTCTGGGGGGCGACGGAGCCCTGGCGGTAGGGCTCCCGGTGGGTGGACACCCGGGGGGTCTGGTCGAACTCGTCCCAGTCTCCGCCCGTGGGGGTGGGGTCCAGGTAGGACCGGCCCGACTGGTCCAGCAGCTCCGCCGGGATCTCCCCGGCGAACCGGGAGGGCCGGTTGGTGCTGGTGCGGCCAAAGAGCATACGCTGCCCCGCGCAGGTGAGATACAGCCTCTGTTTGGCCCGGGTGAGGGCCACATAGCACAGCCGCCGTTCCTCCTCCATCTCCTCCGCCTCTCCGATGGCCCGGATGCCGGGGAAGATGCCCTCCTCCATGCCCACCACGAACACCGTGGGGAACTCCAGCCCCTTGGCGGAGTGCATGGTCATCATCACCACCGCGTCCTCGTCGGGGTCGTGGCTGTCCAGGTCGGTATACAGGGCGATCTCGTCCAGAAAGCCCGCCAGGGAGGGCTCCCCCTCGGCGTTTTCCAGGTAGCCATTGATGGAGGTGAGCAGCTCCCGCACGTTTTCCAGCCGGGTGCGGCTCTCGACGTCGTTTTTGGCCTGGAGCATGGCGGCGTAGCCGGTGCGGGCCACCACCTCCTCGTAGAAGTCGGGCAGGTCCATGGTGTGGGACAGGGCGGCGAGCTCGTCCATCATGGCGATGAACTGGCCCAGCCGGGGGGCGGCCTTTTGCAGCTCCGGGTGGGCGGCGGCGTTGGCCGCCACGTTCCACAGGGACGACTCGTTGTGCATGGCGATGGCCCGGGCCTTTTCCACCGTGGTCTGGCCGATGCCCCGGGGGGGATTGTTGATGATGCGCGTGAGGCGCAGGTCGTCGGCGTGGTTGTGGATGGCGCACAGGTAGGCCAGCATGTCCTTCACCTCCGCCCGGTCGAAGAACCGGGTGCCGCCGATGACCTTGTAGGGGATGCCGCTGCGCTTGAAGGCCACCTCCAGCTGGTTGGACTGGGCGTTCATGCGGTAGAGGATGGCGTGGGTGTTCCACTTCAGCCCCGCCCGGTAGTCGGCCATCAGCTTGTCCGCCACGAAGCGGGCCTCGTCGTTCTCGTTCATGGCGGTGTAGAGCTGCACCTTGTCCCCGTCCTGCCCCGCGGTCCACAGCTCCTTGCCCTTGCGGCCCTGGTTGTGGCGGATGACGGCGTTGGCCGCGGCCAGGATATTTTTGGTGGAGCGGTAGTTCTGCTCCAGCCGGATGGTGCGGCAGCCCCTGTACTGGTCCTCGAAGGAGAGGATGTTCTCAATGGTGGCCCCCCGGAAGCGGTAGATGGACTGGTCGTCGTCCCCCACCACGCAGATGTTCTCCCGGCCGCCGGCCAGCAGGGAGGCCAGCAGGTATTGCAGGTTGTTGGTGTCCTGGTACTCGTCGATGAGGACGTAGCGGAATTTTTTCTGGTAATATTCCAGCACATCATGGTGCTCCTGCAAGAGCCGGACGGTGTGCAGGATGATGTCGTCGAAGTCCAGCGCCCCGGCCTCCCACAGGCGTTTTTCGTACTCGGTATACAGCTGGGCGATTTTTTGCAGCCGGAAGTCGCCGGAGGCATCGCATTCCCGGGCGAAGTCCGCCGCCAGCTGGAGCTTGTCCTTGGCCCGGGAGATCGCGGCCAGCACCGAGCGGGCGGGGAACTGCTTGTCGTCGAAGCGCAGCTCCTTGATGCAGTCCTTCATCACCCGCTGGGAGTCGTCGGTGTCGTAGATGGTGAAGGAGGAGGGGAAGCCCAGCTTTTCAATGTCCCGGCGCAGGATGCGCACGCAGGCGGAGTGGAAGGTGGACGCCCACACGTCCCGGGCGGAGGGGCCAAGCATTCTTTCCAGCCGGGCCTTCAGCTCCCCGGCGGCCTTGTTGGTGAAGGTGATGGCGATGATGGTCCAGGGGGCGGCGGGGTCCAGGGCGCACAGCCGGTCGGCCTGGAGGCGTTTTTCTTTGTCGGGGTGGGCGGCGTAATCCCGCAGAAAGGTCAGGTCGTCCTCTGTGGCCCACTCGGGCGCCTCCAGGCAGTCCGACCCCCGGCCGTAGCGGATGAGGTTGGCCACCCGGTGGATGAGCACGGTGGTCTTGCCCGACCCCGCCCCCGCCAGCAGCAGCAGGGGCCCCTCGGTGGCCAGCACGGCCTTTTGCTGCTCGGGGTTGAGGGTTTTATAGTTTTGAGCGATGACCTCCCGGCGGAGGCGGCAGAATTCCAGCGTCTGTTCCGGCGTCAGCATATGTAATCAGATCCCTTTCGTCAAGTAGAAGCATTATACCAGACCGCGGCGGAAAAGTACAGGGGTGTTCTGTTGCCAAAGAGGAACCGGCATGATAGAATGGACGCGAATCAACCGTATGGGAGGCTTGACTATGGACCAGATATCGCTGTGCGTCATGACGCGGGAGCTCTGTCATCAGCTGTATCAGGGCTGGGAGAACGACCCGGCCATCTATATGGATATGGGCCTGTTCTCGCCCTACCGCTACAGTAAAGAGGCGGTAGACCGGTATTTTGACGCAAAGCAGACGCCGGACCGCGTCCTCTTCGCCATTTTAAAGGACGGCGCGCCGGTGGGGGAGCTGCAATTGAAGCAGATCGACCGGGAGAAAAGGGAGTGCGCTCTCAGCGTCCATATGCAGAACGACGGGGTAAAGGGCCGGGGCTACGGCACACAGGCGGAGCGGCTGGCCCTTCGGTATGCGTTTGACGTCCTGGATATGGCGGCGGTCAACGCGGACACCGTGATCAAAAACACCCGCAGCCAGCACATTCTGGAAAAGCTCGGCTTTCAGCATGTGAGGGACGAGGGGGATTTTCGCTATTATCGCCGCCGTCGGGAATAGGGAGAACGCCGGGGCCATAGGCCCCGGCGCTCTCTTCTTTTCCGGCTAAGTAATCACACGCCCTGCTCCAGCAGGGTCCGCAGGCGGCGGCAGCGCTGCTGGCAGGCGTCGGCCAGCTCGCCGTACAGCTCCAGCATGTCCGGGTCCTCCCAGTCGTCGGCGGCCAGGCGGAAGGCGGTCTCCTGGCGCTGCTCGGCCTGGTGGCGTTGGCGCAGCGCTCCCCAGTAGGACGGGATGGCGGGCGCGCCCAGCACCTCCGTGGGCCAGTAGCGCAGCCCGGTGAGCAGGAAATAGGCCGCCGACAGCTTCCGGGCGTGCTTATGCAGCTCCCCGGCCAGGGCGTTGAGCGCCCGGGCGTCCGTCCCCCGGGCCCGACGGGCCAGGTGGCGGTAGAACTGCCAGCCCTCCAGCGCGTCCATCACGTGGCGGCGCAGGCGGGCGGCCCGGTCGTCGCCCCCCTGGGGCTCCTCCCACAGAGGGGGCAGGTCGCCGCCCCAGCTGTTCCCCTCCCTGGGGGGCAGGCCCTGGCTGGGAGGCTGGGGAGCGGGGGCTTCCTCCGCCGGGGGCTGTTCCTCGGGGGGCTGCTCCTCAAGCGGCGGGGCATCCGCGCCGGGAAGGCAGGAGGAGGGCAGGCCCTCCCCGTCCTGGTGCAGCAGGTCCCGGAGACAGTCGCAGGACACATCCCCTCCGCCGGAGGGGGCGGGGCTGATGGGACTGCCATCCGGGTCCCGTCCGGCCATCACCCGCTGCCATACCCGCTGGAACACCTCCTGGTCCTTCAGCGCGCATGGGATCATATCTTCCATGTGGTAAACACCTCCTTTGCTCCACATTCTATGTAGGCGGGGAGGGGTTTGCCAATCTTACTGCGCCAACAGCTCCTCAAAGGAGCGGATATAGCGGCTGCACACCGATTTCAGCTCCTCCTGGCGGGCGTGGTAATAGACGTCGTACACCCCCACGGCGGTCATGCCCGCCTTCTGGGCGGTGGCGCAGTTGTCGGGGCTGTCGTCGAAGAGGGTGCACGCCTCCGGCGGCACGCCCAGGCGTCGGCTCAGCTCCACAAAGCACCGGGGGTCCCGTTTTTCCAGGCCGATCTCCTCGGCGTACACGATGTGGCCGAACAGGTCCGTGAGCTGAAAGCGCTCCAGCGCCGTCCGGCACAGGGCGGGGCGGCAGGCGGTGAACAGGGCCATGGGGCGGCCCTCCGCCCTGCACTGGCGCAGGTAGTCCACCGCCCCGGGCTTGAGCCGGGCCTCCTGGTAGCGGTGCCGGGCTAGGGCGTCCCACTGGGCCATGATGTCCTCCACGCTGTCGGACAGACGGTAGTACTCCTTGGTGAACGCCGCCGCGATGGGGTAGATGGACCGCTCCACCACCCGCTGGTACTCGGCGGAGGGGGCCAGCCCCCGGCGGGACAGGAAATCCCGGTCCACCTCCGCCCACAGGCCGTTGGTGTCGGTGATGGTGCCGTCCAGATCGAATATATCCATAAATTTCACTCCTTACGCTGTCCTTCAGCATACCAGACCCGGGGCGGTTTGACAAGTCCCGCCGGTATTTTCCACCCCGGCGTTGACTTGTCCCCCCGTTGCGGATAAAATAGAGGGGAATGCTTGGAAGGGGGGCGGCGGTATGCGGAAGCTGGCATGGTTCGCGGTGGGCTTCGGGGCCGTCTGCCTGTGGAGCTGCTATGATGGGCTGGGTCCCGTCCAGCTGCTGGTGCCGCTGCTGCTGGCGCTGGGCGGCTGGCTGGCCTCCCGGCCCGGGGAACGTGAGAGCCCCATCCTCCTGCGCAAGCCAAGGGGCCGGGGCCGGCGGGTTCGGTGGGGGCTGTATCAGGTCTCCCGGCGGGGGCTGGCCCTGTGTCTGGGAGGACTGGCCGCCTTTGGGTGGTGCGCCGCCTACTTCGCCCTGTTCCGCGCCCCGGCGCAGAGCTGGGCGGGGGAGGACGTGCCCCTGTCCGGGGAGGTGTCCTCCTACCCCGTGCCCACCTCCATCGGCGGGTATGGCGTGACGCTCCGGCTGGACGGCGGATTTTTCGCCCCGGACGTGCTGGCCTACGGCCCCGAGGAGTGGGGGACGCTGAAGCCGGGGGACCGGCTCTCCTGCGCCGCCCGGGTGAAGGGCGCGGAGCGGGCCTACGGCGGCGAGACCACCTACTACACCGCCAAGGGCGTGTACCTGCTGGCCTACTGCCGCCAGGAGGCGGAGATCCGGGCGGCGGACCGGGTCCCTCTGCGCCACTGGCCCGCCCTGTGCGCCCACGAGCTGAACGCGGGCATTTACGCCGCCTTTGACGCCGCCGCAGCTCCCATCGCCGCCGCCGTCACCCTGGGGGACAAGCGCGGGCTGGACGAAACCCTGTTCTCCGCCTTCAACCGGGCGGGGCTGATGCACGCCGCGGTGGTGTCCGGCTTTCACATCAGCTTTCTGGTGCGCATGGCGCTGGCGGTGTGCCCCCGCCGGCGCAGGGCCGCGCTGGCCCTGGTTCCCCTGCTGGTATTTTACGCCCTCATGGCCGGGGGCACGCCGTCGGCCTTCCGGGCGGTGATTATGCAGAGCGCCCTGCTGGCCGCGCCCCTGGCGGGGCGGGAGGAGGACGGGCCGTCGGCGCTGGGCGCGGCGCTGCTGGTGCTGCTGGTCCAGAACCCCTTCGCCGCGGCCAGCGTGGGCCTGCAGCTGTCCTTCGCGTCGGTGGCGGGCATTCTGCTGGTGAGCGGGCCGCTGCTGGAGCGGATGTACCGGCCTCTGCGGAAAAAGCGCCCCGCCAAGGAAAAGCGGGTGGAGCTGCTGCTCTGGAGGGCGGGGAGGACGGCGCTGGCCGGGGTGTCCGCCTCCCTGGGGGCCATGCTGTTCACCGTGCCCCTCATCGCCCTGTACTTCGGGCAGATTCTGATTTTGTCGCCGCTGTCCAACGTGCTGGCCCTGTGGGCGCTGAGCCTGCTGATGATGTGCGCGCTGATTCTGGGGACGCTGGCGGTGTTTCTCCCCGGCCTGGCGGCGGTTTTGGGCTGGGCGGCGGGAGGGCTGGGGCATTACGCCCGGTGGATCGCGCTGCTGCTGGGGAAATTCCCCTTCGCCTCGCTGAGCGCGGACAGCCCATACTGCCTGATCTGGCTGGCGGGGGCGTATCTGGCGCTGCTGGCGGCGCTGGCGGGCAGGGAGCGGCCAAAGCGCCCGCTGATCCCGTTGGGAGCGCTGGCCCTTCTGCTGTGCGCGGCCATCGGCCTGGGGCGGCTGGAGGCGGAGGGGGCGGATCTGACCGTCACGGCGCTGGACGTGGGCCAGGGCTCGTCCGCCGCCCTGCTGTCCGGCGGGAGGGCGGCGCTGGTGGACTGCGGCGGGGACGGCTACCGCAGCGCCGGAGACACCGCCGCCGACTACTTCGCCGCCATGGGCCGCACCCGGCTGGACCTGCTGGTCCTCACCCACTTCGACGCCGACCATTTCAACGGGGTGGAGCAGCTCTTTTACCGGATGCGGGTGGACCGGGTGGCCGTCCCGGCGGGAGAGGAGAGCCGGGAGGCCATGGAAAAGCTGCTGGACCTGGCCCGGGCGGAGGGCGCCCAGGTCGTCACGGTGGACGAGCGCCGGACCTTTGCCCTGGGGGAGGGGACGCTGACCCTCTTCCCGCCCCTGGGGGGCGGCACGTCCAACGAGTCGGGGCTGTTCGCCCTGTGCTCCCGGGGGGACTTCGACGTGCTGGTCACCGGGGACGCCGACGCCTTTGTGGAGCGGATGCTGGTGAAATACCAGCCCATCCCCGACGTGGAGGTGCTGCTGGCGGGCCACCACGGCTCGAAAAATTCCAGCTGCGGGGCGTTTCTCCAGGCGGCGTCCCCCGAGCTGGCCATTGTCTCCGCAGGGGTCAACAACCCCTACGGCCACCCCGCCCAGGAGACCCTGGACCGGCTGGAGGCGGCGGGGGCGGAGGTTTACCGCACCGACGAGGCGGGCTCCATCACCGTCCGGGTGAGGGGGGACCGGGTGGGGATATACACCACGAAAGGAGGTGGCGGACATGCCGCCAAAGCGCAATAAGACCGACAACACCGCCATGCGGGAGCTGAAGCGGGCCATCAAGGAGGGCGCGCCCAAACAGCTCTACCTCTTCCACGGGGAGGAGGCGTTTTTGCGGGACTACTACCTGGGGCAGCTCAAGCAGGTTTTGCTGCCGGAGGGGATGGAGGACTTCAACCTCCACGCCGCCCAGGGCAAGGAGTGCTCGGTGGACTGGATCGAGCAGGCGGTGGACTGCCTGCCCATGATGAGCGGGCGCACCTTGGTCGCCGTCACCGACTTCGACCTGTACGGCCAGGGGGAGGCGGCCAGGGAGCGGCTGCTGGCCATTCTGGAGGGGCTGCCGGACTACTGCTGCCTGGTGTTTGTCTACGACCTGCTGCCCTATAAGGCGGACGGCCGGTCCAAGCTGGCCGCGCTGCTGAAAAAAGAGGGGGCGGTGGTGGAGTTCCAGCGGCAGGACCAGGGGGACCTCACCGACTGGATCTGCCGCCAGTTCAAAAAGGCGGGCAAGGGGGTGGACACCGAGGACGCCCGGTACCTCATCTTCCTGTGCGGCGACCTGATGCACACCCTGGCGGCGGAGATCGGCAAGATCGCGGCCTACGCGCCCCACCCCCGGGTGACCCGGGCGGACATCGACGCGGTGGCCGTCCCCCAGATCGACGCCGTGGTGTTCCAGATGACCGACGCCATGGCCCGCAAGGACTTTGACAAGGCGGCCTCGGTGCTGGCCGACCTGCTCCAGAGCCAGCAGCCCCCCATCATGATTCTGGCCGCCATGGGCAAGTATTTTCGGCAGCTCTACACCGCCCGGCTGTACCTGGACCGGGGAAAGAGCCGGGGAGAATTCATGGAGCTGTGGGGAATGAAGTCGGGCTACCAGGCGGACAAGCTGCTGGACGCCGCCCGGCGGTTTTCCCTGCCATGGTGCCGGTACGCCGCGGGCCGGTGCGCCCGGGCGGACATCGAGCTGAAATCCTCCTACGGCAGGGAGCGGGAGCTGCTCACCGGGCTGCTGATGGAGCTGGCCTCCGGCCGGAGGGCGGCGGTATGAGCGGACCGCTGCGCATCAAAGAGGCCATTGTGGTGGAGGGCAGGTACGACAAGGCCGCCCTGGCCGGGGTGGCGGACACCCTGATTTTGGAGACGGCGGGCTTCGGCGTGTTCAAGGACGGGGAACGGCTGGCGCTGCTGCGGCGGCTGGCGGAGGCGCGGGGGCTTATCGTCCTCACCGACTCCGACGGGGCGGGGTTCGTCATCCGCAACCACCTCAAGGGGGCCATCCCCAAGGGGCAGCTGAAGCACGCCTATATCCCCGACCTGTACGGCAAGGAGCGGCGCAAGCGCGCCCCCGGCCGGGAGGGCAAGCTGGGCGTGGAGGGGATGAAGCCCGAGGTGCTGCGCCAGGCCATCCTCAACGCGGGGGCCACGGTGCTGGACGGCGCGGAGCCGGACCGCCCGGCGGGGGACCTGACGGCGGCGGACCTGTTCGTGCTGGGGCTGTCCGGCACGCCGGACGCGGCGGCGCGGCGAGCGGCGCTTTTAAGGCGGCTGGACCTGCCCGAGCATATGAGCGCCAAGGCTCTGCTGGCGGCGCTCAACGCGCTGTATACCCCGGAGGAGCTGGACGGGGTGCTCGGCAGAGGCGTATGAACAGCATTCGTGAACGAGCAACAGAAACCGTTCATGCTGAATTTATCTTTACCTGATGAACACAGAGGGACGCAAGGCGAATCTGCCCTGCGTCCCTCTGTCCTATCATTCAGCGTTTTACCGTATTGCGCTGTCCTCCTGGTTCTCAATAAAGTTTTTCAGCATTTGCGCCGCTTGCGCCCGGGTGGCCTGCCCCTGGGGGCCTAACCGCCCGTTGTCGTAGCCGTTCAGGATGCCGTTCTCCACGGCCCAGCGCAGGGCCTCCCGTGCGAAGGCGCTGATCTCGCCCTCATCACTGAAATGCAGTTCCTTATTGGTGGCGGCGGGACTGCCGGAGTACCGCCAGAGCATGACCGCCAGCTGCTCACGGGTGATGGGGTCGTTGGGGCCGAAGGTCCCATTGCCATAGCCGCCTACAATACCCTGGCTGGCGGCCCAGCGGACAGCCTCGGTGTACCACGCCTCGCCAGCTAAATCGGAGAAGTCCAGCAGGTAATTCACTCCCGGTCTGCCCTCCTTGTTGAACAGGATCTGAGCCAGCTGGGCGCGGGACAACTGTGCGTCGGGGGCGAAGTTGCCGCCGCCGTAGCCGTTCATCAGGCCCTCCGCCTGGACAAACTGCACCGCCTCGTAGTACCAATCGCCCTCGGATACGTCCGTAAAGGGGCTGCTCCAGGGCGTTTTGACCGGTTTATAGGTCACTTCGATCTTTACTTTGCCGTTGGGCTGCTTGAATGTGTATGTCCCGTCCGGCTTCACCGTCACCTCCACGGGCTTGCCGTTCTGATCGGTGACGGTGATTTTGTCCACCTCGTAGCCCTGGTCCGGCTTGGGCGTCACGGTCACGGGGTCGCCCCGCACCGGGCTGGAAGGGGAAACGCTCACGCTGCCGCCCTGGCTGGGCTGGGGCACGTCGGGTCTATAGGTGGGCGGAATGTAGCTGCCTCCACCGCCGGAGGAGCCGGAGCCGCCGCCAGTGGCCGGAATGGTTTCCCTTGCCGTCACATAGCGGCAGACGGTGCATTCCTTGTGGCGGCTGCCGGGTCGGCTGCTTGTCGCCGCCTGGTCTGTGATCCAGGCCCCGGCCTTATGGGAGCCATAGCCCTCCTTCTCACGGTTTTCCGCGATGGGACAGCCCTCCGCCTGACAGTTATGCCAGTGGTATCTGGAATCGCTGCTCCAGCCTGCGCTCCAGTCGTGGATGTGGTTGGGACCGGGCTGCTCCGCCGCCGTCACCTCAACAGTGTAGGTGGTCTGTCTGCCCTCGTAGGTGATGGTCAAGGGCTTGCTGCCCGCCGTGCTGGAATCAAAGCCGCTGACCATATTCTCTGTCACCGGAACGGTCTGGGTGCTCTGGTCAGAGTAGACCGCCTCGATGGTGAGCCCGGTCACGTCCAGCGGGCTGTTCAGTTCATAGCTGGTCTTATGTCCGGCGCTGTTCACCTGGATGGAGACGACGGTGGGCTCGTCGAAGTCCGGAACGGTGATCGAGGCGGAGGCCCCCGCCTCATGCCTCTGCGTGGAACGCAGGCGCACAAAATAGACTTTGGGGGTCAGGTTCACGATCTCAGTGCCGGTACAGGACTGCGCATCGGAGAAATCCGCGCGGGAGGCGTACTCCATCGCCGCCGTGACGCCGCAGATTTTTCCGTCCGCTCCGCCTGCCGAGGTGGGAGGAACGGCGGACAAGCTGGTGGGGGCGGCGGGGCCGTCTGCCTTGGCGATGCTCCAGGAGATGCTTTTCGCTGTGGCAGTTCCGTCATTCCACACATAACCGGACTTCAGCGTGGCGGTGGCGGTGTAGCTGCCCACATTGGTCCCCTTGTGCCCGGTCAGGGTGTAGCCGGTCCCTTCCTCCACGCCGGTCTGTTCCCCTCCCGTCCATTTCAGGCCGGTGTTCGCGGCGGGGACGGGAATCGTGGTGGGCGGGGGCGTCACGTTATTGCCAACGGTCAGCGTACAGGAGGCGGAAAGGTCCTTGCCAGAAGCGGTATAGGCTCCCGGGACAGTAATGTCAAACTGGTATATGCCATCAGAAACCGGGTCTACGTATGGGTTGTTGATGGCATAGATGATTAACTCATCCCCGTCCCCGGTATCTCCCACATATATCAGTAAGTCAGGGGTTTCATAATAGCTCCACTTAGGGTCTTGAACAAATTGAGCCTCTTTACCATTTACAGAAATCCGTAAAGCATCTTCCAGGGCCAGCGGCTCGCCGCTGTAAACTGTGTTCAGCGGGATCAAAATACCATCTTCTGCGGCGTCCACGCTGTCCTGGCTGGTCAGCTGAACATTCTGCGGGGCTAGGCTTACCAGCTTGGACGGCGGCTTTTCCTCGGGGGAATCCTTCTGCGCAGTCCAGTCTCCATTTCCGTCCCGGACCAGCTTTGTGTCATGGCTGTTTTGATAAGGAACAAGCTCAAAGCTGCTGGCATCGGACTGAGGCGCACTGACGTACACATGGCCAAGTTCAGGAGCCGCTGTCGAGGCTCCATTAAAAATGTTGCTGATGCCGATTCTGGTTTTTCCTGACACACTGCCGTTGATGGTCAAGGTCTGGTCCTGTTTCAAAACCAGGTCGCCGCCGCCCTGAAGGCCGGCAAATACCAGGTTGGTCAGATTGGTCAGGTTCAGAACACTGGAAGCAGGGGCAACAAGTTCCGCGCCATCAAGACTGCTGCCCGTTTTAGGCTTTAGCTCCTCCCCGCTGCCCACTGTAAGGCTGGACAGGTTGTCCAGGGTAAGTCCGTCATTGAGGTTGCCTTTGCCTGTATAGACTACAGCGGCGTTTTTATCCCCGCCGGTGGCGCCGTCCACCATGGAGGTGGAGGTGTAGTAAAGATTGAAGGTGACGTCTCCGGTTACGCGAAAACGCTCGGTGCTGGGTTTGGGAGGGGCAACCTCGTAGTTGGGATTCAGCATCTCGTCGCCGGGGACGTATGTTTCCAACGCCCCGCAGGCGTAAAAGTCCCCTGCCTTGCTCGTACCAATCATCGTAACCGTAGCGGGAATCGAGGATTCGTTGGGGTCTCCGTCGGTGGAGATGCTGCCGGCATAGACGTTGCCCATTTCAGGACAGTTCTCAATGATAATATTCCCGTGGCCGCCGGGCTGAGCGGCAATCGCCAATCCCGTTGCGCCGCCGCAGAACAAATGGACATCATTATTCGCGCTTTTACTGCGGGTGACATTTCTCAAGATGAGGGTATGGCCGTTTGCCATGATAGCGTTGCGCACACGGTTGGGAAAGGCCAGCTCCAGATTTTCAAAGGTAACGTCCGCCGCCAGGATGATTCCGCCAGAACGAAGGTTCAGGCTGGCGTCCGTAGTAACGCCGCGGATGGTAACTTTCTTGTTGATCACCCAAGGGGCGTTGCTGTTTGTGTCGTTGGTCATACACGTTCCGCTTATTTCGATAATATCGCCATCGTTGGCGTTTTCCACAATTTTAGCCAGATCCTTACTGTTCGCAGTCGTGTGGACCGCTCTGGTCTGTCCGTCTGCGGCCAGGGCCGTACCCGGAAGCGCTGTGACCATAACGCAAAACGCCAGCAAAGCCGCCGCGATCCGAAATCTCATTCTGTGATACAAAAATGTTCCTCCTCTGCTCCGGGCCCTCAGGCCGCTCTCCTGCCACCGGCAGGAAATGTTGACGCATACTGTAATCATACTATGCTAAATAGCATATGTTCTTTTAGACCCTGCTGTTCACAATTCCTCCTATTCCGGCAAAGGGGTTTGCCTCTTGATACCCCGGTCAATCGGCCAGGGCACAATCTTCCATTTACACTATACCAAAAATTTTGGCTTCCCGCAACAGGTCTTGCGCCAGTGGGCGAAAAATCCGCTCGAATGGAGAGCCGGAGTGGTTTGGGCGCGTCAGCGCGGAAGTGAAAATGGAACCGTCGATTCAACCATTTTGCCAGATGCATATGAACCACATTAATGCCCAATAGCTTTAGAGCATGCAATACAAAAGCCTTCCTATGTACCACTAAACAGTAGTGCATAGGAAGGTTGATTTTAATACCAATCGTGTTTCTCGCCCCGGTCGAGGGCATTGATCCGCGCCATCTCCTCATTGGTCAGCGAAAAATCATACAGCTCGGTATTTTCCTTGATGTGGTCGGGGTTACTGGAGCCGGGAATGACTGCCACGCCCTTTTGCAAATTCCAGCGGAGGATGACCTGCGCAGAGGAGACCCCGTGGGCCTTGGCGATGCCGGAGATCACCTCATCCCCCAGCAGCTCCGCCGTATGTCCCCGGCCGCCCAGGGGATACCAGCCCTGCACCACAATTCCCAGGCTTTGAATATAGGGAATCACATCGTTCTCCTGATAGTAGGGGTGAATTTCGTTCTGCACCAGCGCCGGGGTAGTGGACACCTGGGGCAGAAATTCCTCCAGCTCCTCCACATACCAGTTGGACAGGCCGATGGAGCGTATTTTTCCCTCCTCCACAAACTTTTCCATCGCCTGATAGGCGTTCACATCGTTTCTGTCAGGATGGTGCAGCAGCATTAGGTCCACATAGCCGATGTCCAGCCGGTCCAGACATGCCTGGATAGACCGCTCCGGGTCCGCCATTTCACTGCCCGGATAAATTTTGGTGGTGACGAAGATTTCCTCACGCTGTATGCCCAATTCCTCCATGGCCTCCCGGATGGCCTGACCCACCTCCTCCTCGTTGCCGTAGGCGGAGGCGGTGTCGATCAGCCGGACGCCGCTGGCCAAGGCGGACTTTACAGAATGAACGCAGGTCTCCCCATGGAGGCTGTAGGTTCCCAGGCCGTTGAGCGGCATTTCATAGCCGCTGTTGAGGGTGACGGTCTTTCGTTCAAAATTGAATGCGCCCACCGCGCTATTACCCTCGGATTTCGGCAGGTCAAGGCCGTTGACCCAGTCCTCCACCTGGGATGTTTCAGAGAAACGCCGGCCCTCCAGCCAGGTGGCGTCCGGCTCGTAGTCCCGCAGGGTTGCGTCCTCGTGGGGGCTGCTCCCGGAGGTGCAGAAGGCGGCGATGGTTTTGCCGCTCAGGTCATAGGTCTCCAGAAAGGTGTGGATGATTTTAGGTGCGCGGCCCCACCAGATGGGGTAGCCAATGAGCACCGCATCATACTGTCCCATGTCCTCCACGGTGCTGGCAATGGCGGGCCGGGCACCCGGGTCATTTTGTTCAGCGTTGGCCCGGCAGTCGGAGTTATAGTTCAAATCGGCGGCGGTGTAGGGCTGGGCGGGCACAATCTCAAAGAGGTCGCCGCCCGTCAGTTCCGCCACCTTTTCCGCCACCGGGCGGGTGTTGCCGGTGGCGGAAAAATAGGCCACCAGGATTTTACCGCCAACTGCCCCCTGCTGGGGAAGCTGGGCATAGTTCATCACCGCCGCCGCGGCCTGGGCCCGTGTGGCAGGCTTGGAGCCGCCGTCAAAGCCGGGGATGCCCTGGGTAACAGGCTGATCGGTGTACCGCTGGAAAATTAGGCTCAGGTGCTCCTGGGTGATGGGGTCGCCGGTGCCGAAGCGGCCGTCGCCATAGCCCTCCACTAGCTTTTCGCTGGCCGCCCAGCGGACGGCCTCGCTGTACCACTGATCCTCGGGGACGTCGGAAAACCGCATCAGGTAATTCACCACCGGCTTCTCCGCCTGCCGCCACAGGATGGTGACCAGCATGGCGCGGGTCAACGTCTCCTCCGGCGCGAAGGTGGTGTCAGATGTTCCGGTCATCAGGCCCTTTTCCTGACAGTATTGGACCGCTTCAGCGTACCACGCGCCGGCGGGCACATCGGTGAACGCTGTCGCAGTCTGAGTCGCAGATGTGAGCCCTGTGCTGTCTGGGTTCGTCCCGCCACTGGCGGCAGGTGCTTCCGCCGCGCAGGAGGTCATGGTCAGGAGGCAGACCATGCAGACTGCCAATATAAATGATACCGGCCGTTTTTTCATCGTGCCCGCCCCCTTCCACGAAAAGGCAGCGCATCATAGGCTTCGTCCGTCACCGGCTCCAGCCACTCGTTGGACGCGTCCTCACCCGGACACTCCACCGCCAGGTGGCTGAACCAGCAGTCCGCTTTGGCCCCGTGCCAATGCTTCACCCCGGCGGGGATGGTCACCACATCGCCGGGCTTCAGGCTCCGCGCCGGTTTTCCGTCCTCCTGATACCAGCCCTCGCCGTCCACGCAGATCAGAATTTGCCCGCCGCCGCTTTTGGCGTGGTGAATGTGCCAGTGATTGCGGCACCGGGGTTCAAAGGTGACGTTGGCAATGAACACGGTCTCCTTGGGGTCGGTCAGGGGCTTCAAATAGCTGCTGCCGGTAAAATACTGGGCGAAGGCCGTGTTTGGCTCGCCCTGCCCAAAGAAACCGCCGTGCTGTTCCTGTTCACCATCCCCGGCGTAGACCTCCTTGACCATGCGGAACGCGGCCCAGGCGTTGGGCCACCCGGCGTAAAAGGCCAGGTGGGTCAGAATTTCCGCCATCTCGGTGCGGGTCACGCCGTTCTTCCGGGCGGAGGAGAGATGGTAGCTCAGGGAGCTGTCTACGATGCCTTTGCTGATGAGGGCGGTGATGGTCACAATAGAGCGGATTTTCAGCGGCAGCTGATCCTCCCTTGACCACACCTCGCCAAACAGCACGTCGTCATTCAGCTCCGCGAACTTGGGCGCGAACTCATGCAGGGCGTCTCTGCCCGCCGTCTGCTTTACCATGTCGGAGGCCTCCTTTTACTTCAAATTCTTCTGGAAAAATTCAACCAGCTTGTCGAAGGGGATAATGTCCGTCCGGTCGTAGAGGTCGGTGTGGACGGCGCCGGGGATGAGGAGCAGCTCCTTATTGTCCCCGGTCAGCTTGGTGAAAGCGTCCTTACTGAAATAGCAGGAGTGGGCCTTCTCGCCGTGCATGACCAGGACGGCGGATCGGATCTCCCCCGCGTAGGCCAGGATGGGCTGGTTGAGGAAGGACATACAGCCCGTGACGTTCCAGCCGCCGTTGGAGTTGAGGGAGCGGGAATGATAGCCCCGCGGGGTTTTGTAATAGTCGTAGTAGTCCCTGACAAAAAAGGGCGCGTCCTCGGGCAGGGGATCCGCCACGCCGCCGCCCAGGGCGTACGCGCCGTTCTGATAGTCGAGAAGCCGCTGGGCGTTGAGGGCTTTTTTCTTCTCAAAGCGGGCCTCCTCGCTGTCCTCGGCATCGAAGTAGCCCTTGGCGTTCACCCGGCTCATGTCGTACATGGTGGAGGCCACGGTGGCCTTGATCCGGGTGTCCAGAGCCGCCGCGTTCAGCGCCATGCCTCCCCAGCCGCAGATTCCGATGATGCCGATTTTCTCCGGGGCCACATCGTCCCGCAGGGAGAGATAGTCCACCGCCGCCTGGAAGTCCTCCGTGTTGATGTCCGGGGAGGCCATATAGCGGGGCATGCCGCCGCTCTCGCCGGTGAAGGAGGGGTCGAAGGCGATGGTGAGGAAGCCCCGCTCCGCCATGGCCTGGGCATACAGTCCGGCGGTCTGCTCCTTTACCGCGCCGAAGGGACCGCAGACAGCGATGGCGGGCAGCTTTCCAGACGCACCCTTGGGGGCGTAGAGGTCGGCGGCCAGAGTGATACCATAGCGGTTGTGAAAGGTCGCCTTACTATGCTTCACCTCGCCGCTCTTGGGGAAAGTCTTATCCCATTCCTGGGTCAAAGTCAGCTGTTCTTCCATGATGAATTCCTCCTGAATGCTGTCTATTGGCGCTGCTTTTCTAAGGTATAGATCAGATAGTCCAGGCAGTCGATCTGCTTTTCACTCTGGTGAAGCGCGTCCAGCAACGTTCGCCTGTGGCGGGAGAGCACCCGTATCAATTCGGGCTGATCTTGTTTCCGGGCCAGCGCCATGCACTGCTGGACAATTTCCGAGCCGCACCCTGCGTCTACTAAATTCTGGCGCAGGATGCTGTCGGTATCCGTTGCGTGGGGCATAGCGCCACCTCCCTGTACTCCTATCATAGGGCAGGTCGGACAAAATAGCAAATACTTGATTTCTATATCATGTTATTCTTGCAGCGAATAACATGGCCTGTTATACTATAGCCGGAGGTGTCGGTCATGGAAATTCGGGTACTGCGCTACTTTCTGGAGGTGGCTCGGGAGGGCAGCGTTACCCACGCTGCCCAGCAGCTCCATATCTCCCAGCCCACCCTGTCCAAGCAGCTCAAGGATCTGGAGGCGGAACTGGGCAAAAAGCTCTTTGTCCGCAGCAGCTTCAGCATCCGGCTGACCGACGAGGGGATGCTGCTGCGCCGGCGGGCAGAGGACATCCTAGACATGGTGGATAAAACCACAGACGAGTTCAAGGCTCTGGGGCAGATCACTGGCGGGGATATCCATATCGGCTGCGCGGAATCGGACGGCATCAAGCACCTGGCCCGGCGGGTCAAGGCGGTGCAGGCACAGTACCCCCGCGTCCGGGTGCATTTATACAGCGGTGATCGGAGCGACCTGGCGGAACGGTTGGAGCAGGGGCTGCTGGACTTTGCCGTGCTGGTGGAATCCAATGACCTGTCCAAATATAATTACCTCTCTTTGCCCGGCGCGGACACCTGGGGCGTTATCCTGCGGAAGGATCACCCGCTGGCGGCAAAAGAGGCCGTCGCGCCGGAGGACCTGCTGGAAATTCCGCTGATCTGCCCCCGGCAAGGGCTGCAAAAGGAGCTGTCAGACTGGTTTCAGGAGAAAGTAGACAGGCTCAACATCGTGGCGACCTGCAACCTGGCATACAACGGCTCAGTTCTGGCCCGGGAGGGCCTGGGCTGTCTGCTCTCCTTTGACAAGCTGGCGGACACCGGGTCGGACAGCCCGCTGTGCTTCCGGCCCCTGACGCCAGCCCTTTACTCCAAGCTGTTTTTGGCCTGGAAAAAGTATGCGGTGTTTTCCCCGGCAGCAGAGGTGCTGCTGAACGAGATGAAGGCACACTATTACGATTTAAAATAAGTAAAAATAAGCACGGCGGCAGATGACGAGGAACTGGAGCATAAATATGGCCGTTTCCAGAAAGGCCCAAACGAATGTTATGGAATAAATGGAGAGCACCTTGGAATAAATCATAAATGACACACTCATCGGGTATAGAACACTTGCCTCCAGCTTGGAGAATGGAATCCCTGCAATGTCGGGGAGGGAATGCCCTTTGCATATTTCAAGATTTGACTTTGGTGCAATTTCACGAAATATGGGCAAAACCTGCGCATAACTATCGTTACACGCAGGTTTTGTCTACAATGGTACGCCCGAAGGGACTCGAACCCCCAACATTCAGAACCGGAATCTGACGCTCTATCCAATTGAACTACGGGCGCATCTCTAAGCTACCCGTATAGTATAGCAGGGTTTGCCCTATTTGTAAAGTATAAATTTAAATTTTTTTGCCAAACTTTAAGTTTCTCTCACAAACCGCCCCTGCCCTTCACCCGCAGGCGGTTCAGCGCCCGGGCCAGAGACGCCTGGGCCAGCTGGTATTCCTGACGGCTCTTCCTCTGCAAAAGGGCTTCCCGCGCCTGGTCCGCCTCCCGGCGGGCCCGGGCCTCATCAATCTCCTCAGGACGCTCGGCGGAGTCCACCAGCACCAGCACCTCGTTAACCTCCACCTTTACCATTCCCAGGGACACCGCCGCCAGCTGCACCTCCTCCCCCGGCGGCTGGTAGCGCAGCGTACCGGGGACGATAGCCGCCATCATGCTGGCGTGGTGGGCCAGGATACCCCGCTCGCCGTCGCTGGCGGGGATGGTAAGGCTGACGCAGGGGCCCTCATACAGCGTCCGGTCGGCGGCCAGAATGTGGACCTGAAAGGTATCCATCACGCGCCGCCCTCCAGCTTCTTCGCCTTAGCCACCACATCCCGCCACGCGCCCACGTTGTAGAACGCCGCCTCGGGGTATTGGTCCAGCTCGCCGTCCACGATGGCGGCAAAGCTCTCCAGGGTGTCTTTCAGCGGCACGTACACGCCGGGAATGCCGGTGAACTTCTCCGCCACATGGGTGGGCTGGGCCAGGAACCGCTGGAGCCGCCGCGCCCGGGCCACCGTCTTGCGGTCGTCGTCGCTGAGCTCATCCATGCCCAGGATGGCGATGATATCCTGAAGCTCCCGGTATTTCTCCAGGGTCTCCTGCACCTTTCGGGCCACCCGATAGTGCTCCGCGCCCACAATGTCCGCCTCCAGGATGCGGGAAGAGGACTCCAGTGGGTCCACCGCCGGATAAATGCCCTGCTCCGAGATTTTGCGGCTGAGCACGGTGGTGGCGTCCAGATGGGCGAAGGTGGTGGCGGTAGCCGGGTCGGTGAGATCGTCCGCCGGGACGTACACCGCCTGCACCGACGTCACCGAGCCGTTCTTGGTGGAGGTGATGCGCTCCTGAAGCTCCCCCATCTCGTTGGCCAGGGTGGGCTGGTAGCCCACCGCCGATGGCATGCGTCCCAGCAGGGTGGACACCTCGCTGCCCGCCTGAACGAAGCGGAAGATATTGTCGATGAACAGCAGCACATCCTTGTGCTCCCTGTCCCGGAAGTGCTCTGCCATGGTCAGCCCCGACAGGGCCACCCGCATACGCACGCCGGGGGACTCGTTCATCTGGCCGAACACCAGAGCGGTCTTGGCGGACACCCCGCTCTCCCGCATCTCCCGCCACAGGTCATTGCCCTCCCGGGAGCGCTCGCCCACGCCGGTGAAGATGGAATAGCCGCCGTGCTCCATGGCCACGTTGTGGATGAGCTCCTGGATGAGCACCGTCTTGCCCACGCCGGCCCCGCCGAACAGGCCGATCTTCCCCCCCTTGGGGTAGGGCTCCAGCAAGTCGATGACCTTGATGCCCGTCTCCAGAATCTCCACGGAGGGGCTCTGCTCGTCAAAGGCGGGGGGCTTGCGGTAGATGGAGCGCACCGGCGTGCCCTCGGGCACCGGGCCCGCCCCGTCGATGGGCTGGCCCAGCACGTTGAACATGCGTCCCAGGGTGGCCTCCCCCACGGGAACCTGGATGGTGTGGCCCGGCACATCCACCGCCAGCCCGCGGGCCAACCCCTCGCTGGGGGAGAGCATGATGCAGCGCACCGTTTTGTGGTCCAGATGCTGGGCCACCTCCATCACCCGGTGCTCGCCGTCCTTCTCCACGGTGAGCTCCTCCCGCAGGCGGGGCAGCTCGCCGGACTCGATGCGCACATCCACCACGGGGCCGGATATCTGTGTGATGATCCCACGTTCCAAAATCATCAACCTTCTTTCTGATGCTTTTTTCGCTGGGCCCTGGCCCCGGCGGACACCTCGGTAATCTCCTGGGTGATGGCCGACTGCCGCACCCGGTTGAATTCCAGGGACAGCTCTCCCAACAGCTTTTCCGCGTTCTGGTTGGCGCTGTCCATGGCGGTCATGCGGGCCTGCTGCTCGCAGCAAAAGCTGTCGATGAGGGCGCTGTAGATAAAGCCGGACACATAGCTGGGCATCATGCTGTCCAGCACCGAGCCCACGTCGGGCAGAAACTCAAAGGAGGTGGTCACCGGCGGCTCCACCAGGGCGGAGTCCGCAAAGTGGGTCCGGTGGAAGGGCAGCACCCGGGTGCACTTGGCCTGGAAGTCCATGCCGCTGCCCATGTCGGTGTAAACCACATAAATTTTGTCCAGCTCGTCCCGCGCAAAGCCGTCCAGCAGCAGGGCGCTGATCTCCCGGGCCCTGGCCATGGTGGGGTTTTGGGCGGTGTAGAGGAAGCTGTGCTCAATGGGGATGCTGTGGGAGGCGAAAAACCGCCGGCCGTACTCCCCCACCACATACAGCTTGGTATCCGGGTGGGTTTCCAGCAGCTTCAGCGCCTCCTTGATGGCGTTCTGGTTGTAGGCCCCCGCAAGGCCCTTGTCCGCGGTGATCACCAGGCAGGCGTTCGGCTTGTCCAGGGGCGCCTCCCCCTCCATGGGGTAGAAATAGGGGCTGTCCACCGCCTCGCTGCCCACGGTGCGCAAGATACGCTTGATCTCCCGGCGCAGGGCCTCGAAGTAGGGCCGGGTGTTGTCCAGCTCCTGCCGGGCCCGGCGCAGCTTGGTGGAGGCGATGAGGTACATGGCGTTGGTGATCTTGCGGGTCTCCTGAACGCTGTCGATGTGGTCCTTGATCTCCTTGGTCCCGGCCATGTCAGCTGCCCTGCTTTCCGCCGGCCTGGAACCGGGCCAGATACGCCCGGGCCAGGTCCAGGATCTCCTCCCGGTCGTCCTCGGACAGCTTGCCGGTCTGGTCGATGCGGGCGCACAAATCGGCGCCCTCGCCCTCCACCGCCTCCAGCAGCCCGGCGCGGAACTCATTCATCCGGCCCAGCGGCACGTCCTGCATCACGTGGTCCATGGCAGCGGTGAGCACAATGACCTGCTGGTGGTGGGACAGGGGGGCGTACTGGGGCTGGCGCAGCAGCCGCATCAGTCCCTGGCCATAGGACAGCTGGCGCTTGGTGGCGTCGTCCAGGTCGCTGGAGAACTGGGTGAACACCTCCATCTCCCGGTACTGGGCCAGCTCCAGCCGGATGGCTCCGGCGGCGGACTTTTTGGCCTTGGTCTGGGCGTCGCCGCCCACGCGGGACACGGACAAACCTACATTGACTGCGGGCCGCTGGCCGGAGAAGAACAGGTCGCTCTCCAGAAAAATCTGGCCGTCGGTGATGGAGATGATATTGGTGGGAATATAGGCGGACACGTCCCCCGCCTGGGTCTCCACGATGGGCAGGGCGGTCATGCTGCCGCCCCCCAGCTCGTCGCACAGGTGGGCGGACCGCTCCAGCAGCCGGGAGTGGAGGTAGAACACGTCTCCAGGGTAGGCCTCCCGCCCCGGGGAGCGCTCCAGCAGCAGCGACAGCGCCCGGTAGGCGATGGCGTGCTTGGAGAGGTCGTCGTACACGATGAGCACATCGTCCCCCTGGTACATGAAGTACTCCGCCAGGGCGCACCCGGCGTAGGGGGCGATGTACTGCAAGGCGGCGGACGCCCCGGCGGGGGCGGTGACGATGACGGTGTAGTCCATGGCGCCCCGGCGGGCCAGATTTTCCGCCAGCTGGGCCACCGAGCTGGTCTTTTGGCCGATAGCCACGTATATGCACACCACGTCCTTGCCCTTCTGGTTGAGGATGGTGTCCAGGGCGATGGCGGTCTTGCCGGTCTGGCGGTCCCCGATGATGAGCTCACGCTGCCCCCGGCCAATGGGGAACATGGAGTCGATGGCCAAAAGCCCCGTCTCCATGGGGGTGTCCACCGGCTGGCGGTCCAAAATACCCGGGGCGGGGTTCTCCATGGGGCGGTAGCCGTCGGGCTGGATGGGCCCCTTGCCGTCCACCGGCACGCCCAGCGCGTCCACCACCCGGCCCAGATACTCCTCGCCCACCGGCATACCGGCGGTTTTCAAGGTGCGGCGCACCATGCTGCCCGCCCGGATTTCCTCTCCGTCACCGAAGAGGATGCAGCTCAAGCCCTCGGGCCGCAGGTCCTGCACCATGCCCTTCACGCCGCCCTCGAACACCAGGATCTCCCCGTACTGGGCGTGAGTCAGGCCGCTGACAGCGGCGATGTCGCTGTCCACGGACAAGACCTCGCCCATCTCCTCCGGCGCGGGGGAGGGCTCCCACCGCTCCACCGCCTGGCGGATGAGGGGGATGATGTCGTTCTCCCCCGGCTCCAGCCTGCGCAGGTAGTCCTGAAACTGCCGCACCCGGCCGTCCAGAGTCCAGTCGTACACGTCCGAGCCCACCTGGAGGCGGAAGCCGTCCTGAAGGGCCTCGTCGAACTCCCAGTGGAGGGGGACCTTCCGCTTATAGGTGCGGGAGAGAAAGGCGTCAAAGCGCTGGATCTGCTCCTGGGTGGGCTGGTCGGCGCTGCGCAGCTGGGCGGTGAGGCGGCTTCTAGCGTCCCTCATGCGCCCCGCCTCCCTCCGTCAGGTCCAAAAACTGGTCGAAGAAGTCGGCGCCCGGCTTAGCGGCCAGCTTCTTGGCCGCGCGGGCCGCCAGCTCCCGCATCTCCCGCTGGGACTCCCGCAGCGCCCGCTCCTTGGACTGCTCCGCCTCGGCCTGGGCCTTGGCCACGATGTGCCTTGCCTGTTCCTCGGCCTGGGCCAGCTGCTCCTGGGCGGCGTCGGAGGCGGCCTGCTGGGCGCGCATCCGCTCGTCGTGGATCTCGTCGTCCGCCGCGTCCAGCTTGGCCTGGGCCTCGGCCTTGAGGCGCTCGGCCTGGGCCAGCTTGTCCGCCGCCTGCTCCTCCAGCTCCTGGTAGTAGGCGGCCCGCTTGTCCATAAACTGCTTCACCGGCTTGAACAGGAGGAAGTAAAGCCCTCCCGTTAGGATGGCCAGGTTCATCCAGTGCAGCAGAATCTGCTGCAAATTGATATTCAGAGGCATGACTAAGCCCTCCCGCCGTTACAGCACGAAGATGATGAGGATAACCACCAGCAGCGCGTAGATGATGGCCGTCTCAATAAAGACCAGGCCCAGCATCAGCGTGGTGCGGATCTTGCCCTCCGCCTCGGGCTGGCGGGCCAGGCTCTCGGTGGACTTGGCGGTGGCCAGGCCCATGCCCACCGCGCCGCCGGCGGCGGCGATGCCCACGGCGATGCCCGCGGCGATGGCCTTCAGGCCGATGTCGGAGCTCTCTCCGCTCTCCGTCTGGGCGGGGGGCTCATTGGCGGCGGGGGCGTCGGCAAAGGCGGGGGCGGCCAGGGACAGGGCCAGGATCAGCACCCCGGCCAGGACCAGCATGTTCTTCAGCAGCTTATTCATCAGGAACGACCTCCATATTGATGTTTTGTGGGCTCAGGCGTTTTCCGCCTTGAGCTTTTTCTTTTTTTCCTTCTTGGGGGAGGGCTCGGACACCTCGCCGTAGTACAGCGCGGTGAGCATGGTGAGAACGTAGGTCTGGATGAGGGCGTGGAGCAGGGTGAACAGCACTCCCACCACCACCGGCAGCACAAAGCTCAGCGCCACGTAGTAATAGACCAGCTCGGTCACCAGCAGGCCGCTGAGCAGCGCGCCGAACAGACGAAAGCTCATGGAAATAGGCAGGGAGAACTCCTTGAGGGTCTTACCCACGCCCCCCAGGCCATTGGAGGCCACGCCGCCGGACAGGATGACCAGATAAGACAATGTGCCCATGGCGATGGCGGCGTTCACGTCGGACAGCGGCGCGGGCAGGGTGATGGGGTGGCCGTGAATGGTGACGGCCTGGAGGCCCAGCAGCTCGGACAGGGTCCCCACGAAGATGTAGCTCCCGGCGGCAAAGAGGTAGGCGCCCAAAAAGCGGTTGCGGTGGGGGCTGTTGCTTTTGGCCATGCCGTCGAACAGGCCCACCAGCTCCTCCAGCACCAGCTGGAGCTTCCCCGGCCGATACTGGAACCGGGGGATGGCAAAGACCCGGATCAGCGCGGCGCACGCCAGCAGAAACGCCGTCACCAGCAGCGCGGAAATCATCCCCGGGTTCACCGTCATCAGGCCGAAGAGGCTGATCTGCCCCGTGCCGTGGAGCACCGCGTCCCGCATGGCCTCCTGCACGCTCTCCGACGGGCCGGGCGAGCCCGCCAGCAGCGCGGCGATGAGCAGCAGCACCGCAGCCGTCAGACAGACCGCCAGCCCTTTTTTGTGTTGCTTCATCCAAGCATTCCTTCTTTCGAGCAATTCCCCGCGCTCTGGAGGCGCGGCGCACCTATTATACACCTGCGCTTCCTGCTTGTCCACTGCAAACACCGCTCTTTTTGTTCTTTTCTCCCGTCCCGGCGAAGCGTCAAAACCCCAGGCGGGCGGCCCGGTTTTTTCAGCGTTCCACACAAGGAAAATTTCTCCCAAACACTGGCATCTGACAGCGGCATTTGATACAATACAGGCGGTTTAACCACCGAAAGGAGTGCATTGTATGCCGAATGTCGAGGCGGTGCAATACTATCTGGCGGCCCAGCGCCAGGGCCAGCGGGAATATAAAAACTGCGTCCACCGGGGCCTGAACCCCAATATACAGGCTCTGGGGGCGGACAAGCTCCAGCTCTCCCAGGTGAAGCTGGGGGTGATGGAGGTGCCCATCTACCTGGTGGTGGGCTCCACGGAGGAGGCGCGCTGCAATTCCTTCTCCGCCGGGTTTCTGCCCCTGATGGGGCCGGAGTCGGAGTTCGCCATGAAGTGGGTGAACCTGTGCTCCGCCCAGCTCAGCGAGGGTATCCACGACCCCATCCAGTGCTATGAGTACCTGGGACGGTTCTATGTCCAGGAGGGGAACAAGCGGGTGAGCGTGCTCAAGAGCATGGGCTCGTCCATCATCCAGGCGGACATCATCCGCCTGATGCCGGAGCCGTCGGACGACATCACCACCCAGATCTATCTGGAATTTCTAGAGTTTTTCCGCCACAGCCGGTGCTGGGGCGTCCACTTCAGCGAGCTGGGGGGGTACGCCAAGCTCCAGGCCGCCCTGGGCTTCGCCCGGGACGAGGACTGGCCGGAGGACTTCCAGAAAAAGTTCAAGGCCCGGTATTTCAGCTTCCGCAGCAGCTTCTACCGCCTGGGGGGCGGCGGGCTGGGGCTGACTGCCGGGGACGCGCTGCTGCGTTGGCTGGAGTTCTACGACGCCCGGGAATTCCTAGCCTCCATCGGGGAAGGGGACTACCGCAAAACCCTGTCCGCCATCTGGAAGGAGCTGTGCCTCCACGCCGAGACCGACCCCATCGCCGTCAGCCTCGCCCCCGCCGAGGGAGAGGAGAAAAAGAGCGTCATGTCCGCCCTGCTGGGGACGAAGAAGCGGCTGCGGGTGGCTTTCCTGTTTCAGGGCACCCCCAGCACCAGCGGCTGGACCGCCGCCCACGACAAGGGCCGGGAGTATCTGGAACAGACCCTGGGGGACAGCGTGAGCGTCAAGGGCTACTACGGCGTGTCCCCCCAGGGAACGGAGTCCGCCATCTGCGAGGCGGTGGAGGGGGGCGCGGAGCTCATCTTCACCACGTCGGTGAGCCTCATCGACGCCACGCTGCGCGTGGCGGTGAAGTACCCCAAGGTGCGCTTCATGAACTGCTCCATCGACCAGCCCTACGTCAATGTGAAGGCGTACTACTGCCGGGTATACGAGGGCAAGTTCATCACCGGCGCCATCGCCGGGGCCATGAGCCAGGGCGGGCGCATCGGCTATGTGGGCAGCTACCCCATCCTGGGGGTGCCCGCCAGCATCAACGCCTTCGCCCTGGGCGCGGCGCTGACCAACCCGGAGGCCCGCATCGACCTGCGCTGGCATTGCCTGCCGGGGGACTATATGGGCGAGTTCCGGCGTCAGGGCCTTCAGATCGTCAGCGACCGGGACTTCATCTCCGAGCAGCCCGACGGCGCCCAGGGCCTGGCCCGGCTGGAGCCGGACGGGGAGCTGGTGCAGCTGGCCTCCCCCAGCTGGCACTGGGGAGAGTTCTACGTGCGCATCGTCCGGGAGATGCTCCGCGACCCCAGGACCATCCCTCTGGCTGAGGACAGCAGCCGCGCCATCAACTACTGGTGGGGGATGAACAGCGGCGTGGTGGACCTGCACTTCAGCCCCCACCTGCCCGAGGGGGTGCGCTCTCTGGCCGAGATTCTGCGCCAGGGCATCCGCGCGGGGACCATCCATCCCTTCCGGCGGCTCATCCGGGACCAGGCGGGAAGCGTGCGCAACGACGGCTCCCGGGATCTGACCATGGAGGAGATCCTGAAAATGAACTGGCTGTGCGACCGGATCGACGGCTCCCTGCCCGCCTATGACCAGCTGCTGGACGTGACCAAGCCCACGGTGCGCCGGCTGGGGGTGGATCGGGAGACCATCCCGCCGGAGGAGGAAAAGGCGTGAAGCTGCTGGTCATTTCCGACGCCCCCGACCAGGGACTATGGGACTACTTTTCCAAGGAAAAGCTCCAGGGCGCGGACGCCATCATCTCCTGCGGGGACCTGCCGTCCAGCTACCTCACCTTCCTGGTGACCATGGCCAACAAGCCCCTGTTCTACGTCCACGGCAATCACGACATCCGCTATGACCGCCAGCCCCCCGAGGGCTGCGACTGCATCGACGGCAGGGTGGTGGAGTTCAAGGGCTACCGCATCCTGGGCCTGGGCGGGTGCATGAGGTATAACAGCAGCGTCCACCAGTATACCGAGGGGCAGATGAAATGGCGCGTCTTTAAGCTGGCCCGCGACCTGCGCCGGGGCGGGGTGGACATTCTGGTCACCCACGCCCCCGCCCAGGGGCTGGGGGACATGGACGACCCCTGCCACCGGGGCTTCGCCTGCTTCAAAGCCCTGATGGACCGCTTCCACCCCCAATACCTGCTCCACGGCCATGTCCACCTGCAATATGCCCCCGACTTCCCCCGCGTGCGGCAGTACGGAGACACCACGGTGGTGAACGCCTCGGGCAAGTGGTTCGTCGAGCTGCCCGACCGGCCCTGCAAGCCCTGGCCCAAGGGCCGCCTGCGGGGCTGGCTGGCCCGGCGCGGCAAGGCGTAACGCCCCGTCAAGCCAGACGCAAACACAAGCCCCCGGGAGGACCGCCGCGGCGGTCCTCCCGGGGGCTGCTATTTTACGCGGTCACTCCAGCAGCGCCCGCAGCGCCTGGTTCACCGCCTGGGGGTCGGCCCGGCCCTTGAGCTCCCCCATGGCCTGCCCCACCAGGAACCCGAAGGCCTTCTCTTTGCCGCCCCGGTAGTCCGACACGGACTGGGGGTTGGCCTCCAGCACCCGGGCGCACACCTCCCGCACCAGCGCCCCGTCGTTCACCTGCTCCAGGCCGTGGGCCCGGACATAGGCGTCCACGTCCCCGTCCGTGTCGAAAACGGCCTCAAACACCTTGACGGCGGTGTTGCGGTTGAGCTTTCCCTCCCCCACCAGGGCGATGAGCCGGGCCAGGGTGGGGGCGGTGAGCGCCATGTCTTTTGGCTCCATGGCGTGCTGGGACAGCGCTCCCAGCACCTCCCCCATGATCCAGTTAGCCCCCTGTCTGGGGGGCGCGCCCAGCGCCACCAGCCCCTCAAACAGCGCTGCCAGCGCCTGATCCGACGTAATCATCCGACAGTTGTAGTCCGATAGGCCGTAATCCGCCTGGTAGCGCGCCCGCTTTTCCTCCGCCAGCTCCGGCTGGGCGGCCCGGAGCGCGTCCACGCAGTCCGGGTCCAGCTCGATGGGCGGCAGGTCCGGCTCGGGGAAATAGCGGTAGTCCTGGGCCTCCTCTTTGGAGCGCATGGCAAAGGACGCGTCCTTATTCTCATCCCAGCGCCGGGTCTCCTGCGCCACCCGCCCGCCCTCCTCAATGAGCTCGATCTGCCGCCGGGCCTCGTACTGGATGGCCCGGGCGATGGCTTTGAAGGAGCTGAGGTTCTTCATCTCCGTGCGGGTGCCCAGCTCAAGGCTGCCCTGCGGCCGCACCGACAGGTTCACGTCGCACCGCAGGGAGCCCTCCTGCATTTTGCAGTCGGACACCCCCAGGTACGCCAGCGTCTCCTTCAGCTTTTCCAGATAGGCAATCACCTCGTCCGCCGTGCGGAAATCCGGCTCGGTGACGATCTCGATGAGGGGCACCCCGCAGCGGTTATAGTCCGCCCGGGTCTGGTTCAGCCAGGGGTCGTGGACCAGCTTGCCCGCGTCCTCCTCCATGTGCAGCTCGTGGATGCGGATGGTCTTATCCCCCGGACCGGTGCGTATGTCCACCGCCCCGTCCCGGGCAATGGGCAGGTAGAGCTGGGAAATCTGGTACGCCTTGGGCAGGTCGGGATAGAAGTAGTTTTTCCGGTCGAACCGGCTGTGCCGGGTGATGGCGCAGTTCAGCGCCAGCCCCGCTTTGACGGCGAACTCCAGCACCTTTTTGTTGAGCACCGGCAGCGTCCCCGGCATACCGGTGCACACTGGGCAGCAGTGGGTGTTGGGCGCGCCGCCGAACTCGGTGGTGCAGGAGCAGAAGATCTTGGTTTTGGTGGCCAGCTCCACATGAGTCTCCAGGCCGATGACGGTCTCCCAGGTCATGGGGCCTCCCCTCCTTTCGGCGCGCGTCTGTGCCAGTCCGTGTCCAGCTGGAAGGCGTGGGCGGCGCTGAGCGCCGCGCCCTCCCCGAAGTGGGGCGCGATGAGCTGCGCCCCGATGGGCATGCCCTCCGCGTCAAGCCCGCAGGGCATGGACAGCGCCGGCAGACCCGCCAGGTTGACGGACACGGTGTAGATATCGCCCAGATACATGCTCAGCGGATCGCCCAGGCTGTCCCCCAGCCTAGGCGCGGGGGAGGGGGTCACGGGGGTGAGCAGCAGGTCGCAGCCCTCAAACGCCCGGTCAAAGGCGTCCTTGATGACCGCCTTGGCCTGGAGCGCCTTTTTATAGTAGGCGTCGTAGTACCCCGAGGAGAGCACAAATGTGCCCAGCAGAATCCGCCGCTTCACCTCTCTGCCGAAGCCCTGGGTGCGGGTCTTGCGGTACAGGTCCGCCAGCCCGTCGTATTCCTCCGCCCGCCAGCCGTACTTCACCCCGTCGAACCGGGACAGGTTGGACGACGCCTCGGCGGCGGCGATGATGTAGTAGGCGGGCACCGCGTACTCCAGCACCGGGAAGGACAGCTCCACGATCTCCGCCCCCCGGCCCTTCAGCACCTGCGCCGCCCCCAGCACTGCGGCCCGGACCGCTCCGTCCAGCCCGTCCCCGAAGCACTGCGCGGGCAGGCCGATCCGCATACCCCGCACATCCCCGGTAAGCCGCTCCAGCAGATGGCCGTAGTCCGCCCGGGGCCCGGAGCCGTTCCAGTCAGAGTCCAGGCCAGGCAGGCTGGTGGCGTCCCGGCAGTCGTGGCCCATGAGCACGTCCAGCACGGCGGCGCAGTCCGCCGCATCCCGGCAAAGCGGCCCGATCTGATCCAGCGACGAGGCGTAGGCGATCAGCCCGTACCGGCTCACGGTACCGTAGGTGGGCTTCATGCCGGTGACGCCGCAGTGGGCGGCGGGCTGGCGGATGGACCCGCCGGTGTCCGAGCCGATGGCGTACCAGCCCATGCCCGCCGCCACTGCCGCTGCTGCTCCGCCGGACGACCCGCCGGGGGCGCGCGCCAAATCCCAGGGGTTTTTCACAGGGCCGTAATACGATGTCTCCGAGGTGGAGCCCATGGCGAACTCGTCCATGTTCAGCTTGCCTAGGGACACCGCTCCGGCGTCCGCCAGCTGTTCCACCACAGCGGCGTCATAGGGCGGCGTGAAGTCCCCCAGGATCTTGGACGCGCAGGTGGTCCTCACCCCCCGGGTGCAGATATTATCCTTGATGGCCATGGGCACACCGTAGAGGGGGCTTTGGGCGTCCTTCACCCCAGCTTGGAGCTTGTCCGCCCGGCAAAGCGCCCGCTCGCCGGCCACGGTGATAAAGGCGTTCAGCGCCCCGTCCTGGGCGGCGACGGCGTCCAGCGCCGCCTGGACGGCCTCCCTGACGCAGACTTCCCCCTTTTTGATGACCGCGCCCAGCTCTAGGGCGGTCAGTTCTCTCAGTTTCATGTTCCTCCTCCTACTCTACCGCCTTGGGCGCCAGAAACGCCTCGCCGTCCCCTCCGGGCGATCCGGCCAGCAGCTCCCCCCGGTCCCAGGAGGGCTGCGCCGCGTCCTCCCGCAGCACGTTTTTCACCGGGAACACGTGGCTCATGGGCTCCACGCCCTGGGTGTCCAGCCGGTTCAGCACGTCCATATAGGCCACGATCCGCTCCAGCTCGGCGGTCATGGCCCGCTTCTCTCCCTCCTCCAGCTCCAGCTGGGACAGCCGGGCGATATAGTCCGCCAGCTCCATGTCAATCATGTCAAATTCCTCCTTACTAAGGTTCCAGCCTGCCCCTGTCCCGGGGGAACAGGCTGCAATACCGGATGTTGTCCAGTCCGCACAGCTGCATGGTCAGCCGCTCCAGCCCAATGCCCAGCCCGCCGTGGGGCGGCATCCCGCACCTGTGGATCATGAGGTAGCTGTCAAAGTCCCCCGGGTCCATCCCCCGCACCTCCATTTTGGCCGCCTGGGCGGCGTAATCGTGGATGCGCTGGCCGCCGGTGGTCACCTCCATCCCCCGCAGCAGCAGGTCGAAGGACAGGGTGTATCGGGGGTCGTCCGGATCGTCCATGGCGTAGAAGGGCCGCTTTCTCGACGGGTAGTGGGTGACAAACACGAAGTCGCTGCCGTACTCCTCCCGGGCGTAGCGGCCGATGCGGGCCTCCTCCTCCGGCTCCAGGTCGTAGGGGTCCCGGATGGGGCAACCGTACTTCTCCGCCGCCAGCCGCTTGGCCTCGTCAAAGCGCAGGCAGGGGATCTGATCCGCGCGGGGCAGCCGCACCCCCAGCAGGGCCAGTTCTTCGTCGTACTCCCGCGCCAGCAGCTCCATGGCCCGGCGCAGGTAGCCCGCCTCCGCCTCCATCACGTCGTAAAACGAGCGGATATAGCCCATTTCCAGGTCCAGCCCGGTGTATTCGTTGAGGTGCCGGGGGGTGGCGTGCTTCTCCGCCCGGAACACGGGGCCCACCTCAAACACCCGCTCAAAGGCGCCCACCATGGTCTGCTTGTAGAACTGGGGGGACTGGGCCAGGTACGCCTTTTTGCCGAAGTAGTCCAGCCGGAAGATGTTGGACCCCCCTTCCGCCCCCGCGCGGACGATCTTGGGGGTGTGGACCTCGGTGAAGCCCTCCCCGGTGAGGTAGTCCCGGAAGGCCCGCACCAGCCCCTCCTGGATTTTGAACACCGCCCGTTCCCGCGCGTGGCGCAGTACGGCGGGGCGCAGGCCCAGCTCCGTGTCCAGGTTCAGCCCCAGCCTGCGCCTGCCCAGGGACACGGGCATGAGGGCGGCGGGCCGGGAGAGCACCGTGATGGATTCCGCCGCAATCTCCAGGCCGCCGGGGGCCCGGGCTTCCGCCCGGACGGCGCCGGACACCTCCACACACCACTCCTCCCGCAGTCCCCGGGGCACAATCCGGGGCGGGCAAACGCATTGGAGCATCCCCCGGGCCATGCGCAGGGTGAGAAACACCACGCCCCCCATGTCCCGCAGCAGGTGGACCGCGCCGTGGACGGCGGCGGGGTTATTCCGCCCGCCCCCCGCGAGGTCTTGCCATGTAACCGTTTTGGTGCTTGTGCCGGTGACGAACTTCATAACCATTCACTCCTCGCAGATAAAATAAAAACCCGGACCGTACAAAAGTACAGTCCGGGACGGAACAAACCAGTCATTCCGCGGTACCACCCGCGTTTGCCCCTCCAGCAAGGGGCCTCTCTCGAGCCCCGGTAACGTGGGGAGGACGGGCGGCCCTACGCCCCCTCGGGGGTTCGAACCGCCGGCTCGGAAGTGTTGCGCCATCTCGTCTTTCCGGGGCGGGCTTTCAGTCGGTGGCCCGCGTTCTCTGTCGGACGCCGTGAGGGGCGGTCTTCGTCGATGCCTTTGCGCTTTTCGCTTGTTGAGGGAATCATACACTCATTTTCCCCCGCTGTCAACGGAAAAATTTCCAAAGCGGTCTGGTCCAAGGCCCAAAAATGTGGTATAATGCCCAAACAGCAATCAATTTGGGAGGGATGGACCCATGACAAACTGGGAAGAATTACACCGCCGCTGTATGGGCTGCCAGAAGTGCGCCCTGGCGGACACCCGCACCAACGTGGTATTCGGCAAGGGCCCTCGGGACGCCCGGGTCATGTTCATCGGTGAGGGCCCCGGGGAAAACGAGGACCTCCAGGGCGAGCCCTTTGTGGGCCGGGGCGGCCAGCTGCTGGACGAGATGCTCTCCCTCGTCGGCCTGAGCCGGGAGAAGAATTTTTACATCACCAACATCGTCAAGTGCCGTCCGCCCCGAAACCGGGACCCGCTGAACACCGAGCAGGACGCCTGCATCGGCTATTTGTGGGACCAGATGGCGCTGCTCCGCCCCCGGATCGTGGTGTGCCTGGGGCGCATCGCGGCCATGCGGCTCATCAAGCCGGACTACCGCATCACCAGGGAGCACGGCCAGTGGGTGGAAAAGGACGGGGTGTTTTACACCGCCATCTACCACCCCGCCGCCCTCCTGCGGGACCCCATCAAGAAGCCGGACACCTTTGCCGACCTGCGCTCCATCCGCGCCAAGATCCGGGAGGTCTGCCCGGAGGTCTACGATTGAATCTCGTCCTCCAGCAGGTTCATCACGGATATCTCAAAGGCGGTGCGCTCCACCTGCTCGCCGTCGATGAGCTTGTGGTACCGGCGGCTTTGCAGCCGCCCCTCCAGCCGCAGGCGGTCCCCCACCTCCAGCCCCCCGCAGTGGACGGCCAGCGACCCCCAGGCGATGCAGGGCAGATAGTCCGCCCGGCCATAGGGCCGGTTGACGGCCAGCAGCAGATCGCAGATCTCCCTGCCCAGCGGGGTGCGCCGGGCGGTGGGCCTGCGGCACAGCGCTCCGGCCAGCACCAGCCGGTTCTCCCCCTCCTCCGCATCGGAGGGCTGGGCGCTCCGGGAGAGCACGGTGATGACCAGCTTGCTCCCCGTCCCCGTGCGGTTGTTGTAGGAGCGCACCTCGCCCTCCACGCTCACCCACCGTCCCGGCGTCCACAGCGCCGGGTCCGGGGCCGCCGTGACAATGTTCAGCACATCGTCCACTCCGCTCAGCCGGGGCACCCGCAGCGGGACCACCCAGTAATCCACCCCGTGGTTCCGGTGGGAGGGCGCGGGGGCCCCCGCCGCCTGTCCCCGCAGCACAATTTTGTTCTCTCCCCTGTATTCGTCCATGTCAATCACGCTCCGTATGTCAATTGTCATCCTGCCTGACTATATGAGGGGGCGGCGGCAAGTATGCCCCTTTCCCTGACAGGCCCGGGGAAAGCCCGCCAAGTATGCCCATTGACAACGGCGCGCCGGACGGTATAATATAGGGTGAACCCAGCCGAAGGAGGGCTTATGGATGGAACTGGAACTGACGCGCAAGCAGCTTCGGCGGCTGCTGGACCTGGTATACATCGGCAACTGGATCTTGAACTCCACCCGCGGGGAGGACCGGTTTAAGGACTATGACGAGGTGGAGAGCCTGCTCTTCGCCCGGGCCGCCCAGGAGGGTATGCCCAGCCTGTCCGAGACCTACCAGGGGGAGGTCATCCCCTCCCGCGCTTTCGCTGAGGGCGGCATACACGAGGCCATCATGGAGTATGAGAACAACGTGTTCTTCGAGATTTTGGCGGAGGACCTGGCCCGGCGGGACATGGACGACGTGCCCATCGACGAGAGCAATTACGACGAGCTGGCCCAGCGCATCGACGCCTACATCGACGAATTTGAGGCCCACGGCACGGATAACATCACCGTGGACTGCTGAGACGCGCGCAACAGCAAGAGGACGAAAGCAAACCGCTTTCGTCCTCTTGTTTTCATTTCTTTTTCTTTTTGGAGAAGAACTCCTTCACCGGCGAGCCGGAGGAGGGCGCCGCCTCCCCCATGGTCTGGGCGAAGGCCTCCAGCGCCTCCCGCTGCTGGTTGTTGAGGCTGGCGGGCACCTTCACCTGCACGGTGACGTACTGGTCCCCCCGGCCCCGGCCCCGCAGCTCGGGGATGCCCTTGCCCCGCAGGCGGAAGGTGGTGCCCGGCTGGGTGCCGGCGGGCAGGGTGTACTTCACCTTGCCGTCGATGGTGGGAATCTCCAGCTCCGCGCCCAGCGCGGCCTGATAGAAGCTCACCGGGCACTCGTACAGCACCGACGTGCCCTCCCGCTGGAAGTAGGCGTGCGGCTTCACCCGCACCTCCACGATGAGGTCGCCCGCCGGGCCGCCGTTGGCTCCCGCGTTCCCCTGCCCCCGCAGGGAAATCGCCTGCTTGTCGTTGATGCCCTGGGGGATGCTGACGGAGATTTTGCGCTGTTTTTTCACATTGCCCGCGCCGCCGCAGCTCTTGCAGGGCTGGTGGATGATCTTGCCCGTCCCCCGGCAGCGGGTGCAGGGGGCGGAGCTGGTGAAGGCCATGCCCCCCATGCGCTGCTGCACCCGAACGGTGCCCGAGCCCCGGCAGTCGGGGCACACCTCGGCGGTGGTCCCCGGGGCGCAGCCGGAACCATGGCAGCTCTCGCAGCTCTCCATGCGGCTGAGGGTGATCTCCTTCTCGCACCCGAAGGCGGCCTCCTCAAAGCTGATGGTGACGCCGGTGCGCAGGCTCTCCCCCCGCTGGGGTCCGCTGCGCTGGGCGCTCCTGCCGCCGAAGCCGCCCAGGATATCCCCCAAAATGTCGCCAAAGCCGAAATCTCCGAAGTCCCCGAAATCCCCGTAGCCGCCAAAGCCTCCGGCGCCGAAGTTGGGGTCCACCCCCGCGTGGCCGAACTGGTCGTATTTGGCCCGCTTGTCCTTGTCGGACAGCACTTCATAGGCTTCGTTGATCTCCTTGAACTTGGCCTCGGCCTGCTTGTCGCCGGGGTTCATGTCCGGGTGGTACTGCTTGGCCAGCTTGCGGTAGGCCTTTTTCAGCTCGTCGTCGGAGGCGGTTCTGCCCACGCCCAGCACTTCGTAATAGTCCCGTTTCTGATCTGCCACGACGGATCACCTCTTAACGCGGGAAAGGCGGGGCGCAATGCCCCGCTGTTTCCCGTTTGGTTTGTTATTTGCTCTGGTCATCGTCCACCACTTCATAGTCGGCGTCCACTACATTATCGCCGCCGGGCTGGCCACCGGCGAAGCCCGCGCCGCCCATGTCGGGGCCGGGGCCGCCGGCCTGGGCTCCCGCCTGGGAGTACAGCTTCTCGCTGACGGCGTAGAACGCCTTTTTCAGCTCCTCGGTGGCGTCCTTGATGGCCTGGGTGTCGCTGCCCTTCAGGGCGTCCTTCACCTTGTTCAGGGCGGCGTCGATGGCGCCCTTGTCGCCGGCCTCCACCTTGTCGCCCATCTCGCTCAGGATCTTCTCGGTCTGGTAGACCATCTGGTCGGCCTCGTTGCGGGTGTCCACCTCTTCCTTTCGCTTGGCGTCCTCGGCAGCGAACTGCTCCGCCTCCCGCACGGCCTTGTCCACGTCCTCCTTGGACATGTTGGTGGAGGAGGTGATGGTGATGTGCTGCTCGGTGCCGGTGCCCATGTCCTTGGCGGACACGTTGACGATGCCGTTGGCGTCGATGTCGAAGGTCACCTCGATCTGGGGCACGCCCCGGCGGGCGGGGGCGATGCCGTCCAGGTGGAACCGGCCCAGAGTCTTGTTATACTGGGCCATCTCCCGCTCGCCCTGGAGCACATGGACCTCCACGCTGGTCTGGTTGTCGGCGGCGGTGGTAAAGGTCTGGGACTTCTTGGCGGGGATGGTGGTGTTGCGCTCGATGAGCTTGGTCATCACGCCGCCCATGGTCTCGATGCCCAGGGACAGGGGGGTGACGTCCAGCAGCAGCAGGCCCTTCACATCGCCCACCAGCACGCCGCCCTGGAGGGCCGCGCCCATGGCCACGCACTCGTCGGGGTTGATGCCCTTGAAGCCCTCCTTGCCGGTGAGGCGCTTGACCATATCCTGCACGGCGGGGATGCGGCTGGAGCCGCCCACCATGAGCACCTTCTCGATCTCATTGCCGGACAGGCCCGCGTCGCTCATGGCCTGCCGCACGGGGCCCGCAGTGGCCTCCACCAGGTGGGAGGTGAGCTGGTCGAACTTGGCCCGGGTGAGGGTCAGGTCCAGGTGCTTGGGGCCGGTGGCGTCGGCGGTGATATAGGGCAGGTTGATGGTGGTGGTGGTGACGCCGGACAGCTCGATCTTGGCCTTCTCGGCGGCCTCCTTCAGGCGCTGCATGGCCACCTTGTCGCCGGTGAGGTCGATGCCCTCCGTCTTTTTGAACTCGGCGGCCATCCAGTCCATGACGCACTTGTCGAAGTCGTCGCCGCCCAAGCGGTTATTGCCCGCGGTGGCCAGCACCTCGATCACGCCGTCGCCCACCTCGAGGACGGACACGTCGAAGGTGCCGCCGCCCAGGTCGTACACCATGATCTTCTGGTCGGACTCCTTGTCCACACCGTAGGCCAGAGCCGCGGCGGTGGGCTCGTTGATGATGCGCTTGACCTCCAGCCCGGCGATCTTGCCCGCGTCCTTGGTGGCCTGGCGCTGGGCGTCGGTGAAGTAGGCGGGGACGGTGATGACCGCCTCGGTGACGGGCTGGCCCAGGTAGGCCTCGGCGTCCGCCTTGAGCTTTTGCAGGATCATGGCGCTGATCTCCTGGGGGGTGGAGCGCTTGCCGTCGATGTTCACCTTATAGTCGCTGCCCATCTCCCGTTTGATGGAGGCGATGGTGCGGTCGGGGTTGGTGATGGCCTGGCGCTTGGCCACCTGGCCCACCATGCGCTCGCCGTCCTTGGAGAAGGCCACCACAGACGGGGTGGTGCGGTTGCCCTCGGCGTTGGCAATGACGGCGGCCTCGCCGCCCTCCATCACCGCCACGCAGCTGTTGGTGGTGCCTAAGTCGATACCGATGATCTTACTCATGATGATTTCCTCCTATATGAAACGTGTATTTTTAACAATGTGAAATTGGGATGCGCTTTGTTGTCATGCTGCGCCTGTTCGCGACGCGCGGCTTCGCTCCGACTTGATCAAAACCCGATCCCGCTGCGCAGGCCCTGGGTTTTTGCTCTCGCTCCGCTCCATCCGCGCTGCTCACGACGGCTCCGCACTTCTTTTTAATTGGCCACCTTGACCATTGAGAAGCGGATGACCTTTTCCCCGCAGATAAAGCCCTGCTGGAACACCTCCACGATGGTGTTCTCCCCGGCCTCCGGGTCGTCGCAGTGCATGACGGCGTTGTGGCGGTTGGGGTCGAAGGTCTCATCCAGGGCGGGGATCAGCTCCACGCCCAGCCCTGCCAGGGCGTCCTGGAATCCCTTCATGGTCATCTCCACGCCTTTTTTATAGGCTTCGTCGGCGCATGTCTGCTTCAGCGCCCGCTCCAGGTTGTCGTACACCGGCAGGAAGGCGGCCACGGTCTGGGCCTTGGCCTCGCTCCAGGCGCTCTCCTTCTCCTTGGCGGTGCGCTTGCGGTAATTGTCGTACTCCGCGGCCAGCCGCAGATATTTGTCCGCCGCCTCCGCCAGCAGCTGGCCGTCCTTCTGATCCTGAGACGCCTCCGGGGCGGGCTGTCCGGCCTCCGGCTCTCGGGCCTCGTTCCCGGCCTGCTCCGCCGCCTCGGTCTCGACGGAAACATCCTCCGGGATGGGCTGCTGCTTTTTCTTATCCTTTGCCATGGGACTTTATTCCTCCTTTTCCGGCGTAACGGGGGGCAGTTCAGGCTGTCCGAACAGCTTGGACAGGCCGTCCGCCACGCAGGACAGCTTTGCCGCCACGCGGGCGTAATCCATGCGGGTGGGGCCCACCACGCCGATGACCCCCTTCATGCCGTCTCCGATGTCGTAGCTTGCCAGCACCACGCTGGTGTCTTTGAGCTCGTCGGCCACGTTTTCCGGGCCGATCAAAATTTTGGTGTCGTCGCCCTCCAGGGCGGGCAGAGCCAGCGCCTGGGCCAGCGACCGGTCCTCGGACAGGTAGCTCATCAGTTTCTGGGCCTTGCCCACGTCCTGGTACTCGGGGTGGTCCAGGATATGGCTGGCCCCCACGGTGTAAACCGCGCCGTTTTCCAGAGCGTCCAGCACCTCCATGGCGAAGGACACCACCAGCGAGATCAGCCCGTAGGAGCTGCCCGCCGCGTGCTCCGCCACCCGCATCAGCTCCGGGGTGAGCTGGTCCAGGGTCTTGCCCACAAAGGCGGTGTTCAGCAGGGTGGTCAGCAATTGCAGCTGGGGCTCGCTCAGCTCCGCGGGGAGGCGGAAGAGCTTGTTTTTCACCACGCTGGAATCCGTCATCACCACCGCGATGAAGGAGGCCGAGTCCACCAAAATCAGGTCGAACCGCTTGATGGTCAGCCGCCGCACCCCCTCCGCCATGGCGAAGGCGGGGTAGTTGGTGAGCTGGGACACCATGCGCCCGGCCTGGCCGATCACCTTGTCCAGCTCCTGCATCTTCAGGTGCAGGGCCTCGTTGATCTGCTTTGTCTCCTCCAGGCTCAGCCGCTGCTCCTCCATCAGCTCGTTCACATACAGCCGGTAGCCCTGGGGGGAGGGGATGCGCCCGGCGGAGGTATGGGGCTGCTCCAAAAAGCCCAGCTCCGTCAGGTCGGCCAGCTCGTTGCGGATGGTGGCGGAGGACACCTTCAGTCCCGCCAGCTCCGCCAGCGCCTTGGAGCCCACCGGCTCCGCCGTCTGGATGTAGCTCTCCACCACGGCGCGCAAAATTTTCTTCTTACGCTCGGACAGCTCCAAGGGAACGCCTCCTTCCCAGGGGTTTAGCACTCATCCTTCCTGAGTGCTAAAGATAATCTACCACCACCCCCCTGAAATGTCAATAGTCCAGTTGTAAATTAAATGTGAATCTGAAAAATCCAGGCCCCAATGCCAGAATTGCGCCCTGTTTTCGCACATCACGCCCCGGATTGCTAAGCCGATGTCGCACGTCTCGATGCAAGGCGAAAAAAGGGCTTTCTTTTTCCCGCCCTTCGTAGTATCATATCCCTATATCGGCATTTTTGCCCACCTTTACAAATTGCCGCGCGTCCAGCGCGTCTGATTGGAGGCCGCGATGATCAATCTACTGGCTTTGACCGCCTCAGCTTCCCCCGGCGGGGGGGAGGGCGCCCCCCCTTCCCTGCGGGAAATCTGGGATGCGGCGGCGTACGGCGTCGCCTGGTTTTTCGGCAATCTGTCCCCCGCCTTTGTTTGGGCGCTCCTGGGCATCGCCGTCTGCATCGCCTTTTTCGCCTATTACTGGTGGTGCCTGCTCCCCCGGCCCCACAGCCTGGAGTGGATCGCCATGGCGGAGGAGCGCTCCAAGCCCCGCCGCATGACCCTCACCCTGCCCCATCACCCCATGGAGCGGCGGGACATTCTCCCCGTGCTGCTGCTCACGGCGGTGTACGCCGCCACCGCGTTTTTCCGTCTGGGCAGCCTGTCCGCCCCCCAGTCCGTCCAGCCCTTTCTGGAGCGGGAGACCATGACCTGGGAGCTGGAGCAGGAGGTCGAGCTGGGCGGCGTGGGCTGGTTCTCCCGCATCGGCACCGGCACCTATTCTCTGGAGGTCTCCGCCGACGGCGAGCGCTGGACGGCCCTTCAGGATGTGGACGAGGTCCTGCTCGACGGTGTGTGGACCGCCAAGCAGCCGGGGCAGGACACCACCGGCCTGCAAACCAGGGTGGCCTACTACTGGACCCCGGTGGACCAGGGGGCGTCCGCCGGGTCGGTGCGCTCCATCCGGCAGGCGTATAACTCCCTGCTCAAGTGGCACCACGTCACCATGCAGGACGGCGCCGCCGCCCACGCGAAATACTTCCGCCTCACCGGCCTGCCCGAGGCCTCCCACGCCCCCATGGAGCTGGGCGAGCTGGTCCTCTACGACCAGTCCGGCAGTATGCTCGCCGTTTCCGCCGGGGCGGCGGGGGCTTTGTTTGACGAGCAGAGCATCGTCCCGGCCCACTCCACCTATATGGACTCGTCCTATTTCGACGAGATCTACCACCCCCGCACCGCTCTGGAGCACCTGAACAACATCTATCCCTACGAGGTGTCCCACCCGCCTCTGGGCAAGCTCATCATCTCCCTGGGGATCATGATGTTCGGCATGGTGCCCTTCGGCTGGCGGTTCATGGGAACCCTCTTCGGCGTGCTGATGGTGCCCGTCCTCTACGTGTTCCTGAAAAACCTGTTCGGCAAGACCCCGGCGGCCCTGTGCGGCACGGCGCTGTTCACCTTTGACTTCATGCACCTGGTGCAGACCCGCATCGCCACCATCGACACCTACGGGGTGTTCTTCATCCTGGTGTCCTACTATTTTATGTACCGCTATCTGGCCGTCCCCGCGGGGAAAAAGCTGCGGCATTACGTGCTCCCCCTGTTTTTGAGCGGCCTGTTCTGGGGGATCGGCTGCGCCTCCAAGTGGACGGTGGTATACGCGGGTGCGGGGCTGGCGCTGCTGTGGCTGCTGGGCATGATCTTCAAGGCCGGGGACTGGCGGGAGGCGGAGCGCCGCGCCCGCATCCAGCCCGCCCCCCCCGAGGTGCGCCAGGAGGTGGCGGAGGCCCTCTTCAACGAGCAGGCGCCCCCCTGGCGCCCCCCCCATGTGCCCTCCTTCACCGTTCACCTGTGGGGGATCACCGCGCTGTCGGTGGTGTTTTTCGTCCTCATTCCGGTGTGTATCTACACCGCCTCCTACTTCCCCTACGCCGCGGCCCGGGGCAATGAGGCGGGCTTCTGGGGGATGGCGTGGGAGTCCCTGCGCTGGCCCTTCGTCCAGCTTCCCGAGTACCTCGGCCGCCTCGCCCCGGCGGACGGCCCCGGCCGGACCATCTTTGACGTCGTCCCCGCCAACAGCGCCCATCCGGTGGACATCATGCTGAAAAACCAGTATTTCATGCTCACCTACCACCAGGGCGTCCACACCCCCCACCCCTACGCCTCCTACTGGTACCAGTGGATTTTCGACGGTCGGCCCATCCTGTACTACCGGGACCTGGATGTGCCCGGGCTGAAGAGCCTGTTCGCCTCCTTCAACAATCCCCTGGTGTCCTGGGCGGGGCTGGCGGCCTTCTTCGGTGTGGCCGTCCAGACGGTGCGGCGCAAGTGCGGCAAGGGGCTGTTCATCCTCATCGCCATCCTGTCCCAGTTCGTGCCCTGGCTGCCCATCGGGCGCATCCTGTTCGCCTACCACTACTTCCCCACGGTGCTGTTTTTGTGCTTTGCCATCACCTACCTCATGGACGATATGCTCTCCCGCAAGCGGGAGGGCTGCCGCATGGCGGTGTACGGCTTCACCGGCTGCGCGGCGGGCCTGTACGCGGTATTCTATCCCGCGCTCATCGGGCTTTATATGCCCGCGTGGTACAGCACCTACTTCCTGCGGTGGCTGCCCAGCTGGCCCTTGTAGACGCAAGCTCCATATCCCTCGCTTCCGGCTTTGCCGCGCCACCTTCCCCCTGAGGGGGAAGGCTTATTCCATAATGCAAGGTGATTCAACAATGTACCTCTGCGACATTCACAGCCACACAAGCATCTCCCCCGACAGCCAGGCGCAGCTGCCCCACATGGTGCGGGCGGCCCTGGACGCCGGGCTCCGGGAGTTCTGCGTCACCGACCACTGCGACCTGCTGGACCTGGACGGCCAGCTCACCGCCAGCTTCGACTGGGCCGCCTCCCAGCGGCAGTTTCACGACGCCCAGGCCCAGTTCGGCGGCCGCATCGTCCTCCGCCTGGGCATCGAGCTTGGCTCCGCCACCGCCCAGCCGGAAACCGCCCGCGCCATCCTGGCCCAGGGCGGGGAGGAGCTGGACTTCGTGCTTGGCTCCCTCCACAACTGGATCGGCATGGAGGGCGGGCGCGACCTGTACTACTCCGACTACGGCAGGGACCCCGCCCTGGCCCGCAAAGCGGTGGAGAGCACCCTGGCCCACACCTGGACTCTGGTGACCCAGTGCCCCGACTGCTACGACAGCCTGGCCCACATCGTCTACCCCCTGCGCTACATCCGCCGGGACGGGGTGGAGATGTCCCTGGCGGACTATGAGGAGCAGGTGCGGGCCATCTTCACCCAGGTGGCCGCCGGCGGCCGCGCCATCGAGCTAAACACCTGCCGGGGGCACGATCTGGACTGCTGGCCCCCTCTCCTGCGCTGGTTTAAGGAGTGCGGCGGGGAGATGGTCACCCTGGGGGCGGACGCCCACCGCCCGGACCAAGTGGCCAAGGGCATCCCGGAAGCCCTCCAAATGCTTCAGGCGGCGGGGTTTGGCTATGTGACCACCTATGAGCGCCGCCGGCCGGTACTCCACAAGCTGTGATACCAAACGAGCGTTTCACGTGAAACTCGTCGGGGCAAAGTCCGGCACCCCTCCCCACAAAAGATTGGAGGAATTTTCAATGGTAATTTCCATCGCCTGCGACCACGGAGCCTTTGAGCTCAAAGAGCGCCTGAAGGCCCATCTGCTGGAGCAGGGCCACCAGGTCACCGACTGCGGCACCCACAGCGCCGAGAGCTGCGACTACCCCGACTTCGCCCAGGCCGCCGCCCGTCTGGTGGCGGACGGCGCGTGCGAGCGGGGTGTGGTGCTTTGCACCACCGGCATCGGCATGTCCATCGCCGCCAACAAGGTGAAGGGGGTGCGGTGCGCCCTGTGCCACGAGCCGCTGTCCGCCGAGATGACCCGCCGCCACAACGACGCCAATATGCTGGCCATGGGCGCGGGCGTCACCGGGGGGAACCTGGCGGAACGGATTTTGGATGTATTTCTGTCCACGGAATTTGAGGGCGGCCGCCACCAGCGCCGGGTGGACAAAATCATGGAGCTGGAACGCTGAACGCAAAAGGGGACGGCGCAAACAAGTGAACAACGGCACAGAAAGCGGGCGATGTCGGCAGGACACCGCCCGTTTCTGCGTCCCGGCCAACGCCGCAGATTTAGAAAAGTCTGCGCCATGGACAAAGAATCTGGCGGTGAATGGCCGTGATGTCATTGCCGCAAGGTTTGAAGCTGACCCAGAGGTAAGTATCCCACCGCGTTTACATGAAACAATGCCCGGACGAGCCTTGCGGAGCAAAGGCTCGTCCGGGCATATGAGGGGCGGACTGCGCAGCGGTTCCCGTGCGCACAGGCGGAGCGCTCACCACCGCAGCAGCTGCCCCACGTCCTCCATCCCCCGCTGGCGCAGGAACATGGCCTTGGGGGACTGGCGCAGCACCTCCCGGATGTCACAGCTCAGCGACTTCGCCTCGTCAGTGGTGCGCACCACACTGATATACTCATGGACGCTATACATGCTGCCAAAGCTCTGCCCCAGCTGGCCGTACATGGCGCCGTAGGCCCCCTGAAGCCGGGTGACCCAGCGGCGGTCGGAGACCAGCACGGCCATGGCGGCCTTGGCGGTCTCCCGGGTGGCGAAGCTCAAGGCGTCCAGCCCCAGCGCCCGGGCGGACACCCGGAACCGGGGCAGCGTCACGCTGCCCTCCCCCACCTGGAGGGACAGGCCCTGGCGGGTCCACAGCTTGGCGTCCCCGATGTCGGTGCCGGCGGACACCTGGACCTTCCCGCAGTTGCCGAAGAGGCAGCCGCCGATGTCCCCGTCCGGTCCGCCCCCCTGGGCCTTGGCCACCCGGGCGGAGCCTGTGATCACAATATCGCCGCAGGCTCCCTGTATCCCCGCCCCGATGGCGGCGGCACAGCAGGCGGCCTGGGCTGTCACCGTGCCGCCCTGGATGCGGATATCCCCCACGGGGGCGCCCAGCGCCCCGCCGATGCCCGCGCCTCCCCCCGTCCCGGTGGCGGTGACCACGCCGCCCCGGATGTGGATGGGACCGGTGGGCTCCCGGCCCACGCCGCTGTCCCGGCCGATGCCCGCGCCTCCGGCGGCGCCGGTGGCGGTGAGCGTGCCGTCCGGTTCTTTCTTGGGCTCCTTGGTCTGGTCGATGCGCAGGGAAGTGCCGTCCCCCAGAGAGATCCCCGCAAAGCCCGCGCCGCTCTCAAATACGTTGTCCGTCCCCCGGCGCAGAAGCAGCGTCACGTCGTTCCCCCGGCCCAGGCTGAACGCCCTGCCGGAGGGCACCCGGCACTCCACGCCGTCCAGAATCAGCTCCACCCGGCCGATGCCGTCGTCCAGCGCAATCCGGCCGCTGAAGGGCAGCTGGTCCGCGTCCGTCCCCGCGCCGCCCGCCACGGCGGTCACCTGCGCGGACAGAATGCGGAGGGTATGGCTCTCCTCCTCGTAGCGCCAGTCCGTCTCCTGCTCCCCGCCGGTGACGGTGAAGGGATTGGGGTACTTGGAGATCTCCTGGAAGGCACCCGCCTTCTGGTCCCAGCGCACGTAGATATACCGGGTCTGGGTGCGGCCCGCCTTGTCCCGCCCCCGCAGGGCGATGGTGTGGGCGGGGTATCCCTTGGAGTCGTCCCCCTTCAGCAGCCACAGCCGGGCCAGGTCCATCTGGCTGTCCGGCCGCAGGGCCAGCTGGCCCTGCCTGCCGTCCACCCCCAGGGCGGTGAGGGAGCTCCACTCCGGCAGCAGGGTTTTCCACACGATGTCAAAGGGGGTCAGCGGCTCCCCCTGGGCATTGTGCACGGCGATGCCCTGGGCGGCCAGCAGGGAGACAGGACCGTCCACCACCACCCGGGCGGCCAGGGCTCCGGCGTTCTCCCCCAGCACCACCGCACCCCCAGCGAGGCGCAGGACGCTGCCTGCTCCGGCCCGCAGCTGCCCGATGCGCAAAAGCCCCCCGCCGTCCACGGTGAGCACAGCGCCCTTCCCCAGCTCCACCTGGGCCAGGGCGTTTTCTCCCGCCGCCGTCACCCGGGCCTGGGTGGATTGGACGCTGAGCAGAGGGGCGCTCACCTGCTGGAGCACCAAGCGGCCCCCGCCCGTCAGCCGGAGCGCCGGAGCCTCCTGCCCCAGCCCCCGGAGGGTCACGTCCTGGCCCCCGGCCAGCGTCAGCGTGCCGCTCTGCCCGTCAAAGGACGCGGCGGACAGGTCCCGGCCCGAGCCCTGCACCGTCCCCAGCTGCTGAGAGTCGAAGGGGAGGGCGGCCTGAGCCTCCGGAGCCCCCTGGGGCGGGGCTGCGCCCTCCTGCGTACCCAGGGCGTCCAGCAGCGCCATCAGTCCGTCCCCGGAGCCCGCCAGCAGGTCCATGAGCAGGCCCATCTCTCCGCCGCCAGCCATCAGCTCCAGCAGGTCGGACATGGAGGGGGCGGTCTCCCCCGTCATCAGCAGGTTCATCAAAAAGGGCTCCAGCCCCGGGGCGGTGCCGCCGGAGAACTGGGCCTGGAACTGTTCCATGCTGGTGAACGCGCCGCCCGTCAGCTCTTCCAGCGCCTGGTCCGTGGGGACGCCCTGGGCCACCAGCTCCAGTAGCTGCCGCAGCCCCTGGGCCGCCTGTGCCTGGTCCACCGCCCCCGATGGCACGCCCCCGGAGATGACCGCCCCCAGGTAGAGCGCGGCCAGATAGCCCGCCGCGGGGCTTGCGTCCAGGGTGAGCCTGCCCAGCGCGGCCAGCACCTGGGCGCCGCTGGCGGTGCTGTCCAATCCCAGGGCTTCCAGAAGCATGTCCCGGTCGGGCACCCCGCCCGCCATGGCCCCCAGCAGCCAGGCTGGCAGACGCTGGGCGCCCTCCTGTCGGGCGGCCATGCCGTCCATCACCGCATCCACCAGCGCGTCCAGGCCGTCCCCGGCCTCTCCATCCTGAAACAGCCCCGCCTGCACGCCCTTTTGCGCGATCTGGTCGATCTCCCCCCGCAGCCGTTCCAGCTCCGTCTGGAGGGCGGCGCGGTCCGCCGCACCGCCCTGGGCGGCCTCACGGGCCAGCTCTTCCAGGCGGCCCAGGTTGTGCTCCACCTCCGCCAGGGCCGCCTCGCCCTGTTGGAGCGTCCGACGGCCCTCCTGGGCCTGCCGCCCCACTTGAGTGACCCGGCCCATCAGCTGCCGCAGCGTCTCGGAGACGGTTGCCGCAGCTTTTCCCGCGCCGGCCGCAGGCCGGGCTTGGTCCGGACCAGCGTGCTTTTCCGCCTTGGACGTTTTTTGGTACTTGGGCACGGCCAGCTCCCTGTTTCTGCGAACGCTCAGCTTTTCCATCTCGCGGACCTCCTCCGTCTGGCGGCAGCGCCGCCTTTATTTTTATTATCGTCCCGTGCAGAGGAAAAAATAAGCAAAAGCCGGAGTGATCGCCGCCTGCGTATAGTTTATCCGGATGTTTTTGGCGTCCAGCTCATAGCAGGTCTGGACATAGCAGCGGATGCCTATAAAAAGGAGGTAGCAGCAGGGTTATACATTGACCCGAACCTAACTTTCCAGTCGTGGGCGCAAAAATGGTATGAGGATTACAAGGATTCTGTATCGCCCACTATTTATGAGAGCTACGGTTGCACATTGAAAACACCTGTAAAGGGCTTCGGGCCACGCAAGTTAGCCAGCATCAAGGTCCTATAATCTGAGTAACAAAAATAATCCGAGTTATTCCTCTTACCCAGTGCAATTGCTGGGGTTTGAAAAGGACAGCTCGGATTATTGTAAAAATTAAGACGAATTCTACTGATAATATGTTCTGGTCAGCTCTTGAAAGATACTATCGGATGAACTTAGCGATCTTGTTCCGCATTACATAAAAGTATTTTGTGGGCAGTTGCTTCATCATGAGGAAGCGGCCTATGTAAAAGGCAGTGAATGCCGTATTGTATCAGATGATCCCCCAAAAATTCGTGACTGTCTTAAAAAGTCCGACATTTTACGGAGAAGTCTCTTATTGTTAAATCGGAAATTTCTTGAATTCGGCAGCTGCTGCCGTAAAGCAGGTGCATAAAAAGCGATCACGGAGCCCAATTTTTGCTGGAATCAGGTTGTGCCAGAACCAACTTCATTTCCGGGATCGTGAGATATTTGATTCCGTCTGCATATTTTTTAGGAAACTCCTCTATTTTTGTATAGCCGATAGTTCGGAAAGTAATAAGACATTTTATTTCATAAGAGATTGGCAAAATCTTCGTATATGTACTAGCCGCAGATTTGCAATAGATACTTTGAACGCAGGCTTTGCAAAAACATAAGATGCATTTTATGGAATAATCCCCAATTCCGCGTTTACGCATCGCTTCCAGCACATCGGCCACAGTATCTTCAATTCTTTGCAAAATGGCACCTCCTGTTACACTTGATGTTTTCAAGTATAACAGGTAATGCCGATATTATCTGCTATTGTTTCCTTTTTTGAAGGTTCTCACAGATAATATCGGCATTTATTTTTCCTCGGCTTTACTTAAATAGGTTTTGTGAAAGAGAACGGCGTTTACATGAAAAGCCTGAGTTAAGATATCCCGTCCATAGGAAAAAGTGGTTCGGCAGCCTATCCAGTCGATAGGGATGCAGTCCTATCCGATAGTGGGGCGGATAGTGGGTAGAGTCCCTCCCGGCGGTGAGCAGCGCCCACTGCCGGTCATTTTTTGCCCACAAACAGAAAAATACCAGTGGGTCACCCGCGCCAGAAAACGAGAACAAAACAGACGGAAAACCGCTGAAAATAAGTGATTTTCCGTCCAAATGGTCCCCAACCGATTCCAAATCCGAACGTTTAATATCATCAAAAGTGACCCGTTCCGAGCCTTCTTTGTAGTTAAAGGTAATCAAAATGTGGTCATCAAAAATTGTCACCGAGTTTACAAAGCTGTCTATGAGCCTCCGGCGTTCTTCCAGCTTGGACACGTCCAGGGTACGAAAACGGCAAATCCAATAAACAACGTCCTCACGGGACAGCATGGGGTGTTTCATTTCCTCCTGGATGATTTGCATTTCAATATCCTTTTTTCTGTCCTCCAACTCGTCAAGCCTTTGCTTGGTGGAAGCGTTTATAATCCCCATCTGGATAGCGTTCAGCATATTCGTGATACCCCGCTCCGTTTCCTCCAACTGCTTGCGCAGGGCAGGGAGTACGCTGCTTTCCCGGTTTTGAATGTCCATCACAGTATCGGCTATGTACTCCACGAAATTGTCATCCATCACCCTCGCCATGACAGCGCGGACAACAGCGTTTTCAATGGGGGCTTTTCGTATGCTCTTGTGTTTGGCGTTGCAGGTTCGGTGCTTTTTGGTGTTCACACAGCGGTAATAGTGATACTTTTTCTCGGTGGAGCTGGTGCCGCTCTCGCCCACCATCATAGCCCCGCAGGTGCCGCAAAACAGCTTGGTTGTCAACAGATAATCATCCTCGGCCTTATGACGGGCGGGGGCTTTCCTATTCTTTGCCAGCTTTTGCTGCACCCGGTCAAACAGGTCTTGGGGTATGATGGTTGGAATACCATTCGGAACAACGATATCCCGGTATTTGTATTCGCCCAGGAATTTTCGGTTGTGGAGGATCGCCGCCACAAAGTTAAGGTCTATCGCTCTGCCCCGCACAGTGGTTACGCCTGTATCGTTGAGATAGTCCCGTATCTCCTTCATCGTCGCGCCGTTGTCATAGCGGGTGAAAATTTCCAGCACAACGGGGGCGGTGCGCGGGTCGATTTGATAGTGCATATCGCTGTCTATGGTGTAGCCGAAAGTGGGGGTGCCGCCGTTGTACTTACATTTCAAAGCGTTCTCCGTATGGCCCCGGATGACCTTCTCGGATAATTCAGCGGAATAGTATTCCGCCATCCCTTCCAGCATAGATTCCAGGATGATGCCCTCCGGCCCCTCGGAAATGTTCTCCGTGGCGGATAACACTTTCACGCCGTACTTGCGAAGCTGGGCCTTATAGTGGGCACTGTCGTAGCGGTTCCGGGCGAAGCGGTCTAACTTCCAGACGATGACCGCATCAAACAGGCCCTTGGCGCTGTCCTTCACCATGCGCTGGAAGTCCGGGCGGTTGTCGGTCTTGGCGGACAAGGCCCGGTCAATGTAGGTTCGCAGGATGGTGATATCATTTTTTGCGCAATAGGCCGTACACTCCCGAAGCTGGCCCTCTATGGATTCCTCCCGCTGGTTGTCGCTGGAATACCGGGCGTAAATTACTGCTTTCATTCCTCGTTCACCCCCTCCGTCATCAATCGAAGCAAAGCCTCTTTCAGCCGCTTATTCACTGGCGCTTGCGGGTCGAAGCACATTTCGATAAACTCCCGCATTTCCCGGTTCTGCTCTGTTTTCTCTCTGAGCACCTGGGGTTGGTAGTCGTACAGCTTGCCCCTGGGTTCATCGGTGCGGCAATAGAGATAATCCATCGACACATCAAAATAATCAGCGTATTTGATGAAGATTTCCGGGGAGGGGGTGGAGTAACCCGTTTCATAGCGATTGATACGGGATTGCTGAACGCCCAAAATTTCCGCCATGTTTACCTGCGTCAGCCGAACGCCCTCCCGCAAGGCCCGCAGCCGTTTCCCGATTTGTTCCATACAGTATTCCTCCTGTCAAAATCAGAATATCACAAATAAGCATATTTGTAAACCTTGTTTTTGCTTTTCTCAAAATATTTGCAGGGGTGTCAGCCAGCTTGCGGCTGACACCCCTTAATCCCCCCCAAAGCCCAGGCCACGCCCCCTGTCAATGGCGGCACCTATGCCGTTCATCTCGACCATTGACAGGGGGCGCGGCCTGGGCTACTGGAAAAAGGGACAGAATAACACTGGATAACAGATACCTTTACAAAATGTTCACCACTCAATAGGAAAATTTTGTTATCTTATAGTTGCCGCCGCAAAAATGAATTGATATAAGATATGCCGTCTTAACGGCACAACTCGAAGAATGAAAACATGGGCGTGCGCGACACGCCCGAAGACCAAGCCGCAGGTGGGAAAAGGTGCTGCCCTTGCCACCCCACATATCTGCGGGAGCATGATGAAGGTATGGCCCCGTGCCATATTGCAAAACCTAATTCGTGATAGGGCTTTGCGCCGGAGGTGGATAGACCATATTCACCGACAGCGTATCACGAAAGGGGGTGGCTGTTATGGACTATGAAAGCAGATTTTCCAGACATAGGACACTGCACAACATGATTCAGCGCACCACCTCCGGCAAAAGGCCCAGATAAAATTATAACCGGGAGGAACTGCTTTGGCTTCTGGAAAGCCGAAGCAAAGCCCCGGTTGTAAGCAAAATGATGTGTCAGCCCTGGCAAGGCTGATGAAGGAGAGCTTCCAAAGTCACAAAATGACCCAAAAGCAGCTGGCAATCCGAAGCGGAATGTCAGAAGCCAGGGTAAGCCGGATTTTGCGGGGTGGAACTGTACGGCTGACCGAACAGGACATCAACCAGTTGGCCCTTGGCCTTAAAAAGGAACCGAAAGAACGGGATGAAATGCGGTATCTCGCATGGCCCGAACTTTACGAGATCGACAAGGCATTAAGCAGGGGTGACGGGGACATTTTCACGGTGAACCATCGGTTGGCTGAAAAAGGATTTCCCCTATTGGGGAATGATTACGAGGAATAACAGGAAACCGCCGTCCCAGGCAGCAATGGGGCGGCGGTAAATTTTTTTGCCCAAATTTCACTGGTGAAATTTTTGAGTTGTCCCCTGTTGTATGATAAGGGCACACAAGGACTTGTGGGAAAAACAACCGGGCGGAGGACAGGCCAGCCGCCGCCCCCAAAATCAATAGGAGGAATTTACAGTATGAAAATTACCGATTTGACCATCGATCCCCGGAGCTTGGGGAGCATGCTGTGGCTGGTGGACGTGGCCCCGGCCTATGAGTACAAGGACAACCGCCGGACGGACACCATCCTGGGCTACCGCTACGCCGTTGCCATGCCCGAAAAGGGGCTGGACAAAATCAATGTGCGTATTGACGGGGAGCGGCAGATGGAGGCCCCGGAGGGCTATGTGGAGGTGCGCTTCGACAACCTGGAGGTGTTCATCTACTGGGCCCAGGGCCAGCCCCAGGTGGGCGCTAAGGCCACGGGCATTCATTTGGTGAACGCCAAGAGCTGACGGATTGGGCGGCGCTGGGGAGGCCACCGGGGAAAAGACAGTTCCCCTTAGGGAAGTGTCCCCCGGCGGCAGCGCCAGCGCCGCCCCTTTGCCATAAGGGTTAGTATTACCCTTATGGCAACCATGTAGCATGTAGCAAAAGAACAGGAGGCCAGCATGGGCAACAATACGCAATCCCGCAAATGGGCGCTGGTCATCAACAACCCATTGGAGGCCGCGCTTGACCATAGCGCCATCACGAAAATCCTACAGAAATTCGCCCCGGCCTATTACTGCATGGCTGACGAAACCGCCACGACAGGGACGTATCACACGCATATTTTCCTATATGCTCCTTCGCCCATCCGCTTTACCACCATCAAAAACCGATTTCCCACGGCGCACATTGAGAAAGCATATGGGAGCGCCAGGGACAACCGGGCGTATATCCGCAAAGAGGGAAAGTGGGCGGACACGGACAAGGCGGAAACCGCTGTTCCGGGCACCTTCCAGGAATGGGGAGACCTCCCGGCGGAGCAGGAGGAACAGGCCCCGCAGATGTTCCGGCTTGTCCAGAATATCCGGGCGGGTATGTCTACCACGGAAATCATTGACGATTCGCCAAATCTGGCCTTTCGAGTGCGGGACATTGACTTACTCCGGCAGACCTTGACGGCGGAAAAGTACAGCGTGGAAAACCGCTCTTTGGAAGTGTCCTATATCTTCGGGGCCAGCGGCGCGGGGAAAACACGGGGCATTTATGAGCGGCATGACCCCCGCAGCATTTGCCGTATCACCAACTACAGGGCCGCGAGGGGGATTTCCTTCGATGGCTATAACGGACAGGATGTGCTGGTGTTTGAGGAGTTTAACAGCCAGATTCCCATTGAGGATATGCTGAATTATCTGGACGTTTACCCCCTGCACCTTCCGGCCCGGTACAGCGACCGAGTGGCCTGTTACACCAAAGTCTACATCACATCAAATTTACCGTTGGAAAAGCAATACCGGGCGGAACAGTGGGAGCGGCCCGAAACCTGGCGGGCGTTTCTGCGCCGGATTCATTCCGTGGTTGAATACCTCCCGGACGGCTCCACGGTGACACACAAGAAAGGAGGGCTTTCCCTATGACCCAAACCGAAAAAGACAATATCAGCAAACGGACGGAAAACCGCCATCTACTCCGGCGCGTCAAGGCCGGATTTGCGGCGGCAAAGGCCACGCCATATAAGGGCCTGCTGCTGGTGCTGTACCTCGTTGGGGCCATGCTGGTGTGGCTGCTCCGGGCGCATCTGTTCAGCCTGGACACCTATGGGCTGTTTTCTCCTGTCTTGGGGGCCGCTATCGACCTCTTGATTCCCTTGTATGGAGTGGGCGGCCTCCTGGCGCTGCTGGTGCTGCTGGGAACACCATGGGGCGGCAGGGCGGCAAAGGAGGGCTTGCAGAAAGCGGGCCTCACCAACCATGCGGGGGAGGCTCCTGTTCTGATCGCCAAGAGGCCGGACACAGACAGCCCCCGGCTGACGGTGTGGGAGTTTGACCCCTGCGGGATTCCTCTCAATGAGTGGGAGGACAAGCGGGCCGGGGTGGAAACCGCGCTGAACATCACCATAGCCAAAATGGCCTGGGGGGAGGGGCGGAAAATCATCCGTGTCTATGCCGTCCCCGCCGAAAGCGATTTCCCGGCGTTGCTGCGCTGGAATGACAAGTACCTATCCCCGGACAGCTTCGTGCTGATACTGGGGGAGAGCCTGACGGGGCCTGTGACGGTGAACTTGGCCCATGTCCCCCACATTCTGCTGGGCGGCTCCACCGGGAGCGGAAAAAGCGTGCTGCTGAAGCTGCTGCTCATGCAATCGCTCCACAAGGGGGCGGAGGTCTACATAGCCGACTTCAAAGGCGGGGTAGACTTTCCAAAGGTCTGGCACCAAAAATGCCGGATATGCTTCACCGAGGAAGATTTGCTCTATACCCTCAATCAGCTTGTGGCGGTGTTGGAATACCGCAAGGAGCGGCTGGCGGAAACCGGGTGCCCCAACCTGGACGCATACAATGAGGCCACGGAGGAAAAGCTGCCCCGGCTGGTGTTCGCCTGTGACGAGGTGGCGGAGGTGCTGGACAGGACGGGCAAGAGCAAGGAGGACAAGGAGCGGCTGGGGCAGATCGAGAACAAGCTGTCCACCATTGCGCGGCTGGGGCGGGCTTTTGGGATTCATCTGATACTCTCCACCCAGCGGCCCGACGCTGCGATACTTCCGGGACAAATCAAGAATAATCTGGATTTCCGGGTATGCGGCAGGGCGGACAACGTGCTTTCCCAAATCATCCTGGACAATACCAGCGCCGCCGAGCAGATACCCAAGGACGCGAGGGGCCGCTTTATCACTGGGGACCGGACGGTGTTCCAGGGCTATCTGTTCGACGAGGGGCAGCTATAGAACGGGGGCGGCTCCTATGGCACGAAAAAAGAAGCCCAACGACTACGGCACAGGAATACCATTCCATGAAGTGGAAGCCCTGGCCCGGGTGTTGCTCCCGGAGATTCAAGCCTTTTTTGAGAGCGAGGAAGGGCAGAGGGAGTTTGCCGAGTGGAAAGCACAGCGGAGCGCGGAACAAAAGGAATAGGTATAGAGCCGGGCGGGAGCACCTTTAACGATGCTCCCGCCCCAAATAAATTACAGAAGATAACGGTAATTGATAAAATAAATTTTCAAAATATAATTTTCCTCTAATCATCGTAGGCATAAATAACATGGTTTGAGGGCATGGTGTCCCAATAATCGGGTGGCACATTATGATATGTGCTGATGATCACCAGGCCCCCATTGGACCAAAGGTAAAGGGCAAAGCCCGTTGTAATAACCAGCAGTACAGCCAAAATTGTCATTAAAACACGATGCTTGCGGCTTTTTTTCTGGCGTTCTATTACAACCGTAGTCGGGGTGCATTCGTCCAGCAAGCGGGCCGCGCATTCTTCTGGTGTGCCGAAATTTGCAATGAGTGCTTTTTCATCGGCATCAGGGACATCCTCAAAATAAGCCGCCAGGGCGTTGCTCAACCGGGAGAGCAGACGCTCCTTTTCCTCGGGAGAACAGTCCATCAGAATACGGACGGAATGAAGATAACGCTCCTTCATTTGGTAACACCTCCTCCCTCGGTTTCCAATACGTTTGACACTAGTTGATTCACTCCAGCGATAAACGACTGATAGGTGGCCCAGATCTGTCGGAAATAATCCCGTCCCGTTTCGGTAATCCCGAAGTACTGCCGCCTTCTTCCATCGGGCGCGATTTGTTTTGGCAGTTCCTGGACATACTCCTGCTCAATCATGCGGTAAAGGATCGAATAGGGAAATGTAATCGCAATGGCTCCGTTACTGCGTTCCTCGATTGCAGGGGCCAGTTCTAACGCATAGTAATCTCTTTCATGAAGTAGTGCAAGCACTAACATTTCTGATAGGGCCTTTTTTAAGTTTTCTTCCATCTCTCCGCCCCGTCCCTTCAAATTAAGAAGATTATAGCATAGATTTTTGCTATGCACAATCACAATATTTATTAACCAAATAATTTTTCTATATATAAAATTTGTCATTGACAAATTATTAGAAGCACTCTATAATCGAGATGCTAGGTAAACTCTGTTGAAAATGAAGCTAGAAGCAAATCAAGTTGATTTTTTTAGGAGTGAAGGACTTTATGAATATCAGCGGGTTTCTAAATCCGTCTGTATCGGCGATTCGATTTATGGACTGCTCAAAAAGAACGAGTTCCTCATCATTTCGAGATCTGCTGTCCGATGCACAGCAAACAGAACAAGGGCCAATCCGCATGTATCTGCCTCGGGAAAACACCATTTATTCTGGTGGGATAGGCTATCAAACGGTCTATGCGGAATATACTTCCGATTCCACTGACGAGGATCCTGTTGTCCGAATCAAGGGTCAGGCCAGCGACGGTGAATTTGACTTTACCTGTCACATCAATGACATTGATCCGAAGCAGGCATCCTATGCGGAAATGTGCGCTTTGTTTGGTCATTTGCAGAAAACTGGGCAAATTCCACCCGAAGCAAATTCACTTGTTCATTTTAATGTGCTCCCCCACGGAATAAATACGGGGAAAGTCACACAGAAACTGAACTATATGAATGAAATTGATAAAATGACTACATCGCAAATGTTTTCTCAGTCTAATCGAACTGAAGCGAAGTATCTGCTTAAAATGTATCAAGATTTTATCGATGCAAAACAGCAGGAAAGTGAGACAACCAGCATGGATATGGATATGAGGATATCGGGGAATGGGCGCATGGGTACGTTTTCCGGCGGGAACGCCGCCCCCAACATAGCGGCATCCGACGCTGCGGCCCAGATGGGGAAGCTGACCGACACCATGGACTTCACCGATCCAATAACGGATCTTACTTTAAGAGCCGCATATGACCAACTTTCGATAGAATCCAAAAGCGTATTGGATCGCATGAATGCCGGGGATGGCAACATCACTCAGGACGAATGGACGGAGCTTTGCCGAGAGTTAAAAGACGCAGGATTGATCACGGAATCCGACTTCATGCACACCAGGGCAAATCTCCGTATAGTGCCCATTGGGTATAAGGATAATAATGGGAACGCTGTGCTTTATGATAATCCTCCGATTTTAAGCGGACTGGAGATGGACACCCATTTGAGCGGTTACTCTGGTCTTTCAAAAGCTTGGACCGTGGATGATTGGTCAGGCGACCCTCTCAGCTATTTTGATTCATGGATTGAATCACTGCGCAAGTGGAGAAATGACCTGGCCTCTCAGCGGAATGAAGATGGCACACGGAAGTATGATGATCTTTCCGGCATTGGCAATAACATCAACTCTTGCGAGAAAGTAACTAATTTGATGAAAATGCTAATGAGGTTCTGTTAAAATAAAACTGTATCAAAAGCATTACATCAAAAGGGCGGTAATATCAAGGAGGTATTACCGCCCTTTTAAACTATTTGTGTTGTCAATATGGGAAGTTTAGTCTCCATCTTACTTAACGTTAAAAGTATGTGCAATACGTATAAAGAAGTTTTCTCTATTGGGAGTGCAACCGCATGATGTTGTGGCGTCATGCGGTTGTCGTTTTGCTATACTGGCTAAACTCCGGGGAAAAATCAATCTCCCCAATAAAGTTATAATGTACGTCAATGCGCTGGGTGCGATGGCCGCTGGACTTATCCGGGGCGTGGACAACTACCTTTTCCACAAACTCACGCAAAAGGGCCGGAGTCAGCTCGGTGGGTTCGGTGTACTTCCGTACAATTTTCAGGAAATTCTGAATATTGACAGCCTGGGCCTCCGTCTCGGCTACAACGCCTCGCAATTCCTCTGCGGACTGTTTCAGATCCAACTGCTCCTTTTCATAGTCCTCGTACAACCGGGTAAACCGCTCTACACTCAACGCCCCCGCCACACGATCTTCATAAAGCTGTTGAATAATGCGGTCAAGTTCGCTGATGCGCCGCTCCTGCTTTTCCAGCTTGCGCTTGGCCCGCTCCTGCTCGGTACGCTGCGCCGCTGTCTTATTTTCCATGACGCGCCGAACAAACTCGTCCTCGTCATCCTGTGCGTAGGCCACAACACGCTGCAGGTTCTGGAGTACAAGTTCTTCCAGTACCACGGCCCTGATATAATGTGCGGTACATTGTTTTCTGGAGCGGTAGTTTGCACAAGTGTAACTCTCCTGTTCTTTTGTAAATGTAACGGTGCGGTGGTGGTACAGCTTTGCTCCGCAGTCGGCGCAGTAGGCCAGCCCGGAGAACAATCCCATTTCGCCCAGCTTGGTAGGGCGGCGACGCTGCTCCCGATTTTTCTGTACGATTTCCCATGTCTCCCTGTCAATAATCGCCTTGTGGGTGCCCTCAAACACCGCCCGCTTATCGGGGGGATTGATGATTGCTTTCTTGCTCTTATAGGAGAGTTTGGTGGTCTTGAAATTCGTTGTGCGGCCCAAATAAGTATCTTGATCCAAAATACTCAGAACAGTTGCGGGATTCCAACGGCAGGGATCATCTGGGTAGTAACGGCTTGTCCGGCCTGTGCGCCGAAACTCAATCGTCCCCGGCGTTGGGATTTCCCTCTCTTTCAGCATCCGGGCAATTTTACCGGGGCCGTTGCCCTCCACACATAGCTGGAAAATCAACTCCACCACGGGGGCGGTTTCCTCGTCCACCAAAAGCTGTCCGTCCTCGCCCTTTATGTAGCCGTAGGGGGCCTTTGACGCCAGCCGTTGGCCCGACATCCCTTTGTTTCGGAAAACCGCCCGTATCTTCTTCGAGGTGTCTTTGGCATACCACTCATTTATGATATTTCTGAACGGGGTAAAGTCATTTCCCAGTTGATCCTCGCTGTCTACTCCGTCATTGACGGCGATAAAGCGGATGCCCAGTTCTGGAAAGCGGATTTCTGTATATAGCCCGACCTCCAGATAATTCCTGCCAAACCGGGACATATCTTTGACTACCACCATACTGACAAGCCCTGCCTCAATGTCGGCCATCATTTCCATAAAGCCGGGACGCTTGAAATTTGTACCGCTCCATCCGTCGTCTTTGTAAACCTTATAGCTGGAAATTCCACGGTCTTGACAATACCTGGTGAGGATTTCGATTTGATGGGCTATGCTGTTGCTGTCCCCCTCGTTCTCGTCGTCGCGGGAGAGCCGGACATAGAGGGCCGTCCATTTTTCAATCAAATTGCCTGACTGCTTAATCATTTTAGCCTCCAATCCGGCAGTTACCGTTTCTGGCCTTGTGACACTTATATTATACTCAATATCAAGAAAAGCGTCAAATATTCGACAAATTCAGCGGGGCTTATGTATTATTTCCTTGTCAAGTAAACGCCTCATTTTCCAGAAACAGCAGCTCCCTCGCGGGCAAATTCTTTTCATAAAAAATGCGTCTCACGGTGAG
>CATKZP010000010.1 GCA_949841355.1 uncultured Oscillospiraceae bacterium
GACTCTCATGGTGTGACGGGCGGTGTGTACAAGGCCCGGGAACGTATTCACCGCGGCATGCTGATCCGCGATTACTAGCGATTCCAACTTCACGCAGGCGGGTTGCAGCCTGCGATCCGAACTGGGACGGCTTTTTGAGATTTGCTCCACCTCGCGGCTTTGCCTCTCTTTGTTGGCCGCCATTGTAGTACGTGTGTGGCCCAGGACGTAAGGGGCATGATGATTTGACGTCGTCCCCACCTTCCTCCGTTTTGTCAACGGCAGTCTCGCTAGAGTGCTCTTGCGTAGCAACTAACAATAGGGGTTGCGCTCGTTGCGGGACTTAACCCAACATCTCACGACACGAGCTGACGACAACCATGCACCACCTGTCTCTACTTTCCCCGAAGGGCACCTAATCCATCTCTGGTTCGTTAGTAGGATGTCAAGCCCTGGTAAGGTTCTTCGCGTTGCGTCGAATTAAACCACATACTCCACCGCTTGTGCGGGCCCCCGTCAATTCCTTTGAGTTTCAACCTTGCGATCGTACTCCCCAGGTGGGATACTTATTGCGTTAGCTGCGGCACGGAGGGGGTCAGTCCCCCCACACCTAGTATCCATCGTTTACGGCGTGGACTACCAGGGTATCTAATCCTGTTTGCTCCCCACGCTTTCGCGCCTCAGCGTCAGTTACTGTCCAGCAATCCGCCTTCGCCACTGGTGTTCCTCCGTATATCTACGCATTTCACCGCTACACACGGAATTCCGATTGCCTCTCCAGCACTCAAGAAAAACAGTTTCAAATGCAGGCCACAGGTTGAGCCCGTGGTTTTCACATCTGACTTGCTTTCCCGCCTACACGCCCTTTACACCCAGTAAATCCGGATAACGCTTGCCACCTACGTATTACCGCGGCTGCTGGCACGTAGTTAGCCGTGGCTTATTCGTCAGGTACCGTCACTTGCTTCGTCCCTGACAAAAGAAGTTTACAACCCGAGAGCCTTCTTCCTTCACGCGGCGTTGCTGGGTCAGGCTTGCGCCCATTGCCCAATATTCCCCACTGCTGCCTCCCGTAGGAGTCTGGGCCGTGTCTCAGTCCCAATGTGGCCGGCCAACCTCTCAGTCCGGCTACTGATCGTCGCCTTGGTGGGCCGTTACCCCGCCAACTAGCTAATCAGACGCGAGCTCATCTCAGAGCGATAAATCTTTGGCAGCCAGAGAGATGCCTCTCAGCTGCTTCATGCGGTATTAGCGGCTGTTTCCAACCGTTATTCCCCACTCCAAGGCAGATTGCTCACGCGTTACTCACCCGTCCGCCACTTTCCCCAACTTCATTTGGACGAATCCTCAATCCATCGGTTCTCGTTCGACTTGCATGTGTTAAGCACGCCGCCAGCGTTCATCCTGAGCCAGGATCAAACTCTCAATAAAATGGTATCTATACAGCCTTAGCTGCATAAACCGAATTTATTGAAGCAAATCTTAGCTTCAAAATAGAAATTGATGAGACCCTTCATTTCACTATCTCTCGACAGTTTCCTGAAGGACTCAAGTCCTTCTGGTGCTTCGTGTTTCTTCGTTGTTTAATTTACAAGGTACAAATCCCTTCGCCCCGCGCCGCCTCAGCCTTCCCGGCCTCGTCATGCGGAACTCCGTTATTCTAACACACTCACCAAGCTTTGTCAAGCCCTTTTTTCAATTTCTTGAAACTTTTTCGCTCGCCCGCCCCGCTCTCGTGGGGCCTCTCGGTTGGTGCTCGCCTATATTAGCAAATCCTCCCCTGTTTGTCAACCCCTAATTTCGCATTTTTTCAGCCTTTTTTCTCGCGGCCCTTTCGACCACAAAATATGGCCCTTTCCGGCTCTCGCGACCACTATTTTCCCCCCTCTGGCGGGAGCGCCACTGTCAAAACCGCCAGCGCCAGGCACCCTGCGGCGCACGCCGCCGCCGGAAATCCCGCCGCGATCCCTCCCAGCGCCAGCCCTGCCGCCGCCAGAACCGCCAGCGCGGGCCCCCGGCCCTCTCCCCAGGACCGGGCCAGCAGCCCCATCCATACCAGGTCGGGCAGCAGCCACACCGCAGCCGCCAGCCCCTCCAGCCGCGCGCTGTCCCCCAGCAGCCCCGCCGCGGAAAAAAACGGCCCATCCAGCTTTGCCGCCACCGCCGGGTGGAGCAGCCCGGCCGTCAGCAGGCCCAGCGCCCCGCTCACCGCGCCCAGCGCCGCCAGCCACGCCAGACCCCGCCGCAGGTCTCCCGGCTCCTCCTTCACCTTATATAAATGAGGCAGCGCGTACAGCCCCGCAGCCATGGGCAGCGTTCCCGCCAGCAGGGACTCCCCCCAGCTCCCCGCCGGCTCCGCCGCCCACTCCCAGTCCACCCGGGGCAGCCCCAGCAGCAGAATGGCGGCCACCGCCGCCGCCGCGCCCAGCCACAGCACCTCCGCCATCCGGAAGAAGGCCGCTCCCTTCCCCCAGCTCATCCAGACCAGGGGCAGGGCCAGCAGCAGCACCATCCACGCCGCCCCCCGCTCTCCGGCCGCGGGCTGGAGCCGCCGCGCCGTCTCGTCCAGCGTCCGGGCCATCAGCACCACCGCCCACCCGCCGTACAGCGCCCTCAGCGCGGGACGGAGCCTCCCACACCCCACCCGCCGCAGCAGCAGCCAGCCCATGGCCGTTCCCGCCGCCGCTCCGGCCAGCGTCCACCACCAGCCGCCCCGGCCGGCGATGGCGGCTCCCGCGGACAGTCCGCCCACCATCACCGCCACCGCCAGCTGCCGGGCGGACAGCGTCCCATCATTCATGCCCCGGTCCTCCATTCTTCCCAGTCGATGAGGGCGGGTCCCTCTCCGGCCAGCAGCGGCAGGGTGAGGGTCTCCCCGCTCTCCAGCCTTGCCAGCGCCTCCACCACCGTGGGCGCGCCGCACCCTCTGCGGCAGAGCAGGTCCAGCCCCGCCGCCGGGTCGGCGCACCCGGCCAGCAGCGCCCCGGCCCCCTCCTCCGCCAGCCATACGGTGCACGCCGCGCCCAGCTCCTGATTGCGCAGCGCGGCCAGCAGTACCTTTTCCAGCTCCACGTCTCTGCCTACTATAATATAGGATACGCTGGTGAGGGACAGCTCCTCCCCGCCCGACCAGGGCAGCCCCTCCAGCGCGCCGTCGAAGTCCGCCCCGGCGCAGCTCCCCCGGCTGGGGTCCTCCTGGTCCTCCCCGCCGCACACCGCCGTCAGCGTCACCGGCCCCGGGCCGTCCGCCCCCAGCACCCGCACCAGGGCCAGCCCCTCCGGCTCCTTGGGGGCGGGCCGCCACCCCGCCAGCAGCACCGCCGCCGCGATGCCAAGCAGCAGCCATTTTCTCACCCCTGGTTCCTCCTGTTCTGCGTATTCAGGTAATCCGGCCTTGTTTTCACGTCGGGCAGGGGCTCCCGCAGCACCGTGTGCCCCTCCCGCTGCTTCCCGGCGTTGGAGGCGAAGGGGGTGAGGTATGCCACCCCGAAGGTCTCCAGCACGGCCAGCCGGTACGTCAGCGCCACCCCCGCCAGCACCAGCCCCGTCAGCCCCAGCACGCCCCCGGCGGCGGTGATGAGGAACCGCCATATGCGCAGCGCGCCGGCGAAGTCCTGGCTGGGGGCGGTGTACCCGGCGATGCCGGCGATGGCTACCACCACCAGCACGGCGGGGGACACCAGCTTGGCCTCCACCGCCGCGGACCCCACCACCAGCCCGCCCAGGATGGACACGGTCTGCCCGATGGAGGACGGCAGGCGCAGGCCCGCCTCCTGCAAGACCTCAAAGGCCAGCAGCATCACCAAAATCTCCGTCAGCGTGGAAAAGGGCACGTCCGCCTTGGCCGCGATGATGGACAGGGTGAGCTTCACCGGGATAAGCTCGGGATCAAACAGCACCGCCGCCGCGTACAGCCCCGGCAGGAACAGGGTGATGAGCATACACAGGTAGCGCAGCACGCTCAGCGCCCCGGCCACCGCCCAGCTGGTGCTCCGATCCTGTCCGGTGCGGAAGAAGCTGTCCAGGGTGGCGGGGAACAGCCAGCCCATGGGCATTCCGTCCACGATGACCCCCACCCGCCCCTCGGCCAGCCCGGTGCAGAACCGGTCGGGCCGCTCGGTGTAGGCGGTGAGGGGGAAGGCCGTCCCCCGCTCGTCGGTGACGTACTGCTCCAGGCTCCCGGTCATGAGCAGCGCGTCAATGTCGATCTGCTCCAGCTTGGCCTTCACCTGCCGGGCCAGGTCCGGGTCCGCGATGCCCTCCACATATAATACGTCCACCGGCGTCACCGACCGCCGCCCCACCACCTGCTCCTCAATCTTCAGCTCCGGCGCCCGAAAGCGCCTGCGCACCAGCGAGGTATTGGTCCGCAGGCTCTCCACGAAGGAATCCCGCGCGCCCTTCACGTCCGGCTCGTTCTCCGGGTTGGAGACGGAGCGCTTCTCCTCCGTCCCCGCCGACAGGGTGAGCGCCTGCTCCTTTCCCGGGAAAAACAGCGCCGCCGCCCCGTCGATGAGGTCGAAGATCACCTGATCCGCGGTATCCCGGCTCTGCACCACCAGGGAGTACAGCCCGCCCTTGAGCATCAGGTCGAAGGCGGCGTCCATATCGGGGGCCCGCCGCAGGGCCTCGTTCTGGGTGAGCGGGCGCAGCACGTAGTCGCAGGCCCGCTCGTTGCGCACCTGTCCGGCGATGAAGAGCATCTCCACCTGCCGCGCCGGGTCGTTGTTGAGGTAGAGGGTGCGCCGGTTGAAGTCGGCGCAGCGCTCAAACACCCCGGCCACGGCGTCCGCCGTCAGGGGGATGGCGTACCGGGGCTCTCTGCGGGGATGGGGGGGCGGCGCGTGCTTTTTCATCCCGAATATGCCCATGGGTTCCCGCCTCCTTGACCTGGTTGGTGTCGCGCTTGGATTGGCCGCGCGGCTATCCTCGCGCTTCTTGCTTTGTCACGCTCGGATTGGGCCCATTACGGGCCGGCTTCCCTCCGGCTCAGGCAAAATCCGATCCCGCTGCGCGGGCTCTGGGTTTTTGCCTTCGCTCCGGTCCATCCGCCCCTATGGGCCTATCCTCACGCTTCTTTTTCACAGTATTTCTGGCTCTCCTCAGAAATATGCACAGTTTTCCCGCCGTCCCTCTCTTACGGGAAGAAAAGTTCTCTGAAATTTCTCCTTTCCTGAAATTATTCTTTACAAAGCGGCCAAACTATGATATGCTTTGCCAGTACGTCCCGGAAAGGGGCGCGCCCGCCTGCTTAGTTTTGGGACAACGCCGCGTTTTGCGCGGGGCATCCGCCCACCCATCACTCAGCGGCAGGGAAATTAACAGGAAAGGTGGAACCTCCCATGATCCGCAAGGACCAAAAGACCTCCGTCATCGAGGCCAACCGCACCCATGAGACCGACACCGGCTCTCCCGAGGTGCAGATCGCCATTCTCACCGCCCGCATTCAGGAGCTCACCGAGCACCTGCGGGTGCACATCCACGACAACCACAGCCGCCGCGGCCTGTATAAGATGATCGGTAAGCGCCGCAAGCTGCTGGACTACCTGGCAAAGAAGGACATTGAGCGCTACCGCGCCATCATCGCCAAGCTGGGCATCAGAAAGTAAGAAGCGCGAGGATAGGCCCATAGGGGCGGATGGACCGAAGCGAGGACAAAAGCCCAAGGCCCACACCGTGGGACTGGGTTTTGTCCGAGTCGGAGGGAAGCCGCCCCGTATGATGGGCCCAATCCGAGCGTGACAGTGCCCGTTACCGTAAACAAGGGCGGCGGGGAACCGCCGCCCTTGTCCCCCATCCGGGGGAGGGAGCGCAGAAGGTGCACAGGAGGCTGCGCGCCTTCTCCCGCAAATAGTCCCATCCGTCCATGGAGCCGCCGCCTTTTTAGCAGTTGAACATGGGTCCCGGCAATCGTCGGGGCTTATGTTCAAGTGCTAAGAGGAAGCGCGGAGAAGCGGACAGCGAGGGAGCTTGGAACGGAGCGAGGGCAAAAACCCAGCCGCCGCAAAGCGGAGGCGGATTTTGCCCGAGGCGAAGTGAAAGCGACCGAGCGCCCTGGCCGCTTCGCAGCGTGACAATGCGGCTCCAACGTCATTTACAACACGAAAGGAGCATACCCTCATGTCAACCGTCATCACCCGCAAGCAGTTCCCCAACGAGCGCACCTGGTCCATGGACCTGTGCGGCCGTCCCCTGACCATCAGCATGGGCAAGGTGGCCGAGCTGGCCACCGCCTCTGCCCTGGTCACCTACGGCGAGACCACCGTGCTGGTGGCCACCACCGTCTCCCCCCGTCCCCGGGACGGCATCGACTTCTTCCCCCTGTCCGTGGACTTTGAGGAAAAGCTGTACGCCGTGGGCCGCATCCCCGGCTCCTTCATGCGCCGCGAGGGTCAGCCCTCCCTGCCCGCCGTGCTGGCCGGCCGGGTCATCGACCGCTCCATCCGCCCCCTGTTCCCCTATGATTTCCGCAACGACGTGGTGTGCACCTGCACCGTCATGAGCGTGGACCGCGACTGCTCCCCCGAGGTGACCGCCATGATCGGCGTGTCCGCCTGTCTGGCCGTGTCCTGCATCCCCTGGGCAGGCCCCATCGGCTGCCTGGAGATGGGCTATGTGGACGGCCGGCTGGTGTATAACCCCACCCAGGAGCAGAAGCACAGCTCCCAGCTGGACCTGACCGTGGCCGCCACGGCGGGCAAGGTCATCATGATCGAGGCGGGCGCCAAGGAACTGCCCGACCCCATCATGTACGACGCCATCGTCAAGGCCCACGAGGAGATCCAGAAGCAGGTCGCCCTCATCAACCAGATGGTGGCCGAGGTGGGCAAAGAGAAGATGACCTACGACCACGCCGCCTTTGACCAGGAGCTGTTTGACAAGATCACCGCCGACTTCATGGACGAGGCCAAGGCCGCCATGGACACTGACGACAAGAACGTGCGCGAGGACCGCTGGAACGCCATGATTGAGAAGTGGCACGAGAAGTATCTCGAGGACCACCCCGACATGGACCAGTTCCTGGAGGAAATCACCTACAAGTTCCAAAAGAAGATCGTCAAGGCCTGGCTGCTGGAGGGCCACCGGGTGGACGGCCGCGCCAAGAACGAGATCCGCCCCCTGGGCGCCGAGGTGGGCGTGCTGCCCCGCGTCCACGGCTCCGGCCTGTTCACCCGCGGCCAGACCCAGGTGCTGTCCATCTGCACCCTGAACACCCTCTCCGCCGCCCAGAAGCTGGACACCATCTGGGAAGAGGAGGAGAAGCGGTATATGCACCACTACAACTTCCCCGCCTACTCCACCGGCGAGGCCCGGGCCGCCCGGTCTACCAACCGCCGGGAGAAGGGCCACGGCGCCCTGGCCGAGCGCGCCCTGGAACCCGTCATCCCCAGTGTGGACGACTTCCCCTACGCCATCCGGGTGGTGTCCGAGGTGCTCTCCTCCAACGGCTCCACCTCCCAAGGCTCCATCTGCGGCTCCACCCTGGCCCTGATGGACGCGGGCGTGCCCATCTCCGCCCCCGTGGCGGGCATCTCCTGCGGACTCATTCAGGACGATAACGGCGGCTTCACCACCTTTATTGACATACAGGGTGTGGAGGACTTCCACGGCGAGATGGACTTCAAGGTGGCGGGCACCAAGAAGGGCATCACCGCCATCCAAATGGACATCAAGAACGACGGCCTGTCCCACGCCATCATCCAGGAGGCGCTGGACATCACCCGCGACGCCCGCTTCGCCATTCTGGACGAGATCATGCTGCCCTGCATCGCCCAGCCCCGGGCGGAGGTCAGCCGCTACGCCCCCAAGATGATTACCGTGAAGATCGACCCGGACAAGATCCGCGAGGTCATCGGCAAGGGCGGCAGCGTCATCCAGAAGATCACCGCCGAGTCCGGCGCGCAGATCGACATTGAGGACGACGGCACCATCCACATCGCCTCCCCCAACGCCGAGGCCTGCGAGATCGCCAAGAAGATGATTGACACCATCGTGTTTGTCCCCGAGGTTGGCTCGCTGTACTATGGCAAGGTGGTGCGCATCCTCCAGTTCGGCGCCTTTGTGGAGCTGGCCCCCGGCAAGGACGGCATGGTCCACATCTCCAAGCTGGCCAACCACCGGGTGGCCAAGGTGGAGGACGTCATCAACATTGGCGACATGATCTGGGTCAAGGTCACCGACATCGACGAGAAGGGCCGGGTCAACCTGTCCTACAAGGACGCCCTCAAGGAGATCGAGGCCAAGAAGGCCGCGGGCGAGCAGGTCAAGTAAAAAGCGTTTCACGTGAAACCAAACCAGGCGCCGGACGGACCCGGCGCCTGGTTTTTTCTGTTTTTGTCTTGACATTGAGCGGTTATTATAGTAATATATTTTTGTAATACTATTGTGATCATTGCCCTGCATCCGGCCACACTAAAAACGGACCTTACCACCTAGGTAGAAAATAGGATTTTCTGCCGCACATTCGGCCGAAACCGGCCGAGAAAGGAGCATTGAGCTATGAAGAAATCAGCCCTGTTATGTCTGGTTCTAGCCCTCCTGCTGGCGTGTTCTGTCACCGCAGCATTTGCCGCCGGCCCAAAGGAGGCCGCCGCCGAATCCCCGGAAAATGCTGAGCCCACCTTGGCTGAGGTGGAAACTTTACACGCCGCATCGGAACAGATGACGGCGGACCTTAAAGCGTATGAAGCTTTGCGCGCTGAATTGGAACAGATGATGGCAGACCTTGAACAAGAACTTGGCTACACACCGGTAAGCTTGACGGCGCAGTCCAGTTGTACTCACCCCAACTTGATGTCAGGCAAGGCTACGTCGGGCACTATTTCCCAGGAACATTCTGAGTCTGAACACTTGACACTTACCAGAATTCATAGAACATGCCCTGACTGTAATCTCAATATTATCATTTCAGAGGATTGGTCGCTCCAACCACATAATTTTGGCGCAGATCGGTTTATCAGCTCCAACCATCTTTCTCCCGATCCCAGCAACCACACGTTTACCTATTCGCACACGTGCTTGGGTTGCAACAAAATCGCCCAGTATACTGTTCCCTCCGGTTGCCGGAAGGGCAATTGCATTGATCCCTACTCCCTGACGCCGGAGCCCTAAATTACCCCTGCTTCCCCCTGACCCCGCCCGACACAATTCCATCTCAGGCCCTCCGGCTGCCGCCGGGGGGCCTTTGCGTTCCCCTGAAAGCGCCCCTCAGATTTTTTGCCCCGGCGGGCCTTGATTTTTTCCTAGTATCTGGACATCGATTTTTCAGCATGTTATAATAGTACGCCACCGTATTCGGCGCGCATACAGGGAAGTCATTCGGCAGACAAAGCGACTCATCCTCAAAACCTTTTTCTGCGGAGGAATGTTTATGAAATTCCTGGTAAACAAGAAGCTCGCCACCCGTATCGGCGCAATTACGTCGGCCATCACCCTGCTGGGCATGGTGCTGCTGTGGGTCGTTGTCTCCACAAACACCGCCGCCATGGTCGAAAGCGACATCACCAACCAGATGACGGACGCCGTGGAGTCCAGGGCCTCCATCATTGACGAATACGTCTCCTCGGCGGAGGAATATGTGTCCGCCTTCGCCCTGAGCGGCGAGGTGCGCCAGCTCCTGCTGGACCCCGAGAACCCTCAGCTGCTGGCCCGCGCCCAGCAGTACACCCAGGATTTCGCCAACCTCAAGGGCATTTTCGAGGGGCTGTATATCGCCACCCCGGAGACCTACGTGCTCACCCACACCTCTCAGGGGGCCATCGGCATCACCACCCGGTCGGGCGATTCCCTGAAATCCTTCCAGGACACCATTCTGGCCACCCGGGAGCTGACCAACTCCGGGATCATGAAGTCCCCCGGCACCGGCAGCATGATTATCTCCATGTATAGCCCCATCTTTGAGGACCAGCGGTGCATCGGCTACGTGGGGGCGGGCGTCTACGCCAGCCGCCTGATGGACGCCCTGCTCAACCTGGACATCAAGGGCCTGCCCAACAGCGAATATGTATTTTTGAATGTGGACACCGGCGTGTACCTCTACCACGAGGACGAGGCGCTGCTCAACACCGAAACCACCGACGCCGGATACCAGGAGATCCTCCAGCGCATCCGGGCGGACGGCAGCACCCAGGCCAGCACCCACTCCTATCGGGATGAGGGCGGCGTGAATCAGCTGGTGGTCTATAAATACCTGCGGGACCGGGGCTGGGTGTTTATGGTCCGCAACAACGCCGCCCAGGTCTACGCCTCCGTGACCACGGTGCGGGTGCTGGTGGGCGCGCTGTGCGCCGCCATGGCCGCCGCCGTCATCCTCGTCACCCTGCTGATCCTGCGCCGGGAGGGCCGGGAGCTCATGGCGGTGGAGCGGGCCATCGGCCGCCTGGGCGATCTGAACCTGTCCGCCGACGAGGAGCTGGCCGTTTTCTACGGCCGCTCGGATGAGATCGGCATGATCGCCCAGACCACCCACCGGGTGTGCGCCGCCCTGCGGGAGACCATCGACGACGTGAGCCGCATCCTGGGCCAGATGGCGGGGGGCGACTTCACCGTGGACGTGGAGAAAAACCAGGCGCTTTACATTGGCGACTTCCAGACCCTGTCGGAGAGCCTGAAGTCCATCCGCGCCAACCTGACCAGCGTCATCCGGGACATCTCCCTGGTGGCGGGCCAGGTGGACGCCAGCGCGGACCGGGTGTCCTCCGGCGCCCAGGCCCTGTCCCAGGGCACGGTGGAGCAGGCCGCCTCCATCACCGGCCTGGTGTCCAACGTCACCGAAATCACCTCCCAGCTCCAGACCAGCACCGTGCGCTGCGGCAGCGCCAGCGACCTGGTGGCCAAGGCCACCGGCTACGCCGACGAGGCGGACACCAAGATGGCGCAGCTGCTCACCGCCACCCACAACATCGACCAGTCCTCCGCCCAGATCGGCACCATCATCAAAACCATTGAGGACATCGCCTTCCAGACCAATATTCTGGCGCTGAACGCCGCGGTGGAGGCCGCTCGGGCGGGCACCGCCGGCAAGGGCTTCGCCGTGGTGGCCGACGAGGTGCGCAATCTGGCCGCCAAGTCCGCCCAGGCCGCCCAGAACACCAACACCCTCATCAACCGCTCCATCCAGGACGTTAAAACCGGCACGGAGTCCACCGATCTGGCCGTGTCCGCGATGCAGGTCATCGGGGACTGCATTTCCTCCATCAAGGCCCTGATGGACGAGATCGCCGCCGCCAGCGTCCAGCAGTCCGAGATGATCGTGCTGGTGGAAAACGGCATCAAGGAGATCTCCGCCGTGGTCCAGGCCAACTCCTCCGCCGCGGAGAAGAGCGCCGCGGTGTCCAAGGAGCTGTCCGGCCAGGCCCGGACGCTCAACGGCCTCATCGGCCGCTTCCGCGTGGAATAAGCGAACCTCAAAAAGCCGGGAGCCTGCGCTCCCGGCTTTTTCTTGCGCCCGCTCCCGGCGTTACGGCAGGTCCAGCTCCTGGATCACCCCCCGCAGCTGCCCCGCAGAGGCGTGGAGCGCCTCCCGCTCCTCCTGGGCCAGGGGGATCTCCAAAATCTGCTCCACCCCGCGCCGCCCCACGATGGACGGGATGGACAGCGCCAGATCCCGCAGGCCGTACTGTCCCCCCAGCACCACCGACACGGGCAGGATGGCCCGCTCATCCTTCATGATACACTCCGCGATGCGGGCCACCGCCATGGCGATGCCGTAATAGGTGGCCCCCTTGCGGCGGATGATCTCGTAGGCGCTGTCCCGCACGTCCTCATAGATGCGCTGCTCCGCCTCCCGGTGGCCGGTGTGCCCCCGCATGGTGCAGAAGTCGTCCAGCGGCACCCCGGACACGTTGGCCCCGCTCCACACCGCCAGCTCGCTGTCCCCGTGCTCGCCCACGATGACCGCGTGGATGGACCGGCTGTCCACGTCCAGGTGCTCCCCCAGCAGGTAGCGCAGCCGGGCCGAGTCCAGCACCGTCCCCGACCCCATCACCCGATGGGCGGGGTAGCCGGATATGCGAAAGGCGGCGTAGGTGAGCACGTCCACCGGGTTGGACACGATGAGCAGAATGCCCTCAAAGGGCCGGGCGGTGATCTGAGGGATGATGGAGTTGAGGATGGCCACGTTCTGGCCGATGAGCTCCAGCCGGGTCTGGCCCGGCTTCTGGTTTGCCCCGGCGGTGATGACCACCAGGGCGCAGTCGCTCAGATCGTCGTAGGTCCCGGCGTATACGTCCATGGCGGCGATATAGGGCAGGCCGTGGCTTAAATCCATGGCCTCGCCCTCAGCCTTGTCCCGGTTGGCGTCGATGAGCACCAGCTGGGAGAACAGTCCCCGCTGGATCAGGCTGAAGGCGATGGACGCGCCCACAAAGCCGCAGCCGATGACGGCCGCCTTGCGGTGGTTGAGCATAGGAAAAACCCCTTCCGTTTTTGGGTAGTGTACCCAAAACGTCAGGGGTTATGCCTCTTGATCCAGCCGCTCATGGCAGAAGGGGCACAGCTGGATGCCCTTTCCCACCCAGCCCAGGTACTCCCCGCAGTGGGGGCAGCGCCACTGGGAAAAGCTGTAGCTGATGAGGACCAGCAGCAAAATCACCGCCGCCGCCGCAAAAACCGGGTTGGCCCACACCGCTCCCAGCACCACCGCCGCCGCCATGGCCGCCAGCAGCCCGGCAATCACCTTTTTGGCCCGTTTGAGCTTCACGCTCCGCCGCCTCCTTTGGCTACTGCCCGCCGTCCAGCCGCCGGCCGCACTTGGGGCAGGTCTCTTCCGCGCCCATCCCCAGGTGCTCCCCGCAGTGGGGGCAGCGCCACAGCGCCCGGTTGGCGGCGATGGCCGCCGCCACAAAGGCCAGCGAGATCCAGAACGTCACCCAGGACCACCGCATCAGCTGCCAGATCATCAGCCCCACGGCGATGACATTCAGCGCGTTCATCAGCAGCTTTCTCTTTTTAAACTCCATGCCGTTCTCCTCTCCGCCGCCCCTCTACCGCAGCCCGTACCGCTTCAAAACCGCCTGGAACCACTCCGGCAGGGGGGCCTCCGCCTCGATCCGCTCCCCGGTGGAAGGGTGGGTGAAGGTGAGCCGCGCCGCGTGGAGGCACTGCCCCGCCAGCCCCGGCACGGGCTTTTTCGCCCCGTACACCGTGTCCCCCAGCAGGGGGTGGCCGATGTAAGCCATGTGCACCCGGATCTGATGGGTGCGCCCGGTCTCCAGCCGGCAGGTGAGGTGGGTGCAGCCGTTCTGTGCGCCGATCACCTGATAGTGGGTCACCGCCTCCCGGCCGCCGGGGGTGACGGCCATGCGCTTGCGGTCCGCCCGGTGGCGGCCGATGGGGGCGTCCACCGTGCCCGACTCCTCCCGGAAGCTCCCCACCGCCACCGCGTGGTACAGCCGGAACAGGGAGTGGTCCTGGAGCTGCGCGGCCAGAGCCAGATGGGCCCGGTCGTTTTTGGCGGCGATGACCAGGCCCGAGGTGTCCCGGTCGATGCGGTGGACGATGCCGGGGCGCAGCTCCCCATTGATGCCGGACAGGCTATTTTTGCAGTGATATAACAGCGCGTTGACCAACGTGCCGTCGGGGTGGCCGGGCGCGGGGTGGACCACCATCCCCACCGGCTTGTTCACCACGATCACGTCGCTGTCCTCATAGGCCACGTCCAGCGGGATGTCCTGGGCGGTCAGCTCCACCGCCTGGGGCTGGGGGGGCGTGATGAGCACCCGGTCCCCGGGCTGGAGCTTTGCGTTTTTCTTCAGGGGCCTGCCGTCCAGGGTGATCCGCCCCTCCTCCAGCCAGCGCACTGCCGCCGAGCGGGTGAGTCCGTCCAGCGCCGCGGCCAGCACCGCGTCCGCCCGCCCCGGCTCAGCGACCGTCAGGGGGAAGCTGGGCAGCGTCATCGTCCCCGCCCTCCTTTTTCTCCTCCCCGCCCACGTACAGTAGCACGTACAAAAACAGCAGGGGCACCCCCACCGTGATGCAGCAGTCGGCCACGTTGAACACGGCGAAGTCCATAAAGGTGGTCTTGAACATATCGGTGACAAAGCCGAACACCGCCCGGTCGAAGAGATTCCCCACCCCGCCCGCCAGCACCAGGGCGGCGGACCACAGCCCCAGCCGGTTTTTGAAGAAGCCCTTCAAAATCAGGCCGCACATCGCCAGCACCACCACCGTGGAGGTGAGGGTGAGCAGCCACGTGTGCTGGCGCAGCAGGGAGAAGGCCGCGCCGGTGTTCTGCACATAGGTGAGCTCCAGCACATGGGGAATCAAGGGCGCGGACCCGCCCAGGGGGATGTGGGCGCGCACCAGATATTTCACAAGTTGGTCAACGGCCACCAGCGCGGCGGCCAGGATGGCGTAAAGCATGGGATCAGCCTTTCTGTTTGGAAAATCAACCGGAATCCCCGGCCCCTTCGGGCGCGAACGCGGCGGCCGGAGGCATCGCTCCGGCTGTCATTGTATCACACTTCTCCCGTCCCGGCAAGGGCCGGCTCACCGCCCGGCCTCCCCCTCCAGCCAGGGGATCACCTGGTCCAGCGACGGGCACACCGCCGCCGTCAGCTTCAAAAACCGCTCCTCCGGCGTTTTCAGGTCGGGCACGCAGATCACCGGAACCCCGGCGGCGTGGGTGGCCTGTATGCCCGCCTCGCTGTCCTCCAGCACCAGGCAGTCCCCCGGCGCCTGCCCCAGCTTTTCGCACGCCTTGAGGAACACGTCCGGCGCGGGCTTGCCCCGCTCCACCTCTCCGGCGAACACGAACTGCTGGAAATATTCCGCCACACCGTGCTGGTTCAGCAGGTTCAGCGCCCGCTCCCGGGTGCTGGACGAGGCAATGGCCACCCCCCGCCCCGTCTCCCGCAGGTGGTCCAGCAGCTCCTTCGCCCCCGGCTTCAGCGCCACCCCCTGGGCGTGGAGCTCCTCCTCCAGGGTAAAAATGCGCGCCAGCCCCTCCTCCACCGTCCAGGGCAAGCGGTAGCTCTCGATGAGGCGGGCCACGTTGGCCCGCTCGGGCTTGCCGCTGTACCCCCGGACGTACTCCTCCAGGGTGATCGTCCGCCCGAATTCCGCCAGGATGTCCTGCAAAATCCGGCAGCAGATGGGCTCGGTGTCCACCAGCAGGCCGTCCAGATCAAAAATCACCGCTTTGACCATGTCATTGTCTCCTCCCTTTCAGCGAATGTGCCCGAGCTGTGTGACCAGCCGGTCCAGCCTCCGGCGCACGGGCCCCCGCCCGTCCCGCGCCAGCGTCAGGCCGCACAGCGCCCCGATTTTCTCCGCAACCTGGCCGATGTCCAGCCCCTCCGTGTCCACCCGCTCCCGGGTGATTTGGGTCTCGAAGGCGTCCAGGCACCGGCCGATCTGCCGGTGTGCCCAGGAGCCGGGCCGTTCCAGCCGGGAGGCCAGCCGCTTTTCCAGCGTCTCCCGCCCCGCCCAGAGGATGAAGTGGCGTACCTCGTGCCGCTCCGCCAGCGCGCCCATCAACTCGTCGTAGTACGCCCGCTTTGTCACCGTCATGGGCACGATGATATGGCCCTCATACCGGGCGGCGGCGTAGTCCAGCATGTCCGCGTTAAACGCCCGCCACATGGGGAAGTCCTGGAAGTCATCCAGCTCCAGGCCGGGAGGCAGATTGTCCCGGATGAAAAACCCGGCGTTTTCCGGGTCGTAGACATAGGAGCCGGGCAGGCGTCGGCGGAGCTCATAAGCGGTCTGGGTTTTGCCCGCGCCGAAGGCGCCGTTCAGCCAGATCACCATGAAACCGGCCCCTCCCTCAAAGTTTTTTGCAGAACATCAGCTCGTACCTCTCGCCGGGAGGCAGAAAGCCGCCCACGGCCTCATAGCCCAGCTTCGCGTAGATTTGTATGTTCTCCATCCGGCACAAAGCCTGCTTTTCTACAGCCATCGGATAAACGCCGTCTTGTCGGCGCAGTTATATCCGGCGCGGGTGTAGAAATCCAGCGTCTTTTGCTCTTTTGAGCCGGTCAGCAGCATTATTTTGTAGCAATCCCGGCTCTCCGCCACGGCCTTCGCGTAATCCAGACACTGAGTGGCATAACCCTTTCCCCTGACATCGGAGCGGGTGACCACGTTTTCCACAAAAGCGTATGGCCGCACGCCGCGGGTCAGGTTGGGGATGACGACGCAGACGCAGGAGGAGACGATCTTCCCGTTCACCTCGTTGACAATCAGGTGGTGATTTTCGTCGGACAGGATCTGGTCCCACACCGCCGCCAAATGCGCCGAATGTTCCGGCACCGACGTCTCATGAAGGAATAGGTATAGTTCCAGCAGTTCCTGTAAATCTTCGCGTTTCGCCTCTCGGACCATGGCTATCCCCCCTCGCTTTAAAAAAGAATAACTGCCAGGGCCGAAGCCCTGGCAGTTATGATAGCACACCTTTTATTTCTTGGCAAGGGTCTCGTCAATGGCCTTGGCGGCGGTCTTGCCCGCACCCATGGCCAAAATCACCGTGGCCGCCCCCGTCACCGCGTCGCCCCCGGCGTACACGTTCTCCCGGCTGGTGAGGCCGTTCTCATCCGCGATGATGCCGCCCCACTTCTCGGTGTCAAGCCCCTGGGTGGTGGCCTTAATCAGCGGGTTGGGGCTGGTGCCCAGGGCCATGATGACGCAGTCCAGCTCGATGTCGAACTGGCTGCCCTCCTTGACGATGGGGCGGCGGCGGCCCGACGCGTCCGGCTCGCCCAGCTCCATCTCCACGCAGCGGATGCCCGCCACGGAGCCGTTCCGGGGGTCCCTGGGGTCGTCCGGATTGTGGCAGCCCAGAATCTCGGTGGGGTTGGTGAGGGTCTTGAAGATGATGCCCTCCTCCTTGGCGTGCTCCACCTCCTCGGCGCGGGCGGGGAGCTCGGCCTCGGACCGGCGGTAGACGATGTATACCTCGGCCCCCAGCCGCTTGGCGCAGCGGGCCGCGTCCATGGCCACGTTGCCGCCGCCCACCACCGCCACCTTTGCGCTGTGCTGGATGGGGGTGTCGGAGCCCTCCTGATACGCCTTCATCAGGTTGATGCGGGTGAGGAACTCGTTGGCGGAGTACACGCCCTTCAGGTTCTCCCCAGGTATGTTCATAAACTTGGGCAGGCCCGCGCCGGAGCCGATGAACACCGCCTCGAAGCCGAACTCCTCCTTCAGCTCGTCGATGGTGATGCAGCGGCCGATGACCATGTTGGTCTCCACCTTTACCCCCAGCTCCTTGAGGGTGTCCACCTCCTTCTGCACGATGGACTTGGGCAGGCGGAACTCGGGGATGCCGTACACCAGCACGCCTCCCGCCAGATGCAGGGCCTCGAATACCGTGACCTCATAGCCCTTCTTGGCCAGGTCGCCGGCGCAGGTCAGCCCCGCGGGGCCGGAGCCGATGACGGCGACCTTATGGCCGTTGGGGGCGGGGCGCACCGGCTTTTCGGTGGCGTTGGCGTTGTGCCAGTCGGCCACGAAGCGCTCCAGCCGGCCGATGCCCACCGGCTCGTTTTTGATGCCGCGGATGCACTTGGCCTCGCACTGGCTCTCCTGGGGGCACACCCGGCCGCACACGGCGGGCAGGGCGGAGTCCTTGGCGATGATCTGGTACGCCCCCTCGAAGTCGCCCTCGGCCACCTTGGCGATGAACTCCGGGATATGGATTTTCACCGGGCACCCGGCCACGCAGGGCATATTCTTGCAGTTGAGGCACCGCTGGGCCTCGTCGATGGCCTGCTCCCGGGTGTAGCCCAGGGCCACCTCGCTGAAATTACACGCCCGGACCTGGGGGTCCTGGTGGGGCATGGGGTTCTTGTCTGGTCTCATGTTGGGCATCTTACTTTACCTCCTGCTTGAACAGGTTACACGCCTCTTCATAGGCGTGGCGCTCGAAGTCCTGGTACATGGCGCCCCGGGCCATGGCCTCGTCGAAGTCCACCTTGTGGCCGTCGAACTCGGGGCCGTCCACGCAGGCGAACTTGGTCTCGCCCCCCACGGACAGGCGGCAGCCGCCGCACATGCCGGTGCCGTCGATCATGATGGGGTTCATGGACACCACGGTGGGGATGTCATACTCCTTGGTGAGCTGGCACACAAACTTCATCATCATCACCGGGCCGATGGTGATGACCCGGTCGTATTTGGCGCCCGCCTCGATCTGTTTCCGGAGCAGCTCGGTGACCAGCGCCTTTTTGCCGTAGGACCCGTCGTCGGTGCCGATGATGAGGTTGGTGGAGGCGGCCTTGAACTCGTCCTCCAAAATCACCAGGTCCTTGTTCCGGAAGCCCACGATGAGGTCCACGTGGCACCCCACGTCATGGAGCTTCTTGGCCACGGGGTAGGCGATGGCGGTGCCCACGCCGCCGCCCACAACGGCGACCCGCTTCAGGCCCTCGGTCTCGGTGGCCCGGCCCAGGGGGCCCACGAAGTCCTGGAGGAACTCGCCCTCCTGCTTGTGGTTGAGCTTCTCGGTGGTGGCGCCCACCACCTGATAGATGATGGTGACGGTGCCCGCCTGCCGGTCAAAGTCCGCGATGGTCAGGGGGATGCGCTCCCCCTCCCCGTCCACCCGGAGGATGATGAACTGGCCGGGCTCGGCCTTGCGGGCCACGGCGGGGGCCTCAATCTCCATGAGGGACACGGTGGGGTTGAGCACCCGTTTTTTCACGATCCGATACATAGCTTCTCCTCTTTCCTATGGATATACCAAGCATCAGCGCCCCCGCCCTGGGGCGGTACGCCATGGGCTGATTGTGAATATTGTAACATAACCTCTCCTGCCCGTCAATTTCAATCCGCTGGAAATTGTCCTGCACACCGGCCATTTCAGGAAAAAAAGAGGACCGGCCCGCGCCAGTCCTCTCCCTTTCAAAACACCACCACCCGCAGGATGATGGCCAACGCCGCCGCCACCACTCCGGCGGTGGAGGCCAGCTCGGCCAAAACGGCCGCCCTGCGGCTCTTTCTGCACCGGGGCGCGGGCACGCTCAGACCCAGCTCCTCCGGCCCGCTCCAGCCCGCCTCCTGCTCTCCGGCGGCCTCCGGCTCCAGGTCCTGGTTCGCCGCCCGCCAGGCGTTCAGGTCGATCACGTTGTCCCCGCCCCGGGGGCGGGCCCCCTGCCCCGACTGCCGCACCGCCGCAGCCTGACGGGTCCCATCCGCGGTGCCGAAGCCGGCGGCCATCGCTCCGTCGTTCCAGGTGGTGAAGGTATAGTAAGCAGTATTCATGGCCAAAGCCTCCTTATTTGGTATGGCCCCAGCATAGCGCAGGTTGGGTCCCATAAATCGGACTATTTTTGTTCTTGGAACGACCGTTTCTTCATTCGTTTGTTCCAGTGATTATTATATTAATATGTTCGTTCTAGCTTGTCAAGTCTTTTTCACTAATTTGTTCGTGTTTTCTCAAAAAATTTCGCCCCCGGCCGATACCGGGGGCGAAATCCCATTCTTGATTATCTGAGATAGTTGCGGGGATTGACGCTGGTGCCGTTGATGCGCACCTCGAAGTGGCAGTGGGGGCCGCTGACGTTGCCGGTGGCGCCGGAACGGGCGATGATCTGTCCCTGATACACCTTCTGCCCCACGCTCACCAGCAGCTCGGAGTTGTGGGCGTAGTAGGTGACATAGCCGTTGTCGTGGCGGATGGCCACCAGCTTGCCGTAGCTGCCGCTCCAGCCGGACTTGATGACGGTGCCGCCGTCAGCCGCCTTGATGGCGGTGCCGCTGCGGCAGGCGATGTCCAGGCCCAGATGGAAGTCGTAGCTGCCCCACAGGTTGCGCCCGCCGAAGTTGGAAGTGATGGCTCCCCGCACCGGCCAGATGAAGTAGCCGTTGGAGGCGGTGACGGGCCGGGGGGTGGTGCCGGTGTAGGCGTAGGTGGTGGTGGGCTCCTTCAGGGTTTCGGTGGTCAGGATCTCCCGGCCCTGCTCCACGCCGTTGACATAGGTGACGTGAGCGCTGACCCGCTCCCAGCCGTCCTCACCCTGCTCCTTCACCTTGGTGTCGCCCACGTAGAGATCGGCGGTCTCGATATACTCCACCGGGCTGGGGATCTCCTGCTCATAGGTCTCGTCGGTGGTGTTCTCCACAGACAGGAAGGGCACCGGCTGCTGGATGACCAGCTCCTGGTCCACCCACAGCTTATCCACGATGACGTCCGGGTTGAGGACGGACAGCTCGTTGGGCCACATGTCCAGGGAGTAGGCGATGGCGTTGAAGGTGTCCCCCTTCTTCACCACGTAGGTGGACTGCTCCACCCGCAGCTCGTGGAGGGTGGTCCGGATGGACTCCACATCGTACTGGGTGTTCGCGGGCAGCTCAATGGGGTAGACCTCCACGTCCTCTACGAACTCATAGCGGATGGTGTCCGCGGTGAGGTAGGGCTGGGCCACCTCGTCCAGCAGCTGGTACAAATCGTCCTTTGTGGGGGCGTAGCCCAGCTCCTGGCCGTCCACCCGGATGCCGTAGGCGGTGACCAGAGCGCCCACGTCCTCAAACAGGGCCTCCTCGATCTGGGCGGCGTCGCTGAGCTCGTCGGGGACCACATAGACCGGGGTGATGGAGATGTCGGCGTCGTAGTCGAACTTCTCCCCCAGGATATCGGAGGCCCGGGACTCAATGTTGCTGACAATGGCCTCCTTCTCGTCGGGGCTGGACAGCACGCCCACCTCCTGGCCGTTCACGTTCATGGCGTAGGCCCGGGTGTAGGTAGACCTGAAGCCCCAGGCGCACAGCACCAGCGCCAGCAGCGTGGCGTACAGCAGCGGAGAAATGGGGTGCCGTTGGATCACACCGCGGACACTGCTGGCCGCCTGCCCCATCCAGCCCAGCCGCTGGGGCTTGGCGCGCCTGGCCGAGGTCCGCTCCCTGGCGGGCTTGGCCGCAGCTTTCTCCTTGACGGGTTCTTCCTTGGCCCGCTTAGCGGCCTTCTCCTTGACAGGCTCCGTCTTGACCCGCTTAGCGGCCTTCTCCTTGACGGGTTCCGTCTTGGTCCGCTTGGCAGCCTTCTCCTTGGCGGGTTCCGTCTTGGTCCGCTTAGCGGCATTCTCCTTGACGGGTTCCGTCTTGGCCCGCTAGGCGGCCTTCTCCTTGACGGGCTCCGTCTTGGTCTGCTCGGCGGCTTTCTCCTTGGCGGGTTCTTCCTTGACCCGCTCGGCGGCTTTCACCTGAGTGGCCTCTTCCTTGGTCCGCTTGGCGCTCAGCGCGGCCTTGGCCCCGTCCAGCGCATCCTTTGCGCCGTCCAGCGCTTCCTTCGCGCTGTTCAGAGCGCCCTTGGCCTTTTCCTGCAAGGCGGCGGCGCCGTGCTTTTTCCGCCTGGTCCGGGCGGCGCGGGCGCGGGCGGCTTCCTGCTCGGCCCGCTTCTCGGCTGCCTCGGTCTCTTCAATATATTGCCGCCAGGACTGGGGCTTTGCCCCGCCCTCTTTTCCTTTGTCCGGACCGGCCGCGCCGGCCTGCTTCACAATCTTCTCGACACTCTCATGCTCTCTCTCGGTCTGCTTCACGGATGTCCCTCCTGTTGGCTCTGGTTTCCGGCAAGTTACAAAAAATCCGAAAAGAGTTACAAAATGGTTACAGGCACATCCTACACCATTTTGTCCCTCCCGTCAAGCCCCGAATTTGCGCCGGCAGGCGGAGGGCTTCTTTTCCCCTGGCATATCTTGTTGTTTTTCCGGGATATTTTTGGGACCGCGGCACATTTTGTTGGGGCACCGGCGAAAGCGCCAAAATTTACCCGCTTTTTTCGTCCTTTTGCCCATTCCCCTTGACAGCGCCGCCCCGGCAGTTTACAATGGTGGCACCGCAAAGTGAATGGAATATCACAGGGGCGCTGGGAGTCATTCTCGGCTGAGATGTGGAACAAATTGCAGTTCCCGGTCCCTCAGGGGAACTCTGATGAAGCCGGTTTTATCGGAGTTTCCCGATACCTGATCCGGGTAATGCCGGCGTAGGAAGTGAATTCGACGATTGGGGCCGTTGTCGTTTCTCTCGCTTACCGCATTGCACCGTTTGCATTGCGGTATACTTATTTTAGGAGGAAACGACAATGTCAAACAGCAAATCCCACACCACCGTGCGCTGGCTGGTGGAGAGCGCCATCATGATCGCCATAGGCACCGTGCTCAGCGAAATTCCCAAGATCGACTTCCCTTTGGGCGGCGGCCTCACCATCTGCTCCATGCTGCCCTTGGTGCTCATCTCCTGGCGGTACGGCGTGGGCCGGGGGCTTATCGCCGCCGCGGCCTATAGCCTGCTCCAGCTGGTGCTCGGCCTGAACAACGTGCAGTACGCCACTTCCGCCTTCATGGCGGCGGGCATTGTCCTGCTGGACTATGTCGTACCCTATACTCTCATTGGTCTGGCCGGAGTGCTCAAGGGCAAAGCGAAGGACCCCCGCCTGGGCCTGTGCCTGGGCATCGTGGTCACTTTTCTGCTGCGGCTGGCCTGTCATTTCTTCACCGGCTGGTGGATCTGGGACGCCCTGTGGCCCAATGAATACGGCTGGACCGGCCCTGTGTACTCCATCCTCTACAACGGCAGCTATATGGCAGCGGAGATCGTGCTTACCAGCGTGGTAGCTTGGATTTTGTACTCCACACCTCTCAAACGGTATTTTGATGGGGAAGATTTGAAATAAGGACTGATTCTTGTGGGCAAATTCGACGGCGTGCTCTTCTTCACCGACTACGACGACACCTTATATAACACCGCCCATACCGTCTCCCCCGAGAACCACGCCGCCATCCGCTACTTTCAGGCCAACGGCGGGCGCTTTTCCGTCGCCACCGGCCGGGCCCACCGCACGTTCACCCCCCAGATCGAGCAGGAGGGGCTGGTCCTCAACGCCCCCGTGGTGCTGGGCAACGGCGCGGCCATCTACGACTACGCCGCCTGCCGCTACGTGGTGGAGACCTTTCTCCCCAGCGGCGCCCCGGCCTGGCTGGCCCAGCTGTGCGGGGAGTTCCCCGAGCTGGGGTTTGAGGCGTACCACGGCGAGGACATTTACGTCCACAACCCCAACGTGGTCACCCAGCAGCACCTGTCCCGGGTGGGCGGCTCCCAGATTCTCAGCCCCATTGAGGACATGCCCACCCCCTGGACCAAGGTGATCCTCCAGCAGGACGAGCCCTGCCTGCGCCGGGTGCAGGCCCGGCTGCTCTCCCTCTGGGGGGCGCAGTGCGAGGCCATCTTCTCCAACCCCTACCTGCTGGAGGTGACCGGCAAGGGCTGCAATAAGGGGGCCATGGTTGACCGGGTGGCCCGGCTGCTGGGCGTTTCCCGGGAAAACCTCTACTGCATCGGGGACAATCAGAACGACATCCCCATGCTGGCCCTGAGCGCCATCCCCTTCGCCCCGGCCAACTGCGCCCAGGAGGTAAAGGACTGGGGTGCGCGCGTGCTGGCCCACTGCGACGGCCACGCCGTGGCCCAGGCCATCGAGATTCTGGACTCCATCTACTAAGAAGAGCCCCCTCCCCGCTTGGCGGAGAGGGGGCCTGTCTTACTTCCCCTCCAGGAAATAGGACGCCTCCATATCGGCGGTGGCCAGGGCGAAGGCCAGGGGGTACTGCATCAGCGCCTGCCCAACCATTCTGGTGTCCTCGGTGCCGGAAAAGCCCATGTGCCAGCGGATGGCCATGGCCTCCTCCCGGGTGAGGCGCATGAAGCCCGAGATGATGTAAACGCTCTTTTCCCCGTGGCCATAGGGCAGCTTATCCTCGTAGTAGAAGGTGGGCACCTTCTCCCACTTGCCGGTGGCGTCGTCCTTCACGTTGCGGGTGCCCGCCTTATAGCACCCGATCTTGCAGAGGTCGTGGAGCAGCGCGGCGATGGCCGCCGACTCCATGGGGTAGTCCAGCCCATAGACCTCCTTCACCCGCGGGCGCTCCAGATAGGCCTCCAGGCAGCGGAACACGTTGACGCTGTGGTCGCACAGCCCCCCGGCGTAGGCCCCGTGGAAGCGGGAGGAGGCGGGGGCGGTGAAAAAGTCGCTCTTGTTCTCCAGGTAGTCCAGCAGCTCGGCGCTGCCCTCCCGGCGGATGTGCTGGGTGTAGATTTCGATGAATTCCTCTTTCCCTGGCATGGTCAGATCCTCCTACAATGGGATTCCCCCATTATAGCAGAAAACCGCCGCTTTGCAAAGGATGCAGAGCGGCGGTTTTTTGAAATTTTACGCCCCGGGCCCCGTCCTATCCTGGCCTTCGGTCCCGGCGGTATAGGGGGCGGTATCGCTCTCCCCGGAGGCCGAACCGGCCCCCTCCTGTTCCAGCTCCGCCAGCACCGCCAGCGTGCTGGACGCGGTGTCCTGCACCCGTATGTCGATTTGGAAGCCCCGATCCTCTTCGTCCCTGAACTGGAACATCAGATTACGCGCTCCATTCTTCCTCTCGGCCCAGTCCTCCACCCGGCGCACGCCGATGCGTCCGGCCTGGAAGTCCTCCTTCACCGCCTCGTACAGCGCCTGGGCGTCCCGTCCGCCGTAGTAGGCGTTGTCCTCATCGTCCATCCGGCAGGCGGCCTCGCGCAGGCGGTAGTCCTCCCGGGCCAGCCGCCGCTCGGCCTCCTCAAAGCCGTAGCCCTTCCAGTACAGCTCCCGGTCGCCGTACATCTGCTGGAACACCCAGGCCGCGCTCCCCTCCTGGTCCGCCTCCTCGGGGTCCGCATACACATAGTAGCGCCGGGACAGGATGGAGCCGTTTTTCAGCTGGTAGAACAGCGTGAAGTTAACCCCCACGGTGGTCCTGGGCGAGATGTCGTAGCCGTCCCGCTGCTCCACCGCCGCCTGGTGGAGCAGGATAAACCGCTGAAGGGCCTCGGGGTTCTCCCCGTCCACGCTCACGGCCAGATAGTCCCCGCCGTCCGCCAGATTGGTCGTGCCGCCCCCGTGGTAGGCGACGTACTCCACCTGATCCGGGCGGGGCACCCGGGTCTCGAACCCGGTGAGGTCGAAGCCCACCGCGCAGAACAGCAGCGCGAACACCCCAGCCATGACCGCCGCGCCCTTCCACTTTTTGAACACCCGGAAGGATTTGTCCAGCAGCATCTGGGCGGCGAAGTACCCGATCACCGCCCACACCAGGACGGACACAATCAGCGTGATCTCCTCGCTCCCCAGCACGGAGGCGGTGACCATGCCCAGCGTCAGCCCCGCGCAGAAGGACACGCCGTACTTGAACACCGGGCGCATACACTTCACCGACACCACGTCCCCCGCGCTCTCCAGCCGCCGGGCGCGGTAGAGGAAGAAGGACCCCGCCGCCATGGCTATGGCCACCGCGGCGTATACCGCCACGATGTCCAGGCCGTGGATTGTCCAGCCGCTTTCCATATCCACGAACCGCACGCTCCAGGAATCTTCCAGCTTGGCCACCGGGGTGAGCCACCGCATCGCCTCCTCCACCCAGCCCTCAAAGCCCGCGAAGCCGTAGAGGAACTGGCCGCACAGCAGTCCGGCCAGGGAGATCAGCACGGTCGCCAGCGCGTTAAAAATGACGTAAAAGGCGGGCAGGGCCAGGATGTGCCCGGTGAACATGCCGCAGAACACCGCCATGGAGTAGAAGAGCAGGCACTCCCCGCAGGTGACCGCCAGCCAGAACCCCAGCCCCGGCAGGAACACCGCCCCGCCGGCGGCCTCCACCAGCAGGGTGAGCAGGAACACCGCCCCGGTGGGCACGAGGAGGAACGCCAGCCCCGCCAGATAGTGGGTGGCAAACAGCGCCTCCCGCCGCACGGGCAGGGAGCCGAAGAAATTGGCCGAGCGGGCGTTGTAGAGGTGGCTGCACACCGCCATGGCGGCCAGCACACCGAACACCACCGCCAGCGGCAGGGACATGCCCACGGCGTCCGCCGTGTCGTGGGCAAAGCCCTCGATATAGCTGCTGTAATAGGTGGTCCCCCGGTTCTGGGCGTCCAGCTGGAGCATCATCAGCCCCTGGATGGGCAGGGCCACCAGCCAGATGACGGAGTACGCCGCCCACACAGGCCAGTAGCGCAGAACCGTTTTCTTGAAAACCGCGCCGTTAAAGAACGATGTCCCGGACCGCATAGTCCTCACCTCCCATTTCATAGATAAAGATTTCCTCCAGCGACAGGGGCAGCGCCTCCATAAACAGCGGAGCCAGCGGCTTGAACCGGGCCTGGGTCTCCTCCGCCGTCCCCCGGACGATGTAGGTCCACACCCGGCCCACGTGCTCGGCGTGGATCACCTCCACCCCCTGGGGCAGCTCCGGCGGCGTCTCGGTCTCAAAGGCGGTCTGGAGCTTCACCGTGCCCCCCTGGAGGTCGGACAGGGACCGCTCCAGGGCCACCTTTCCGTGGCTGAGCAGCCCCACGTGGTCGCACACGTCCTCCAGCTCCCGCAGGTTGTGGGAGGACACCAGCACCGTAGTCCCCCGCTCGGCCACGTCCCCCATGAGCAGGGACCACACCTGGCGGCGCATCACCGGGTCCAGGCCGTCCACCGGCTCGTCCAGCAGCAGGTAATCCGGCTTGCAGCTCAGCGCCAGCCAAAAGGCGGACTGCTTCTGCATCCCCTTGGACAGCCGGCGGATGGGCCGCCTTTCGTCCACGGCGGGGAACGCCTCCCTCAGCTTGGCGTAGCGGTCCATGTCGAACGTGGGGTAGATCCCCCGGTAGAACTTCATCATGTCCCGGGTGGAGGCGGAGATGAAGTAGTACAGCTCGTCGGGAATGCCCGTCATGCGCTTTTTCACCCCGGGGTTTTCATAGATGGGCGCGCCCTCCAGCAAGATCTCCCCGGAGTCCTGGCGGTAGGCCCCGGTCAAGTGGCGCAGAATGGTGGACTTGCCCGCCCCGTTGGGACCCACCAGCCCGTAGATGGCCCCCTGAGGCACCGTCATGGTCAGCCCGTCCAGAGCGTGAAAGCCGTCGAAGCTCTTGACCACGTTTTTAATCTCGATCATTTCGATTCCTCCTCTGCGCCGCGCGTGCACCGGGCGGCAATTTCAGCCGGCGCCACCCCCAGGTACGCCAGCTCCTGGACGATGGCGTCCAGCTGCCGCAGCAGCTCCTCCCGGCGCTTGTGGGTGACGTCCTGGGGCAGGGCGGCAAAGCTGCCCTTGCCCGGCACCGAGTAGGCATAGCCCTCCTGCTCCAGCGCCTCGTAGGACCGCTGGATGGTATTGGGGTTGATGGCCAGCTGCCCCGCCAGGGTGCGCACGGAGGGCAGCTTATCTCCCGCCGGGATGGCCCCCGTGATAATCAGCCGGCGCAGTCCGTCCCGCACCTGTTCGTAGATGGGGCGGCTGCCCCGCAGGTTCAGGCTGAGCATGGCCCCGCCTCCTTTCACCGTGAATTGCACTAATTGTATTAGGTGTCTTAGTACAGTCATCATAGCACAGTCCGGACGGCCTGTCAATCAGGAAATATTTTCTAAATTTTACAAATTAAAATTTTCAAAAGGTGGCTGACAAACCGGCCCGCGCCTGCTATAATGGTGCTGTACCGCCTTACACAGGGGCAAAAGTGTCAAAAAAAGTAAGAAACCGACTCATTTCATCACCCAATTTCAGAAAGGGGTCTTTTCCTATGTCCAACCACGATTTGAACGCCGCCGCCTTCCTGGAGTGCGTGGGCGCCCTGCTGAGCAGCAGCGAGGTGGCGTCCATGAAGCGGTGGCGCCATCATTTTTCCATCACCTGCTACCAGCACTCCCTGTTCGTATCCTATATGGCCTTCCGGCTGGCCCGGAAATTCGGCTGGGACTACCGCGCCGCCGCCCGGGCGGGGCTGCTCCACGACCTGTACCTCTACGATCCCGCCGACGGCTCCGCCCACCCGGGCAACCAGTGCCTGGACCACCCGGAGTTCGCCCTGCGCAACGCCTCCGCCCTGTGCCCCGACCTGAGCGACAAGGAAAAAAACGCCATCGTCTCCCATATGTTCCCCCTGGCGGTCCACCTGCCCCGGTGCCGGGAGGCGCTGGTGGTGAACATGGCGGACAAGATCTGCGCCACCCTGGAGGTGGTCCACCTGTACCAGACCCGGCGCGTCCAGCGCTGGCTCCCCCTGTCCGCCGCCTGAGGGGGCGGACGGCCCATTTTCGACAGTTTCACCGCTTTTCCCCATTTTTCTCCCCGGCTTTCGTGGGAAAGTTACAATTTTTCCAAAGTGTGAAAAATCCCTTCAAAAAATCCTGGTTTCTGATATAATGCTTTTTAGCAGTCTGCTTCCTGTCCGCGGGAAGTTGAAATATGTGCTGAGAACGAACCACTACGATTTTAAGAGAGGAAGATGGGACGCATGATCTCACACTACAAGGACATCAAGATTTTCTCCGGCAGCTCCAACCAGGCCCTTGCCCGGGGCATCTGCAAGGAACTGAGCATTCCCTTGGGCAGCGCAGAGACCGGCGCGTTCTCCGACGGCGAGAACTTCGTATCCATTTTTGAAACTGTCCGCGGCTCCGACGTATTCGTGGTCCAGTCCACCAGCTCCCCCGTCAACGACAACCTGATGGAGCTGCTCATCATGATCGACGCGCTCCACCGCGCCAGCGCCGGGCGCATCACCGCCGTCATCCCCTATTTCGGCTATGCCCGGCAGGACCGCAAGACCAAGCCCCGCGACCCCATCTCCGCCAAGCTGGTGGCCAACCTCATCACCCGGGCGGGGGCGGACCGCGTGCTCACCATGGACCTGCACGCCAACCAGATCCAGGGCTTTTTCGACATCCCGGTGGACAACCTGATGGGCTCCCCGGTGTTTGTGGACCATTTCTTCCGCCGCTTCGCCCCCGTCCACGACCAGACCATGGTGGTCTCTCCCGACGTGGGCAGCGTGGCCCGGGCCCGGGCCTTCGCCCAGAAGCTGGATATGCCCATGGCCATCGTGGACAAGCGCCGGCAGAAGGCCAACTCCTCCGAGGTCATGAACATCATTGGCGACGTCACCGGCAAGAACGTCATCCTGCTGGACGACATGGTGGACACCGGCGGCTCTCTGTGCCACGCCGCCCAGGCCCTGGTGGAGATCGGCCACGCCAAATCGGTCACCGCCTGCGCCAGCCACGGCGTGCTGTCCGGCCCGGCCATCGACCGCATCAACAACTCGGTGCTGGACGAGGTGGTGTTCCTGGACACCATTCAGCCCCGGGCGGACATCTCCGAGATCTGCCCCAAGATCAAGTATCTGTCCGTGTCCCACCTCTTTGCCGAGGCCATCGAGCGCATTTACGAGGAGCGGTCCGTCTCCAAGCTCTGGTGCTGACTCCGGCTGTCAAGCCGTTTTTCGCCTCTCCCCTGCTTATAGAGAAAGAAACCCGCTCCAGGGCCTGCGCCCTGGGGCGGTTGTTCCCTGCCCAGCCCCGGTCTCCGGGACTGGGATATTCGTGTTTCAGGAGGTTTCCCCATGCTGTTCCAAAAAAAACTCCCCGTGTCCTGGCTGGTGGTGGGGCTGGGCAATCCGGGGGACAAGTATGAGAACACCCGCCACAACGCGGGCTTTCTGGTGGCGGACGAGCTGGGCGAGCGGGGGGACTTCCCCATCCAGCGCCTGAAGTTCAAGGCCCTCACCAACACCGCCGCCATCGGCGGGCAGGGCGTGCTGGTGATGAAGCCGGTGACCTACATGAACCTGTCCGGCGAGGCGGTGGGCGAGGCCGCCAAGTTCTACAAGATCCCCCCGGACCACGTGCTGGTGGTGTCCGACGACGTGGACCTGCCTCTGGGCCGGCTGCGCCTGCGCACCGGAGGCTCCGCCGGGGGGCACAACGGCCTGAAAAGCATCATCCAGCACCTGGGCACCGACCAGTTCCCCCGGCTGAAGGTGGGCGTGGGGGGCAAGCCCCATCCGGACTACGACATGGCCGACTGGGTGCTGGGCAGGCTCCAGGGCGAGGACAAAAAGGTGATGGACGAGGCCGTCAAGCGCGCCGCCGCCGCGGTGGAGTGCTTCCTGCGGGACGGCCCCCAGAAGGCCATGAACCGTTATAACTGAGGTCATCCCATGAAACAGCTTCTAAACATTCTGGATACGGTGCCCGAGTTCGCCCGGCTGGCGGCGGACCTGGAATCGGGCCGCTCTCCGGTGGAGGTGGCGGGGCTGTCCCCCGTCCACCGGGCTCACTTTGCCGCGGGCCTGCTGGAGCGGCTGGACGTCCCCGTGGTGCTGGTGTGCGCCGACGAGGGGGAGTGCGCCCGGCTGTGCGCCGACGTGACCGCCCTCACCGGCGTCTCCGCCGTCGCCATCGCCGCCCGGGAGTTTTTGTTCCACGACGGCGCGGTGGCCTCCCGCCAGTGGGAGCACCAGCGTCTGGCCGCCTTCCGCGCCATGGCCCAGGGCAGGGCGCGGCTCATCGCCGCCACGGTGGAGGGGCTTTTGCAGCGCACCCTCCCCCCCGAGGAGCTGGCCGCCCATGTGGTGGAGATCCGGGCCGACGGCAGCTACAGCCTGGACGAGCTGGCGGGACGGCTGGCCAGCCTGGGCTACACCCGCTGCCAGCAGGTGGAGGGCGTGGGCCAGTTCGCCCTGCGGGGCGGCATCCTGGACGTATTTTCCCCCGGGGCGGACGACCCCGTCCGGGTGGAGTTCTGGGACCGGGACGTGGACTCCATGGGGCCCTTCGACGTGTCCTCCCAGCGCCGGGTGGGGCGGCTGGACCGGGCGGAATTCCTCCCGGTGAGCGAGCTGCTCCCCGTCCTGGACGAAAACGGGAGCTGGGAGCGGCTCACCGACCGGCAGCTCCCCGCCCGCTACAAGACCCTCGCCACCGCCGCCCACCACCTGCCGCCGGAGGCGGTGGTGTGCCTCAGCGAGTCCAGCCGGGTGGCGGAGCGGGGCAAAAACTGGCTGTGGCAGCTGGGGGAGGACGTGAAAACCCTGCTGGAGAGCGGCGCTCTGGACGGCCGGCACGCGGAGTTCGCCGCCGGGATGGACGATCTGATGGCGGCGCTGTCCGACCACGCGCTCTGCTTTCTGGACTCCTTCACCACCTCCGCCGCCCCCCTGCCCCCCAGGGATATTTTGACCGCCCAGGGCCGGCAGCTGTCCTCCTTCGGGGCCAGCCTGGACGCGGCGGCGGCCGACCTGGCCCAGCTGCAAAACGCCAACACCGCGGCGGTGGTGCTGGTGGGCAGCGAACAGCGGGCGCTGAACCTGCAATCCATGCTGCGGGAGCGGAAGATCCGCTCTGCGGTGGACTTCCAGCTCCACGACCTGCCCCAGCCGGGGGGGATCACCATCGCCGTGGGGGGGCTGTCGGCGGGCTTTGACTACATCGGCTGTCCCTACGCGGTGCTCACCGAGGGGGGGAACGAGCCAAAGCGCCGGGGCAAGCGCCTCAAAAACGCCGCCGACCGCCGCCGCGTGGACTCCTTCACCGACCTGTCCCCCGGGGACCTGATCGTCCACGAGCACCACGGCATCGGCCGCTTCGTGGGCATGGTGAAAATGCAGGTGGACGGGGTGGACAAGGACTATGTAAAGCTGGCCTACGCCGGGGCGGACGTGCTCTACCTGCCCGCCACCCAGCTGGACGCCATCGCCAAATACATCGGCGCGGGGGACGACCCGGAGACCAAAAAGCTGTCCAAGCTGGGGGGGACGGAATGGGAAAAGGCCAAGACCCGCACCCGCAAGGCGGTGAAGGACCTGGCCAAGGGGCTGATCCAGCTCTACGCCCAGCGCCAGCGCCAGCCGGGGTACGCCTTCGCCCCCGACTCCCCCTGGCAGAAGGAGTTTGAGGACGACTTCCCCTACGACGAGACGGAGGACCAGCTGCGCTCCATCCGGGAGATCAAGCGGGATATGGAGGCCCCCCGGCCCATGGACCGGCTGCTGTGCGGGGACGTGGGCTACGGCAAGACGGAGGTGGCCCTGCGGGCCGTGATGAAGTGCGTGCTGGACGGCAAGCAGGCCGCCATCCTGGTGCCCACCACCGTGCTGGCCCGGCAGCACTATCTCACCGCCCGCTCGCGCTTTGCCAAATACCCGGTGGAGATCGAGGTGGTCAGCCGCTTCCGCACCCCCGCCCAGATGAAGAAGGCGCTGGCCGGGGTGGAGAACGGCTCGGTGGACCTGCTCATCGGCACCCACCGGCTGCTGCAAAAGGACGTTCGCTTCAAGGACCTGGGGCTGCTGGTGGTGGACGAGGAGCAGCGCTTCGGTGTCACCCACAAGGAGCGTCTCAAGGAGATGTCCAAGCAGGTGGACGTGCTCACCCTGTCCGCCACCCCCATCCCCCGCACGCTGAACATGGCGCTGTCCGGCATACGGGACATGTCCGCCATCGAGGAGCCTCCGGCCAGCCGCCAGCCGGTGCAGACCTATGTGCTGGAGCACGACTGGTCGGTGCTGGCGGACGCCATGCGCCGGGAGCTGGAGCGGGGGGGCCAGGTGTACTACCTCCACAACCGGGTGGACACCATCCAGCGCACCGCCGCCCGCATCAAGGACCTGCTGGGGGACGCCGCCGAGGTGGCGGTGGGCCACGGCAAGATGAGCCAGGAGGAGCTGTCCGACGTGATGACCCGGGTGTCCGACGGGGAGGTGGACGTGCTGGTGTGCACCACCATCATCGAGACGGGCATCGACATCGCCAACGTGAACACCCTCATCATCGAGGACGCGGACAAGATGGGCCTGTCCCAGCTCCACCAGATCCGGGGCCGGGTGGGCCGCTCCCCCCGGCGGGCCTACGCCTACATGACCTACCGCCAGGGCAAGGTGCTCACCGAGATTGCCGCCAAGCGCCTGGGCGCCATCCGGGAGTACGCCGAGTTCGGCTCGGGGTTCAAGATCGCCATGCGGGATCTGGAAATCCGGGGCGCGGGCAATCTCCTGGGGCCGGAGCAGTCCGGCTTTCTCATGAGCGTGGGCTACGACCTCTATCTCAAGCTGCTGGAGGACGCGGTGCTGGAGGAAAAGGGGGAAAAGCCCCAGCGCCTGCCCGAGTGCACGGTGGACCTGACGGTGTCCGCCTCCATTCCGGACCGGTACGTGCCCGACGCAGGCCAGCGGATGGACCTGTACCGCCGCATCGCCCGTGTGCGCACCCAGGAGGACGCCGACGACATCACCGACGAGCTCATCGACCGCTTTGGCGACCCGCCCCGGCAGGTGAACGCTTTGCTCTCGGTGGCCCTGCTCCGGGGGCAGGGGGCGGCCTGCCGCATCAAGGACATCTCCCAGAAGGGCGCTTCCCTGGTGTTCACCCTGGAGCAGTTCGACCTGGAGTCCATCGCGGCGCTGGCGGGGCAGTACCCGGGCCGGATGCTCTTCTCCCCCGGCGACACTCCCGCCCTCACCCTGAAGCTGCGCCGCACGGACGACCCTCTGCGCACGGCCTCCCAGGCGGTGGAGCGCTACCGCGCCCTGCTGGCCCCGGAGGGAGGCTGACGGCAGCCTGTAGTCTGCTGCGAAGCCTCCGCGGCGGCTCCTAAGTCCCTGCGGCTGCGCGCGCCGTTTGCCGGGTCCCTTTGGCCCGGCAAGCCGTCCACTCCGCTTCGGGCCTTAGTCCCCTGCTCCCGGCTTCTCCGCAACCTGTAGTCGTGCTGCGCCTGTTCGCAACGCGCGGCTTCCCTCCGACTCGGGCAAAACCCGCCTCCGCTTTGCGGCGGCGGGGCTTTTGCCTTTGCTTCGGTCCACCCGCGCCGTGGGCCGCCCAAGAGGCGGCTTAGGCCTATGGCCGCTTTGCGGCCTAACGGCTGCTCACGACGGCTCCGCAACCTTGATTTGCATTTTCTCCACCCTTGATGTATAATAGCCCCCAGCGGTCTTGCGCCGTAAAATTTCGCCCTACGATTGGAGAATACGATGAAACATTGGAAACGACTTCTGGCCCTGCTGTTGTCCGGGGCCATGGCTCTGTCCCTGCTGGCCTGCTCTCCCTCCGCCAACCCCACCGGCGGCGATCCCACCGCCTATCCCGACGGGGTGCCCGCCCCCTCCGCCCCCGCCAGCGCGGACCCCTCCGGCCAGCCCAGCGCCTCCCCCGCCATTGAGGCCGACCTGACCCAGGCCCCCCTGGAATTTTCCGCCGGGGTAAACCCGGAGGACGTGATGCTCACCATCAACGGCGAGGACGTGCCCGCCGACCGGTTCTTCTACCTGCTGGGCCAGGCGTGCCTGCGCACCGAGCAGTATTTCGCCTACTTCGGCATGAGCCTGGCCGACACGCCCGACGCGGCGGCCGACCTGCTGGAGCAGGGCGTGCAGCTGAGCGTCTACCACACCCTCATGCGCCAGAAGGCGGCGGAGCTGGGCTGTCTGCCCACCGACGCCCAGATGGAGGAGGTCCGCCAGGCCATGGACGAGGCGGGGCTGGACACCGCCGGACCCTACTGGGGCCTCACCGAGGACGGCACGCGCTTCATTTTCGAGATGACCCCCTACTATGAAAACGTGCTGGACGCCGTCACCCACGACCCCGACGGCCAGGAGCTGAGCGAATACCTGGATTCCCTGAAGGTCTACCGGGTGAAGCACATCCTGCTCAAGACGGTGGACGACAGCCGCCAGCCCCTGCCGGAGGACCAGACTGCCGAAAAGAAGGCCCAGGCGGAGGATCTGCTCTCCCAGCTTCAGGGGCTGAGCGCGGATGAGCTCCATACCAAGTTTGACGAGCTGATGATGGCCCACAGCGAGGACAACCCCCAGAACAACCCTGACGGCTACACCGCCGCCTCCGGCGAGATGGTCGCCCCCTTTGAGGAGGCGTCCCTGGCCCTGAAGGAGGGGGAGATCTCCGGCATTGTGGAGAGCGAGTTCGGCTATCACATCATCCTGCGCCTGCCCCTGACCGACGAGACCAAGGCGGAGTACCAGAACCAGTTCCGGGTGGACGCCCTGGAGGACATGGCCGCCCAGTGGATTGAGGACGCCGACGTCACCCGCGCGGACGCCCTGGGCGAGCTGAACGCCATCGACTTCTTCTTCCGCCTCAGCGCCTACCAGAAGGCCCTGGCCGAGAAGGACGCCGGCGAAAGCGGCGGCGAGGGCTGAGGGCCGGGTTTTCTCCTCGCTCCCTTCCAAGCTCCCTTGCACAGCTGTCGCCGCGCTTCCCCCTTGACAGGCGCTCCCTTTTCTGCTATCATCTCCCTCAAGTGATAGGGGAGTAACCGGCGGGGCGCGTCCCGCGATGAACGCCAACAGCAAGAGAGTCCGCTCTCTGGCTTCATCTGAAACGGTAAGACCTATCCGCAGCCTGAGGCTGCGGATAGGTCTTTTTTGTTTCCCCGCTTGTCCCTTCCCTACCATTCGACCCGAAAAATCCGTATATTTAGAGGTACAGAAAAGGAGTTGTTGGACTATGAGCCAATGGTACGCCAAAACCGCCGGGCAGGTCCTGCGGGAGCTGGACGCCGCCCGCTCCGGCCTCACCCCCGCCCAGGCCCGGGAGCGTCTGGAGCAATACGGCCCCAACCAGCTGGCGGGCGCCCCGAAAAAGCCTCTGTGGGCCCGGTTCCTGGACCAGATGAAGGACCCCATGATTCTGGTGCTGCTGGCCGCGGCGGCGCTGTCGCTGGTCTCCTCCGGCGGGGAGGACTGGGTGGAGGCGGTCATCATCCTAGTGATCGTGGCGGTGAACGCCTGCATCTCCATCTCCCAGGAGGACAGCGCGGAAAAGGCGCTGGAGGCCCTGCAAAAGATGTCCGCCCCTCTGGCCAAGGTTATCCGGGGCGGGGAGCAGATCCGCCTGGAGACGGACGCCCTGGTCCCCGGGGACATCATCGTGCTGGAGGCGGGGGATCTGGTGCCCGCCGACGCCCGCATTTTGGAGTGCGCCAATTTAAAGGCGGACGAGTCGGCCATGACCGGCGAGTCGGTGCCGGTGAACAAGCAGGCGCAGGACGCCCTCCCCCCGGAGACAGTGCTGGGCGACCGCAGTAACATGGTCATCTCGTCCACCGTCGTCACCAACGGCCGGGCGGTGTGCGTGGTGACGGACACCGGCATGAACACCGAGGTGGGCCGCATCGCGGGCATGCTCATGGGGGAGGAAGATACCTCCACCCCCCTCCAGCGCAAGCTGGCGGAGATCTCCAAAACCCTGTCCTTCGTGTGCCTGGCGGTGTGCGCGGTGATGTTCGGGGTGGGCCTGCTCTACCACCGCCCCCTGCTGGAGATGCTCATGGCGGCGGTGTCGCTGGCGGTGGCCGCCATTCCGGAGGGCCTGCCCGCCATCGTCACCATCGTGCTGGCCCTGGGGGTGCAGCGCATGGTGAAGCACAACGCCATCGTGAAGAAGCTCCCCGCGGTGGAGACCCTGGGCTGCGCCGGGGTGATCTGCTCGGACAAGACGGGCACGCTGACCATGAACCGCATGACGGTGAAGCAGGTGTGGACCTCCGGGGACCGCCACCGCCGGGAGGCGCTGACCATCGGCGCGCTGTGCAATGACACGCTGCTCTCTCCCGACGGCAAAACCTCCGGCGACCCCACCGAGACCGCCTTTGTGGATGCGGCGCTGCTGGACGGCCTGGACAAGAACATCCTGGAGCGGGAGATGCCCCGGGCGGCGGAGCTGCCCTTCGACTCCGAGCGCAAGCTGATGAGCACCGTCCACCCCCTTCCCGGCCAGCCCGGCAGATACCGGGTGATGGTGAAGGGCGCGCCCGACGTGCTCCTGTCCCGGTGCACCCACATGCTGGCGGGGAGCGCGGTTCCTCTTACCGCCTCCCTGGCCCGGGACGTGGAGGCCGCCAACGCCTCCATGGCGGAGCAGGCCCTGCGGGTTCTCGCCTGCGGGTATAAGGACATCGAGGCGCTGCCCTCCGGAACCCCCACCAGCCAGGAGCTGGAGGCCGGCCTCACCTTTGCGGGGCTGGTGGGCATGATCGACCCGCCCCGGCTGGAGGTCAAGGACGCGGTGGCCCAGTGCTACGCCGCGGGCATCCGTCCGGTGATGATCACGGGGGACCACAAGCTCACCGCCGTGGCCATCGCCCGGGAGCTGGACATCTTCCGTCCCGGGGACCTGGCCATCACCGGCGAGGACCTGGACTTCATGCCCCAGCAGCTGCTGGAGCAGGACGTGGACAAATTCGCCGTCTACGCCCGTGTTTCTCCGGAGCACAAAATGCGCATCGTAAAGGCGTGGCAGAAGAAGGGCATGGTGGTGGCCATGACCGGCGACGGCGTGAACGACGCCCCGGCGCTGAAGGTGGCGGACATCGGCTGCGCCATGGGGATCACCGGCACCGACGTGGCCAAGGGCGCGGCGGACATGATTCTGACGGACGACAACTTCGCCACCATCGTCAAGGCGGTGGAGCAGGGCCGGGGCATCTACTCCAACATCAAGAAGGCCATCCACTACCTGCTCTCCTGCAACATCGGGGAGATCGTGACCCTGTTTCTGGCCACCCTGTTCAACTTCCACCAGCCGCCTCTGGTGGCGGTGCAGCTGCTGTGGCTGAACCTGGTGACGGACTCTCTGCCCGCCCTGGCTCTGGGCATGGAGCCGGTGGAGCCCTCCGTCATGGAGGAGAAGCCGCGCTCTGCGTCGGAGCCTCTGTTCACCCGCCGTTTTTCCATCCGGCTGGCGTGGCAGGGGCTGATGGTGGGCCTGCTCACCCTGGCGGCCTACTGGCTGGGGGAGTACGTGCTCAGCGACCCCGCGGCGGCGGACGCCACCGCCAACACCATGGCCTTCGCCACCCTGACCTTCTGCCAGCTGTTTCACGCCTTTGACGTGCGCAGCGAGACCCAGTCCATCGCCCGCATCGGCCTGACCTCCAACCCGGCCATGAACAAGGCGTTTTTGGCGGGGATGGCCCTGCAATTATCGGTGCTGCTCATCCCGCCGCTGATGGGCGTGTTCCAGGTGTGCGCGCTGAACGCCGCGGAGTGGCTGGTGGTGCTGGGGCTGTCCCTCACGCCGCTGGTGGTGTGTGAGATCGAAAAGGCCGTCCGACGCGCCGGAAAATAGGCATCCGCCCAGCCTTCCCCCTTCCAGGGGGAAGGTGGCATCGCCGCAGGCGGTGTCGGATGAGGGTGGGGGCGCTCAGCTTTGCGGCGGCGTTGTCACGCTGCGAAGCGGCCAGGACGTTCGGTCGCTTTCACTGCGACTCGTCCTGGTCTGCGGACGGCTTCGCCGTCCTCCGCTCGGACTCACTCCGCTCCAAGCTCCCTCACTGTCCGCTTCTCCGCGCTTCTTTTAATTTCCCTGTTGCAATTTCCCCCCTGTGAGTTTATAATGTTAGTCAGAATCTTAACAAACGGGATTCAACAAAAAATTTAAATTTGGAGGTCGATTCCCATGAAAGATTTATATGTGGTCAGCTGCTGCCGTACCGCGGTGGGCTCCTTTGGCGGAAGCCTGAAGGACACCCCCGCCACCGATCTGGGCGCCATCGTGGTGAAGGAGGCGCTGACCCGCGCCAACGTGAAGCCCGAGCAGGTGGACGAGGTCATGTTCGGCTGCATTCTGACCGCCGCCCAGGGCCAGAACCCCGCCCGTCAGGTGGCCATCAAGGCCGGCGTGCCCTTCAACGTCCCCGCCTACACCGTGGGCATGGTGTGCGGCTCCGGCATGAAGTCCGTCATCGAGGCCGGCCGCGCCATCCGCTCCGGCGACGCGGACATCGTGGTGTGCGGCGGCACCGAGAACATGAGCGCGGCTCCCTTCGCCTCCATGGACGCCCGCTGGGGCGCCCGCATGGGCGATAAGAAGCTGGTGGACACCATGATTAAGGACGGCCTGTGGGACGCCTACAACAACTACCACATGGGCACCACCGCCGAGAACATCTGCGACATCTGGGGCATCACCCGCGAGGAGCTGGACGCCTTTGCCGCCTCCTCCCAGCAAAAGACCGAGGCCGCCCAGAAGGCCGGCAAGTTCGAGGACGAGATCGTCCCCGTGATGATTAAGAAGAAGAAGGAAATGGTGGAGTTCAAGGTGGACGAGTTCCCCAAGGCGGGCGTCACCGCCGAGGGCATCGCCAAGCTGCGCGGCGCCTTCCCCGTGGGTCCCGAGGGCGTTGAGGACGAGGTCGTCCACACCTTCGAGCTCACCCAGGTTCACGAGGCCGACGCCAAGAAGCACGTCCAGCGCGTCACCGCCGCCAACGCCTCCGGCATCAACGACGGCGCGGCCGCCATCGTGCTGGCCTCCGGCGAGGCGGTGGAGAGGTACGGCCTGAAGCCCATGGCCAAGCTGGTCAGCTGGGGCCACGGCGGCGTGGACCCCAAGATCATGGGCGTTGGCCCCGTGCCCGCCTCCCGGGACGCCATGGCCAAGGCCGGCCTGACCATCAAGGACATCGACCTGGTGGAGGCCAACGAGGCGTTCGCGGCCCAGTCCATCGCCGTGGCCCGTGAGCTGGACTTCGACATGAGCAAGGTCAACGTCAACGGCGGCGCCATCTCCATCGGCCACCCCGTGGGCGCTTCCGGCGCGCGCATCATCGTCACCCTGCTCCACGAGCTGGCCAAGCGTCCCGACGCCAAGAAGGGCCTGGCCACTCTGTGCATCGGCGGCGGCATGGGCGTAGCTACCATCTTCGAAAAGTGCTGATTTTCGGGGTTTAACATGGATTATCAGGCACTTTATAAGCAAAAACTCACCACCGCGCAGGAGGCGGTGAAGGTGGTCAAGTCCGGCGACTGGGTGGACTATACCTGGTGCGCCAACCATCCCGTGGCGCTGGACGCGGCCCTGGCCGGGCGCAAGGACGAGCTGTTTGACGTAAAGGTCCGGGGCGGCGTCACCATGTGGATGCCCGAGATCTGCAAGGCGGACGACGCGGGGGAGCATTTCACGTGGAACGCCTGGCACTGCTCGGGGGTGGACCGCAAGATCATCTCCAAGGGCATGGGCTACTTCTCCCCCATCCGCTACTCCGAGCTTCCCCGCTTCTACCGGGAGAACATCGACGTGGACGTGGTGATGGTGCAGACCACCCCCATGGACGCCCACGGCAATTTCAGCTTTGCCCTGGCGGCCTCCCACCTGGCGGACATGATGACCAAGGCCAAAACGGTCATCGTGGAGGTCAATCGGAACATGCCCTGGGTGTACGGCCTCACCGGCAGTGAAATCAACATCAAGGACGTGGACCTCGTGGTGGAGGGGGACAATCCCCCCATCGCCCAGCTGGGCGGGGGCGGCGAGCCGTCGGACGTGGACAAGGCGGTGGCCAACCTGATCGTGCCCGAGATTCCCAACGGGGCCTGTCTCCAGCTGGGCATCGGCGGCATGCCCAACGCGGTGGGCTCCATGATCGCCCAGTCCGACCTGAAGGACCTGGGCGTCCACACCGAGATGTACGTGGACGGCTTTGTGGACATCGCCCTGGCGGGCAAGATCACCGGCAGGCGCAAGAATCTGGACAAGGGCCGTCAGGTGTACGCCTTCGCGGCGGGCACCCAGAAGCTCTACGACTACGTGAACCGCAACCCCGACGTGATGGCGGCCCCCGTGGACTACACCAACGATGTGCGGGTGCTGGCCCAGCTGGACAATTTCATTTCCATCAACAACGCCATTGACCTGGACCTGTTCGGCCAGGTGAACGCCGAATCTGCCGGCCTGCGGCAGATCTCCGGCACCGGCGGCCAGCTGGATTTCGTCATGGGCGCGTACCTCAGCCATGGCGGCAAAAGCTTCATCTGCCTGTCCTCCACCGTCGCCGGCAAGGACGGCACGGTGAAGAGCCGCATTGTCCCCACCCTGACCCAAGGCTCCATCGCCACCGATCCCCGGTCCTGCGTACAGTACCTGGTCACCGAGTACGGCATGGTGAACCTGAAGGGCCTGTCCACCTGGGAGCGTGCGGAGGGCATCATCGGCATCGCCCACCCGGATTTCCGGGAGGAGCTCATCGCCAGCGCCGAAAAAATGGGCATCTGGCGCAGGAGCAATCAGCGCTGAATTACATAGCAAACAGGCCCGCGCGGCGTAAACCGCGCGGGCCTGTTTTCGTTTCACGTGAAACATTCCGGGGGGCGCTGCGCCCCCGCCTTGACCACGGGAATCCACACCTCGAACCTCGTGCACTCCGGGTCCAGATAGACCTCCACGTCCGGCCCCTCGGCGTACTCATAGCCGGAGGTGGGCAGCCATTCGGCCACCACCCGCCGCTCCAACGCCTGGATGGCGGCGGGGCCGTCCCCCGTGCCGGGGAACACAGCCCAGGTGAAGGCGGGGACGGTGTACTCCTCCAGCCCCTCCCCCGCCGGGGCGTTGGAAGCCGCGGCGATATAATACCGGGCGCTGTCCACCCCGTCGCACACCCCCAGCAGCCCCCGGGGCTCGCCGTCCATCAGCGCGGCCAGCCGGGGGATGGTGCCGTCCGCCGCCGCCCTGCCCCAGAGCTGGGGCACCTGTTGAAAGCTCTCCTCCATGTCCTTGGCCAGGGGCGCGGACACACCCACAATGCGGAACGCGTCCCGCTTCTCGATCCGATACTCCATTTTTTCCACTCCTTGTACGGTGATGGCGAAGCGCAGGGGCGGATAGCTTTTCAGCACGGCCCCCGGCGTTTTCGCCGCCGAGGGCGGCAGGCCGTGGACGGCCTGGAACGCCCGGTTGAAAGCGGTGGGCGAGCTGTAGCCGTATTTCAGCGCCGTATCCACGATTTTCTCCCCGCCCTGCAAATCCGCCGCCGCCCGGGACATCCTCCGCCGCCGGAGGTACTCCGACAGCGGCACTCCGGCCAGCAGTCCGAACATCCGCTGAAAGTGGTAGGGGGAGCAGCAGGCGATTTTCGCCGCCTGGCGCAGGTCTGGCTCCTCCAAGCGCTCCTCCAGGTATTCCACCGCCCGGTTCAGACGGTCCATCCACTCCATAACGCCTCGCTCCTTTTTGTTACGTAACTGGCTATAGTATACTCCAATCTCCCGGCCCTGTCCTCTCTTTTTTGAGACAAAATATGAGAGCGGCTGAAACCATTTTCCCCCCTTCCGTGTTATGATAGGTGAAAGACGTTTTTCAAGCCGCGCGGCTGAGCTTGCGCCGACGCGTTTCACGTGAAACATATTTGGGGAGGTGAGGCCCGTGACGGAAGAACAGCTGGTGAAGGCGCTGAACCGGGGGGAGCTGTCCGCCCTGGAGGCGCTGATGGACCGCTACGGCCCCTACGTCTCCTCGGTGGCCGCCCGCATCCTGCGGGGGCGCGCCTCGGACGCGGAGGAACTGACGGCGGACGTATTTCTCGCCGCCTGGGACAACCGGGACAAGCTGCGCCCCGGCAAGGTCAAGGGCTGGCTGGGGACGGTGGCCCGGAACCGGGCCTTCAACCTCCTCCGGGCGGACCGGGAGCACCTGCCCCTGGAGGACGACGTGCTAATTCTGGACGCCGGCGGTCCCGACCGGGAGCTGGACAAGCGGGAGACCGCCCGCATTGTCAACGAGGCGCTGTCCCGGCTGGACCGCCCCCAGCGGGAGCTATTTGTCCGGCACTACTACTACGGCCAGACGGTGCGGGAGGCGGCGCTGGCCATGGGGCTGAACCAGTCCACCGCCAAGACCTGGCTGCGCCGGGGGCGGGAGGCGCTGAAAATCATTTTGGAACAGGAGGGCTATGGACATGAGGCGATTCGAGATATCCAGGCTGATGGATGAATACGAGGACAACGAGTTTTTCCCCCAGGGGGGCGAAACCGCCGACCTACAGGCGGTGAAGGCCCGGGTGCTGGCAAGGGCCGAACCGGCGAAGCGGCGGATGCCGCCCCTCAAGGCCGCCCTGCTGGCGGCGGCGCTGGCGGTGGGGTGCGCGCTGTGTATCGCGGCAGCTGGACCGCTCACCCAGTTATACCGCATGGTTTCCGGCGATTCCGTGCTCATTCAAACCGACCCCACAGGCCAGTATTACCTCCACATCAGCTGGAAGGACATCAATACCCCCATTATGCTGGAGGACGGCCGGCTGTGGCTGGTGCTGGCGGATGATCGCATCGACGTCACCGACCTCATTGACGAGGACACGCCCTATATTGTGGAGGGCGAGGACCCGGACTCCGGCTTGAAGAATTACCTGATCGTAGGCGGTACGCCGGAGGACTACGGCTGGCAGATATGGATGGAGATGCCTCTGGGCGGCTACAGCGGCGGCGGCTGGAACACCTATACAACCTACTACGACGTGGATGGGAAACTGGTTGAATACCACAAATGGAACGCGGAAAACCACCCCACAGACGGCAACCCTCTCCCTAGCGAGCTTGTCCCCGATACGGTCTTTGTCAATAAGCCCTGGTACGATGCCGCCGACGCCCAGCTTGGCCTTTGGGATTGACCTCTTTCCTTTTTCCCTAACCTATGATAAAATGGACTCCCCGCCTGGGGAGTCCATTTTTATGTTTCACGTGAAACGCCAAAGGCTTCCCCCCTGTGGGGAAGGGGCAATACAAGCAGGAGGAAAACCGCCATGACCCACGAGGACTACATGCGCCAGGCCATTGACCTTGCCCGGGAGTGCCTGACCGGGGGACCCCATCGAAGCCCAGCGGAGCGGGTTCGATGGGGAGAGGAGGGACAGCGAAATGAGCGAGCTTTCGCCGCAGACGGAAGCGAGGGATATGCAGCTTGTCCCAACGACGTACCTGTGGGCTGTGTGGTGGTCTCCCCCGACGGCACGATCATCGGCCGGGGCCGCAACCGCCGGGAGCAGGCAAACCGCGCCACCGCCCACGCCGAGGTGGAGGCCATCAACGAAGCCTGCGCCGCCCTAGGCTCCTGGCGGCTGGAGGGCTGCGCGCTGTACGTCACCCTGGAGCCCTGCCCCATGTGCGCCGGGGCCATCATCAACGCCCGCATCGCGGAGCTGTACTTCGGCGCGCGGGAGGGGAAGTCGGGCTGCTGCGGGTCCATCCTGAACCTGTTCTGCGAGCCCTTCAACCACCACCCCCGGGTGTACGGCCCCCTGCTGGAAGAGGAATGCCGCGCCCCGCTGACGGAATTTTTCCAGAACCTGCGGAAGATTTAACACAACTGTAACACTTTCCCGCAAACTTCTGAAATATCTCCGCGGTATCTTAATACTTGCAAGAGATCATCCTTTCTTTTTCATTCTATCCTCCATCCTCAGAAAATCGGAGCCGAAAGGCTCCGATTTTCTTTTCCCCTGACGGCGCGGGCCGGACGGGGGCGCCCTTAATGTTTCACGTGAAACATGGAGCGCTCCTCAGCAGAACTCCACCCGTCCCGGCGCCATGGACTTGATCCGGGCCAGAGCCTCCACCCGCACCCCTCTGGCCCGGATGCGCGCCCCGCCGGACTGGAACGCCTTCTCAACGGCCACCCCCGCCCCTGCCACCGACGCCCCGGCCTGCCGGGCCAGGGCCAGCAGGCCCTCCAGCGCCGCGCCGTTGGCCAGAAAGTCGTCGATGAGCAGCAGCCGGTCCTCCGGCCCCAGAAACCGCCTGGACACGATGACGTCGCTCACCCCGCCGTGGGTGAAGGAGGGCACCTCTGTTTGATACACGTCCCCGGCGATGTTTTTGGTGCGGCTCTTTTTGGCGAACACCACCGGCACGCCGAACTGCTGGGCGGCGACGCAGGCGATGCCAATGCCCGACGCCTCGATGGTCAGGATCTTGTTGACCCCCTCTCCGGCGAACAGCCGGGCCCACTCCCGCCCCATGGCGGCGAACAGCGCTACGTCCATCTGATGGTTCAGAAAGCTGTCCACCTTGAGCACGTCTGCGTCCTCCACGATGCCGTCCCGGCGGATGCGCTCTTCCAACTCCCGCATGGTCCTCTCTCCTTTCGGTTTGTGCCCCCATTTTACCAGAACCGCCGCCGCATTTCCACCGTTTTTCTCCAAAATCCCCTTGCCCTTCCCCCGGTTTTCTGCTACAATAGGCGCGCGCCGGAAAATGTTTCACGTGAAACGCGTCGGCCCAAAGTCCGCTCTGATTCGGGATGCCCTTCATACATCCATCACCTCTGTCCCATCCCTCTAAAACCCACGAAAGAAGGCCGTTCGCCATGCAGCGCGTCAAAGCTACCTTGCGGCAGATTCCCCTGCTCACCCTGGGCACCTTTCTGGTGGCCGCGGGAGTTTATTTCTTCAAGTTCCCCAACCACTTCAACACCGGCGGCGTCACCGGCCTGGCGGTCATCCTCAACGCCGTGGTCCCGGCGGTAAGCCCGTCCACCTTCGCCTCCGTTATCAACATTGGCTTTCTGGTGCTGGGCTTCTTCTTCCTGGACAAGAGCTTCGGGGTGAACACCATCTACTGCTCCGTGCTGTTTTCCGCCATGCTGTCCGGGCTGGAGTGGCTGTGCCCCCTGGCCGGCCCCCTCACCGACCAAAAGACGCTGGAGCTGTTTTTTGCCGTCATCCTCCCCTCCCTGGGCTCCGCCATCCTGTTCAACATGCAGAGCTCCACCGGCGGCACCGACATCCTGGCCATGATCCTCAAGCGGTTTTCCAGCATGGACATCGGCAACGCCCTCCTGTGCGTGGACGTGCTCATCGCCGCCTCCACCCTGTACTTCGTGGGCGTGGAGGCGGGGCTGTACTCCATCCTGGGCCTGGTGCTGAAGTCGGTGGTGGTGGACACGGTGATCGAGTCCCTCAACCGCCGCAAGAGCTTCATCGCCGTCACCTCCTGCCCGGACCAGGTGTGCCAGTTCATCACCCACACCCTCAACCGCTCCGCTACCTACTGGCAGGCCCAGGGAGCCTACTCCCACGAGCCAAAGTGGATTGTGCTCACCGCCCTGTCCCGGTCCCAGGCGGTGGCCCTGCGGCTGTACCTCAAGTCCGCCGATCCCCACGCCTTCATCCTGGTGACCAACTCCAGCGAGATCTTCGGCAAGGGGTTTATGAGAACATAGAAGCGCGAGGGTAGGCGCATAGGGGCAGATGGCCCGAAGCGACGGCAAAAACCCAGCCCCCCGCTATGCGGTTGGCTGGGTTTTGCTTGCGATGTTTCACGTGAAACATTTCCGGCAAGAGCCCCCTGCCGGGGGCGTTCCTTTCTGCTCGTGCAGAAAGGAACCCAAAGACACGCTTAGGGGGCATCCCGCTCCCGCCGCGCTTTGCGCTCCAGGCGGGCTTCCCCCTAAGAACCCCCCATTACGGGAGAGCCCGATACGAACCGCGGACGCTGACCCTTCCGGCGCGTTCTGCGTTCGGCGCGTTGCTCCCCTTATTGGCGCTGCCGCTTGTGTCCGGGCGGCGAAACCGCCAGCGGTCCACGACCCGCGCCTTAGCTGGCGGACCGTCCGCTCCGCGGCGCGGAGCCGCCCCAATGTTTCACGTGAAACCACTCCTCACACACCCCAAAATGTTTCACGTGAAACATTCGGCCCCGCTTCCCCAGGATTCGCCCTCCCAGCTGTGGTATGCTTTTGGTATATTCACAATGGGAGGCTTTTTTATGTCCCTCTTTCAGAAAACAGCCAAACGGCAGGTGCTGGACCTGCCCGTGAGCGCCATCCGCCCCAACCCCCGCCAGCCCCGGCGGGACTTCCCCCAGGAGGAGCTGGCCGAGCTGGCCCGCTCCATCTCCCAGGTGGGGGTGCTTCAGCCCCTCAGCGTCCGGCGCACCCAGGAGGGCTGGGAGCTCATCGCCGGGGAGCGCCGCCTGCGGGCCGCCCGGCTGGCGGGGCTGACCCGGGTGCCCTGCCTCAGCGTGGAGGCGGACAGCGACGCCTCCGCCCTGCTGGCTCTGGTGGAAAACCTCCAGCGCCAGGACCTCACCGTCTGGGAGGAGGCCGCCGCCCTGCGCCAGCTCATCGACCGCCACCACCTCTCCCAGGAGGAGGCCGCCGCCCGGGTGGGCAAGAGCCAGTCCGCCGTGGCCAACAAGCTGCGGCTGCTCAAGCTGCCCCAGGACGTGATCGACACCCTGCGCGCCCAGCGCCTCACCGAGCGCCACGCCCGGGCCCTCCTCCGGCTGGACGGTCCCCAGGCCCAGCGCGCCGCCCTGGAGGAAATTGTGAAGCGGCAGCTCAACGTGGCCCAGAGCGAGGCGTACATCGACCGGCTGATCCAGCAAAAGTCCGCCCCCCGCCGGGCCGCGCCGGTCTACCGCCTGCGAGACGTGCGGCTGTTCCTCAACACGGTGAAGAAGAGCCTGGCGGTGATGCAGTCCGCCGGGGTGAACGCCCGCTGCGGCCGGGAGGAGACCGACAGCGAAATCACCCTCACCATCCACATTCCGAAATGACCGGCGATGTTTCACGTGAAACGTTCGCACCCCCCGCAAAGCCGTCCTTCAGGCTTTGTGGGGAAAGGAGGAGCAAGGGAGCGGGATGAGGGATGGCCGGGACGGGCATCCCGAATCGGAGCGGACTTTGCGACGACGCGTTTCACGTGAAACGCTCCCAAGGGGGTTCCCCGGAATGTTTCACAAAAAGGCCAGGCCCTGCGCCCGGCCTTTTTATTTTGTAAAACGGTTGAAATCACGCCCGGAACAGGATATAATGAATTTCAATGCCATGTGCGCCGCATTTCACGAGAGAGAGGGAGATCCCCCATGGGCAAGACCATCGCCATCGTCAATCAAAAGGGGGGCGTGGGCAAAACCACGTCCTGTGTCAACCTGGCCGCCGCCCTCACCGCCCAGGGCGCCCGGGTGCTGGTGTGCGACTTCGACCCCCAGGGCAACGCCACCTCCGGCTTCGGGCTGGACAAAAGCCGCTCCCCCAGCGTCTACGAGGTGGTTTTAGGCGGCGCGCCCATGTCCAAGGCCATCGTCAGCACCAAGTGGGGGGACGTGGTCCCCGCCAACAAGGCCCTGTCCGGAGCCACGGTGGAGCTTATCGCCCTGGACCGGCGGGAGTTCCGGCTCAAGGACGCCATCCAGGAGGTCAAGGACTGCTACGACGTGATTTTCATTGACTGCCCCCCCTCCCTGGAGCTGCTCACCCTGGACGGGCTGTGCGCCGCGGACAGCCTGCTGGTCCCCGTCCAGTGCGAATACTACGCCTTGGAGGGGCTGAGCGACCTTTTGTATACCGTCCGGCTGGCCAAGCAGCGGCTCAATCCGCAGCTGGAGATCGAAGGCGTCCTGCTCACCATGTACGACGGGCGGACCAACCTGTCCCTCCAGGTGGCCGAGCAGGTGAAGCGCCACTTCCCCGGCAAGGTGTACGCCTCGGTGATCCCCCGCAACGTCCGGCTGTCCGAGGCGCCCAGCCACGGAGTGCCCGTGTCCGTCTACGATCCCCTGTCCCGGGGGTCGGAGGCCTATGAGGCGCTGGCCAAGGAATTCCTGCGCAAAAACCCCATCGCGGCGCGTAATTAGTTTTAGAGAGGAGACACACCTGAAATGGCTAAAGCCAAAGGCTTGGGGCGGGGCCTGGACGCCCTGATGGGCGATTCCGCCACCCTGCAAAACCAGGAGGAGTCCGGCTCGGTGACGCTGCCCATTTCCCAGGTGGAGCCGGGGCTCAACCAGCCCCGAAAGCGGTTCGACGAGGCCGCGCTGGCCGACCTGGCCGCCTCCATCCAGGAGCACGGCATCATTCAGCCCCTCACCGTCCGGCGGCTGGGCACGGGCTACTACCAGATCATCGCCGGAGAGCGCCGCTGGCGGGCCGCCAAGCTGGCCGGCCGCCGGGAGGTCCCCGTGGTCGTCATCGAGGCGGACGACCGCAAGGTGATGGAGCTGGGCCTCATCGAAAACCTCCAGCGGGAAAACCTGAACCCGGTGGAGGAGGCGGAGGGCTATCTGGCCCTGCTCACCGACTACGGCCTCACCCAGGACGAGCTGGCCCACCGCATGGGCAAGTCCCGCCCCGCCATCTCCAACGCCCTGCGGCTCACCGCCCTGCCCCCCTGCGTGCGGGAGATGATGATTGAGGGCACGCTGTCCGCCGGACACGGCCGGGCGGTGCTGATGGTGGAGGGCGAGCAGACCCAGACCGCTTTCGCCCAGAAAATCGTGGAGGAGGGCTGGAGCGTCCGGCAGGCGGAGGCCAAGGCCCGGAACTTCGTGCTCCCCTCCCAGTGGGACCTGCCCCCCGAAAACACCCCTGACCCCCACGCCATCTACACCAAGGCGGTGGAGCAGAGCCTGTCCCAGCGGCTGGGGCGAAAGGTCACCATCAAAAACGGGGCCAAAAAGGGCAAGCTGGAGCTGGAATTCTACGACGTGGACGACCTGAACGACCTGTTGGACCTGCTGGAACAGCTGCGCCCGGCGGCTGAAAAGGAGGCCGAGACATGAGCGAAAAGGAACACATTATCCCCGGCGAGGCCCCGAATGTTTCACGTGAAACATCCCAGCCCCGTGAAACCAACGCCCAGGAGACGCCGGGGAAAAACAAGCGCTCCTCCTTCTACGTCTATCTTGTGGTGCTGTTCGGCGCGGCGTTTCTGATGCTGCTGCTGGCCTACTTCGTCCAGCGGCGCAACAACGAGACCGCCCAGAGCGACCTGCGCTCCTCGTTCTCCGCCTCCCGGCAGGAGCTGATGGAGGAGATTGAGGGGCTGGAGGAGGAAAAGCAGGGGCTGCTGGCCGAAAAAGAGGGGCTCCAGGCCCAGCTCAGCGACGCACAGGCAAACCTGGACGGAGCGAACGCCCTCTATGAGGACCTCCTGGACGGCTACGACAAATATGTGGGATATACCTCCATTTTGCAGACGCTGTACGCCAGCGAGGTCAAGCTGGAGGCGCGGGACTTCGACGGCGCGGCCGCAACGCTGACCGATATGGAATACCAGTACTTTGTGGACACCATAGGAGACTACGATGCGGAGATGGAGCACTACAACCCGGAGGGGTTGTTCCTGCGTCCCCGCTTCGACGCCCTGGTGGAGGAACTCACCCGGCGCGGTGCGCTGGACGAGAGCTGGGCCGGTTAGCCGTTTCACGTGAAACGCGTCGGGACACAGCGCAACATCTACAGGAAAAAGGTGATTTTATGTTAGACATCAAATTTGTCCGGGACAACCCGGAGATTGTCAAGGAAAACATCAAAAAGAAGTTCCAGGACGAAAAGCTCCCCCTGGTGGATGAGGTCATCGAGCTGGACCGCCGCAACCGGGACGCCATGACCGAGGCCAACAACCTGCGCTCCGAGCGCAACAAGCTGTCCAAGCAGGTGGGGATGCTCATGGGCCAGGCCAAAAAGGACCCGTCCAAGCTGGAGGAGGCCGAGGCCGCCAAGGCTCAGGTCAAGGCCAACGCCGACCGTCTGGCCCAGCTGGAACAGCAGGAAACCCAGCTGGCCGCGGAGATCCGCAGGATTATGCTCCAGATCCCCAACATCATCCACCCCTCCGTGCCCGTCGGCAGGGACGACAGCGAAAATGTGGAGGTGGAGAAGTTCGGTGAGCCTCTGATCCCGGAGTTCGAGGTGCCCTACCACACCGACATCATGGAGCGGTTCGACGGCGTGGACATGGACGCCGCGGGCCGCGTGTCCGGCGCCGGGTTCTACTACCTCATGGGGGACATCGCCCGGCTCCACGAGGCGGTGCTGGCCTACGCCCGGGACTTCATGATCGGCAAGGGCTTCACCTTCTGCGTGCCCCCCTTCATGATCCACGGCAATGTGGTGGAGGGCGTCATGTCCCAGACCGATATGGACGCCATGATGTATAAAATCGAGGGCGAGGACCTATATTTGATCGGGACCTCCGAGCACTCCATGATCGGCAAGTTCATCGACCAGATCATCCCCGAGGAAAAGCTCCCCCAGACCCTCACCTCCTACTCCCCCTGCTTCCGCAAGGAGAAGGGCTCCCACGGCATCGAGGAGCGGGGCGTCTACCGCATCCACCAGTTCGAAAAGCAGGAGATGATCGTGGTGTGCAGGCCCGAGGACTCCATGGACTGGTACGAAAAGATGTGGCGGTACTCCGTGGAGCTGTTCCGGTCCATGGACATCCCCGTGCGCCAGCTGGAGTGCTGCTCCGGCGACCTGGCCGACTTGAAGGTCAAGTCCTGCGACATCGAGGCCTGGTCCCCCCGGCAGAAGAAATACTTCGAGGTGTGCTCCTGCTCCAACCTGGGGGACGCCCAGGCCCGCCGCCTGAAAATGCGGGTGAAGGGCGAGGGCGGCGCCTCCTACCTGCCCCACACCCTCAACAACACCGTGGCCGCGCCCCCCCGTATGCTCATCGCCCTGCTGGAAAACAACCTCCAGGCCGACGGCTCCGTGAAGGTTCCCCAGGTGCTCTGGCCCTACATGGGCGGGACCCAGGTGCTGACGCCCAAGCACTGAGGGTTTCACGTGAAACGCGTCGGGGCGGGCTTCGTTTGTTCACGCAAGCCCCCCTTTGGCAAGCCTATGCCCGTCCATTAAATTTTAAGGAGAATTCGCCATGAAAAAGTTTTGGAAAGTCCTGGGCCTCACCGCGCTGGCCGCCGCCCTGGTGCCCTACCGCATCGAGGGCGACGACGAGACCGGCACGCTCACCGTGCGGGCCCTGCTGTGGAAGGCTACCGAAAAGGTGAAGGCCGACGGCACCAAGGACCTCAGCATCAAGCTGCTGTCCTTCGGCCCCGACGAGGAGGAAAACCTGTTCACCGACGACCCGGAGGAGGCCGTGCTCTTCGCGGACGACGAGCCGGAGGCCGCCGTCATCACCGCTGAGAATACGGTCCCTGCCCCCGAGGAGAAGGCCACCGCCGCGGAAGAGGAGGCCGGCGAGGAAGATTTCGACCCGGAGCTGTAACAGGAGGCTCCACTGATGAAAAAATTCCTCAACGAGTTTAAGCAGTTCATCGCCCGGGGAAACGTGATGGATATGGCCGTGGGCGTTATCATCGGCGGGGCGTTCTCCTCCATCACCAGCTCCCTCATCAACGACATCATCATGCCCCTGCTAGGCATCTTTACCGGCAGCATCTCCTTCGCGGCGCTGTACTTTGAGGTCAACGGAACCGTCTTTGCCTACGGCAATTTCATCCAAGCCGTCCTCAACTTCCTGGTGATGGCCTTCGTGGTGTTCTGCCTGGTGAAGGGGCTGAACAAGCTCCACCGCAAAAAAGAGGAGGCCCCCCCTCCCCCGCCCGCGCCCTCCAACGAGGAAAAGCTGCTGGCGGAGATTCGGGACCTCTTAAAGGAGAAGAAATAAAAAGCGTTGAGCCGTCGCGAGCAGCGCGGAGAAGCTCCCCAAACCCAATGCCATCAGGAGGATTTTATGCCGGAAGATCAGACCAATCCCAACAACGAAGGCGGCTACACCCCCGCCTCCTTTGAAAAACGCGCCGCCGCCTGGACGGGCGTCGTGTACGTGCTGATGCTGCTGTTCATCCTCAACTTTACCCTGTTCACCGGAGGACGGCAGCTGCCCGGCACCTTCCCCCTGTTCCTGGTCCCCATTTCGGTGGCCCTGGCGGTGGTGGTCGTCCACCGCATGAGAAACGGAACCATCGCCGGCGGAACTCCAGGCGGGGTGATGGTGCTGGCCATGTGCGCCGTCGGTATCGTCACCGGCCTGTCGCTGGGCGTGCCCGCCCTGCTGGCCGCCCTGGGGGTGTGAGCCGTGGAGGCGCTGATCCGCACCGGCCTGGCCCAGCTGGGTCAGGCCGAACACGTCCCCCAAAACGCCCCCGCCCTGCTGGCCCGGTACGGACAGCTGCTGCTGGAGCAGAACCAGGTGATGAACCTCACCGCCATCACCGACCCCGCCGGGGTGGCCAGCCTCCACATGCTGGACTGCGCCGCCCTGCTGGGCTGCGCCCAGCTCGAGGGCAAGAGCCTCATCGACGTGGGCACCGGGGCCGGGTTCCCCGGGATGGCGCTGAAAATTTTGGTGCCCTCCCTGGACCTGACCCTTCTGGATTCCCTCAAAAAGCGGCTGGACTTTTTGCAGGCGGTCTGCGAGGACCTGTCCATCCGAGGGTTCCACACCATCCACAGCCGGGCCGAGGAGCTGGGACACGAGGCTGAATTCCGGGAGCAGTACGACTTCGCCACCGCCCGGGCGGTGGCCGATCTGCGGCTCCTGTGCGAGCTGTGCCTGCCCCTCGTCAAGGCGGGCGGACGGTTTTTGGCCATGAAAGGGCCGGACTGCGACGGGGAAATCCAGGACGCCCTGCCCGCCATCGCCCTGCTGGGTGGCCGGGTGGAGCGGCGGTTTGACTACGATGTCCCCTACACCCAGGCCCGCCACCGGGTGGTGGTGGTGGAGAAAATCAGTCCTACACCGGAAAAATATCCCAGACGATGGGCGAAAATGCAGAAAAATCCGCTTTAAGGGCCTATCTCCCCAATAAGCGGATCTCACGGATATTCTTTCATTATTTTCAGAATTTTTGTTGCCATTTTCATAAATTCATGTTATGATTTTGAGTAGTATCGGAAGGAGGCGTCCCATGGGAACCGCCGTCATGGTCACATCTGGAAAGGGCGGAACCGGTAAGACCTCCCTCACCGCGGGGGCGGCCTCCTGCCTGGCGGCCTTGGGCCATCGGGTGCTGTGCATCGACTTGGATATCGGCCTGCGCAACCTGGACTTGGTGCTGGGCCTGTCCGACCGGGCGGTGATGGACTTCTCCGACGTGATGGACTACCGCTGCTCCCTGCTGGAGGGCGCCGTGGAGCAGCCCGATATCCGGGGGCTGTTCCTGCTCACCGCCCCCCTCTCCCCCGAGGGGCTGGACCAGGAGCGGTTCTGCGCGGTGGTGGACGAGGCCAAGGAGTACTTCGACTTCGTGTTCATGGACTCCCCCGCCGGACTGGGCGAGGGCTTTCAGCTGGCCCGCGCCGCCGCAGACCGGGCCATCGTGGTGTCCGCCGTGGACCCCGCCGCCCTGCGGGACGCCCAGCGGGCGGTGACAGAGCTTCACGACCTGCCCCAGCTCCACCTGGTGATGAACCGGGTGCAGCCCAAGCTCATCGCCAAGCTGCGCACCTCCATCGACAGCGCCATGGACGCCGCCGGGCTGCCCCTGCTGGGGGTGGTGCCCGAGGACGCCAGCGTCACCATGGCCGCCGCCAGCGGCGTGCCCCTGGTGCTGGCCACCTATAAGGGCGCCGCGCCCGCCTACCTCAATATCTCCAAACGCCTTCTGGGCCAGCGGGTTCCCCTGCTGCGCATCCGCTGACCCAGGCGACACCATAGAAAGGACGATCCGCATGAATATAGCCTTGATGAGCCACGACAACAAAAAAGAACTGATGGTCCAATTCTGCATCGCCTACTGCGGCATTCTGTCCAAGCATACCGTGTGCGCCACCAGCAATACCGGCAGACAGGTGGCCGAGGCCACCGGACTGCCCGTCCAGCTCTTCCTGGCCCACGCCCAGGGCGGCTCCCAGCAGATCGGCGCCCGCATCGCCTACGACGAGATCGACATGGTGCTCTTCTTCAACGACCCCACCAGCGACGAGCTGGACAAGGATATGAGCTATATCATCAACCTGTGCGACCAGCACAACGTGCCCATCGCCACCAACGCCGCCTCCGCCGAAATGCTCATCCACGGACTGGCCCGGGGCGACCTGGACTGGCGGCTGATTATCAAGCCCACCTCCCCCCTGAAAGTGTAATCAAACCCGCAATTGAATACGCCGCGTTGAGGCCGGATGAGTACCGCCCACGCCGCCGGACAGAGAAAAACGCCATGGCTGGAAGCGTTTACGGCAGGAGGACGGGAAAGACGCCGGCTGAGCGGGCCCGGAGACGGGCCGGTCCCCCCTCCCGCACCAGAGGGGCTGAGGGCGGGCCATTTGGTCCGCTGAATGTGGGTGGCACCACGAAGTGTTTGATGGAAAACGCTCTCGTCCCATAGCTGTGGGGCGGGAGCATACTTTTTTCCCCCATTGACCAGAAAGGAGAGTCCTATATGGCTAAACAGAAACCCCGCACCCTGTCCGGATTCATGGAGCTGCTCCCCGCGCCCCAGGCCCAGTTCGACCGGATGGCGGAGCTGCTCCGCCAGTGCTATTCCCGCTACGGCTTCACCCCCCTGGACACCCCGGTCATCGAGGCCAGCGAGGTGCTGCTGGCCAAGGCCGGCGGCGAGACGGAAAAACAGATCTACCGCTTCACCAAGGGGGACAGCGACCTGTCCCTGCGGTTCGACCTCACCGTGCCCCTGGCCAAATATGTGGCCCTGCACTACGCCGAGCTGTCCTTCCCCTTCCGCCGGTTCCAGATCGGCAAGGTCTACCGGGGAGAACGGGCCCAGCGGGGCCGGTTCCGGGAGTTCTATCAGGCCGACATCGACGTCATCGGGGACGGAAAGCTGGATATCGTCAACGAGGCGGAAATCCCCGCCATCATCTGCCAGACCTTCACCACCCTGGGGCTGCACAGGTTCCAGATCCGGGTGAACAACCGGAAGGTGCTCAACGGGTTCTACGCCATGCTGGGGCTGACCGACAAGGCCGGAGACGTGATGCGCACCGTGGACAAGCTGCCCAAAATCGGCGCGGACAAGGTGCGGGATATGCTCACTGGGGAGGGGATCGGCCTCACCGGGGAGCAGGCCGATGAGATTTTGAAGTTTATCTCCATTACGGGCGGTAATCAAACGGTCCTTGATTCCCTGGAGGCATACCGCGGGCGGCACCAGCTCTTCGACCAGGGGCTGGACGAGCTGTCCACCGTGGTGAAGTACCTGGCGGACTTCGGCGTGCCCCAGGAGAAGTTCGCGGTGGACCTCACCATCGCCCGGGGACTGGATTACTACACCGGCACCGTGTACGAGACCTTTATGACCGACCACCCCGAGATCGGCTCCATCTGCTCCGGGGGACGGTATGACAACTTAGCGGAATATTACACCGATAAACAACTCCCCGGCGTTGGTATCTCCATCGGGCTTACCCGGCTGTTCTACGTGCTGGAGGAGCAGGGCTGCCTCAACGACGCCCTCATCACCGCGCCCGCCGACGTGCTGGTGCTGCCCATGACCGACGACCTCTCCCCCGCCATCGCCTTCGCCACCCGGCTGCGGGGGGCGGGCATCCGGACCCAGCTCTACACCGAGCAGAAGAAGTTCAAGCAGAAGATGAGCTATGCCGACAAGCTGGGGGTCCCCTTCGCCGCGTTCCTGGGAGAGGACGAGATCAGGCAGGGCAAGGTGTCGCTGAAAGACATGGGCTCCGGCGAGCAGAAGCTGCTGGATCTGGACCAGGCGGCGGATGCCGTGCTGGAGGCCCTGGCGGCGGGGCGGAACGCGCCCCCCATCCGGGAGAAGGAGGACGCATGAAAAAACCCGCGGGCCCTTTGATCGCCGGGCTGGCGGCCGCCGCCATTGCCGCATTCTGCCTGTGGTATACCCTTGTCCCCAAGAGCTGGGCCGGGATTGACGGCTCCAGCCAGCCCATCGCCCTGTCCAGCATTTCTCTGTCCCTCACCCCCTCCGGCGGCGACGGCCGCGAGTACGCCTCCCGCAGCCTGGACGCGGGCGGCCACCCCGCCGCTCAGGCCGTCATCAGCGCCTTGGAGGAGCACGCCTACCGGGCCGATCTGGCCAACCTGAGCCCCGTCCCCCGGGACAGCATCAGCGCGCCCGGGACGGACGTCCTCTCGCTGATGCTGCGCACCCGGGAGAAAAGGCTGATGCTGGTCACCATTTACAGCAATGGACAGCTCACCACCGGAGGACTGTCCCTGTCGCCGGAGGGCTGCCGGTCCTACAAAACGGACACGGGCCTGTTCCAGGAGATGCTGGGCATCTTGCAGGAATACGGCACAGCAGAGTGATACAAAACGTTATCAAATTAGAATAATATTACGAATTGGAGTTGATTAGCATGGTTCAATCGCGCACCCACACCTGTAACGAGCTGCGCATGGCCCACGTGGGAGAGCAGGTCACCATCGCCGGATGGATGGAAAACGTCCGGGAGGTGGGCCAGAATCTGGCCTTCCTGGTGCTGCGGGACTTCTATGGCACCACCCAGGTGGTCATTGAGACCGAGGAGATGATGGCCGCGGTCAAGGGGCTTAACAAGGAGTCCACCCTCTCGGTGTCCGGCGTGGTCCGGGAGCGGGACAGCAAAAACCCTAATATGCCCACCGGCGATATCGAGGTGGTTCCCTCCAAAATCGAGGTGCTGGGCCGCTGCCGCCACAATGAGCTGCCCTTCCAGATCAACCGCTCCCGGGAGGCGGACGAGACCCAGCGGCTGAAGTACCGCTACCTGGACCTGCGCAACCCCGAGGTGAAAAACAACATCATCCTGCGCTGCAATGTGGTGGCCGCCCTGCGCGCCGCCATGCTGGCCGAGGGCTTTTTGGAGATCACCACCCCCATCCTCACCGCCTCCTCCCCCGAGGGGGCCCGGGATTACCTGGTGCCCTCCCGCAAGCATCCGGGCAAGTTCTACGCCCTGCCCCAGGCCCCCCAGCAGTTCAAGCAGCTGCTCATGGCCTCCGGCTTCGACCGCTACTTCCAGATCGCCCCCTGCTTCCGGGACGAGGACGCCCGGGGCGACCGCTCCCCCGGCGAGTTCTACCAGCTGGATATGGAGATGGCCTTCGCCAGCCAGGACGACGTGTTCGCCGTGCTGGAACGGGTGCTCCCCCCCATCTTCGCCAAGTACGGCAAGTACGACACCGCCTCCCAGGCGCCTTTCGTCCGCATTCCCTATCTGGAGGCCATGGACAAGTACGGCTCTGACAAGCCGGATCTGCGCATCGACCTGACCCTCACCGACGCCACCGATCTGTTGGGAGGCTGCGGCTTCCCGCCCTTCGAGGGAAACACCGTCAAGGCCATTGTGGTCACCGGCTTCTCCGGCACCCGCAAGCAGATCGACGGGCTGTGCAATGAGGTGGAGGTCCAGGCGGGCAATAAGGCGTATTGGTTCCGCTACGACGAGAACCGGGAGATCGTGGGTGGCATCGCCAAGTTCGTCCAGCCCATCAAAGACCAGGTGGTGGAGGCGCTGGGGCTGGAGCCCGGGTGCTTCGTGGGCCTCACCGCGGGCAAGCTGCTGGCCGCCCAAAAGACGGCCGGGGTTCTGCGCAATAAGCTGGGCGCCTTCTGCCCCGAGCATATGGACGCCCAGCGCTATGAATTCTGTTGGATTGTGGACTTCCCCATGTACGAGATCGGGGAGGAGAGCGGCGAACTGGAATTCTGCCACAACCCCTTCTCCATGCCCAACGGCGGGCTTGACGTCCTGAAAAAGGCGGCGGCGGGCCAGGCGGACCCCCTGTCCATCACCGCGTTCCAGTACGACCTGGTGTGCAACGGGGTGGAGCTGTCCTCCGGCGCGGTGCGAAACCATGACCCCGAAATTATGATCGAAGCCTTCCAGCTGGTGCGGCTGGGCGAGGACGACGTGAAGGCCAAGTTCCCCGCCATGTATAACGCCTTTACCTACGGCGCGCCCCCCCACGCGGGCATCGCCCCCGGCGTGGACCGGATGGTGATGCTGCTGGCCGGTGAGGACTCCATCCGGGAGATCATCCCCTTCCCCATGAACAAAAACGCCCAGGACGTAATGATGGGCGCGCCGTCCTTCGTGGAACAGAAGCAGCTGGATGAGCTGAATATCGCCTGCACCGCCAAGGAAGAGGACTGACGCAAGCGCCCATCAGCGGGGCCCCCACGAAAACGATATTCTGTTTTCGTGGGGAGAGGAGCCGCAGCGCAATGATCGAGCGTTTGCCCCGGCAAACGCGAGGGATATGGAGCTTGCGGCGACGAGGGCGCGCCTAGCTTTGTGGAGCAGAAACAGTTGGACGAGCTGAACATCGCCTGCACCGCCAAGGAAGAGGACTGAACCAAGCGCCCATCAGCGGGGCCCCTACAAAAAAACGAACCCCCGTCCTTCGACGGGGGTTTGGTTTTCCACATGCGTGCGCAGGCCGCTCACCCGCTCTGCGCGTCCATGGCGGCCTTCCAGCCGGCGGTGAAGGCGGTGCGGATCAGATTATACACAGCCTCGTTGATGGCTTCACAGCAATCGTCGTCCAAAAATTCAGAGAGGGCCTTATCAAATTCCATTTCGCTCATAGTATCACCCGATCTCATTGTATATGATCTAATATGAGTTGTCAATATTATATTCGTCAAAATGATATGATCTAAACAGGTGATAATATGAAGCCACTAAAGGTACGCATCAGCATTACCCTTGACGAGCCTATTTATCAGAAGATCAAGGGTCTGGCCGAATACGACGACCGGTCGGTCTCCAGCTATATCAACCTCGCCCTGCGGGATCACCTGGAAGAGCTGGAACAGCATGCGGATCAATGAGAAAAGCGCCGGGAATCTCCCGGCGCTTCTCTTATGCTTTACTTTCGTTCTCCTGGCTACTTCAGCTTCTGCCACTCGGCCACCGCCAGCTGGTCACAGCGGTTGTTATAGGGGTTGTCCGCGTGGCCCTTTACCCAGTGGAGGTTGACTGTGTGGACCTCGCACAGCTCCAGCAGACGCCCCCATAGGTCCGGGTTCAGAGCGGGCTTCTTGTCGGCCTTCACCCAGCCCCGCGCCCGCCAGCCCCGCGCCCAGCCCTTTTCCAGCGCGTCAATGACGTACTTGGAGTCGGAGTACAGCTCCACCATGCAGGGCTCCCGCAGAGCCTCCAGCCCCCGGATGACGGCGGTGAGCTCCATGCGGTTGTTAGTGGTGGCGGGCTCGCCGCCGCTGAGCTCCTTTTTATGCTCCCCGAACATCAGAATGGCGCCCCAGCCCCCGGGACCGGGATTGCCGGAACAGGCGCCGTCGGTATATAAGGTTATGGTTTTCATCCATTAAGCGTTCCTTTTCTTCCAGATAAGCCGGATCAGGGACAATCCGAAGGGGATTACGGTGATGGCGCACAGACCGACACAGCCCCAGCCGCCCACGCTCTCCAGCAGGGAGGGCAGTCCCATCAGCACAAAGCACGGGGCCAGGGGGAGAAATCCCACCCGTGCGGTAACCTTCCAGGCAAAGCGGGTTTCCTCCGGCCACTGGCCGTAGGCCAGAGCCAACGTACCTGCCCCGCCCGCCGCCATTCCCGCCCCGGTGAAGAAGCCCACCAGCCGTTCCCGGAAGCCCTCAAAATAGACGCCGCCCAAAGCGAACACCATGAGCACAGCCCCGCCCAAAACCAAACCAGTAAAGAACTTATTCCCATCCCGCTCCACCCAGGGGGGAGTCAGATACTTTTTCCAGTCCATGCCCATGGCCGTCCGTCACTCCTCCGCCAGCGCGTCCTCCACCGTCGCGTCCTCCACCGGCTCCTTCTCCGCCAGCGACAGGGCGATCACCCGGTCCTCCTCGTCCTTGAAGCGCATGACGATGACGCCCTGACTGGCCCGGCCGCAGGTGCGGATCTCGTCCACGTCGGTGCGGATGATGGCGCCCGACTGAGTGACCAGCAGCAGATCCTCGCTGCCGTCCACCACCTTGACCCCCACCACGGCCCCGGTCTTGTCCGTCAGGCCGTAGTTCTTGATGCCGTAGGCGCCCCGATTGGTCACCCGGTAGTCCTCCACCGGGGAGCGCTTGCCGTAGCCGTTCTCCGTGATGGTGAGCACCGTTCTGTCCGCCTTCGCCCGGGCGGCGGCCACCACGTAGTCCCCGTCCCGCAGGCGGATGCCCCGCACGCCCGCGGCGGTGCGGCCCATGGGGCGCACCTGGCTCTCGTGGAAGCACATGGCCATGCCGTCGTGGGTGGCGATGAGCAGGTTCTGATCCCCGTCGGTCTCCCGGACCTCGATAAGCTCATCGTCCTCGTCCAGGGTGATGACCCGCAGGCCGTTGCTGCGCAGATTCCGAAGGGCCGAGGCGTCCAGCCGCTTTACGGTGCCCTTCCGGGTGAACATGGTGAGGTAGCGGGGGTTTTCCCCCTCGCTGATGTCCCGGGTGTGGATCATCACCGCCACCTTCTCCCCAGGCTCCACCTGGAGGACGTTGACAATGCTGGTGCCCTTGGCGGTGCGGCCCGCCTCCGGGATCTGATAGCCCTTCTTGCGGAACACCCGGCCCTTGTTGGTGAAGAACAGGATATGGTCGTGGGTGGAGGCGGTGAACACGGTGTTTACATAGTCCTCCTCCCGGGCGGTCATCCCCTTGCGGCCCATGCCGCCCTTGCCCTGAGCGGCGTACTCGCTGGCGCAGGTGCGCTTGATGTAGCCGTTGGCCGTCATGGTGAACACCGACTGCTCCTCCTCAATGAGGTCCTCGATGTCGATGTCGTTCTCCGCGAAGCCGATCTCGGTTTTGCGCTCGTCGCCGTACTTGTCCCGGATCTCGATAAGCTCGTCCTTCAAAACGCCCCGGAGCTTGCCCTCGTCCGCCAGCAGGGAGTTGAAGTAGGAAATGCGCTCCTCCAGCTCCTTGTACTCCGCCTCCAGCTTCTCCCGGTTCAGCCCCTGGAGGGCGATGAGGCGCATGTCGCAGATGGCCTGGGCCTGGACGTCGTCCAGCCCAAAGCGCTCCATCAGCCGCTCCTTGGCGTTGTCGTAGCTGGAGCGGATGATCTGGATGACCTCGTCGATGTTGTCCTGAGCGATGAGCAGGCCCTCCAGCAGATGGGCGCGCTCCTGGGCCTTTTTCAGGTCGAAGCGGGTGCGCCGGGTGAGGACCTCCTCCTGAAAGGTGATATACTCGTCCAGAATCTGCCGCAGGGTGAGAATGCGGGGCTGCATCTGGTCGTCCACCAGCGCCAGCAGGATCACGCCGAAGGTAATCTGCATCTGGGTCTGGGCAAAGAGGCGGTTCAGCGTCACCTGGGGGTTGGCGTCCTTTTTCAGCTCGATGACGATGCGCATACCCTTCTTGCCGTCCGACTCGTCCCGCAGGCCGGACACACCCTCTAAGCGCTTGTCCTTCACCTGGTCCGCGATGTTCTCCACCAGGCGGGATTTGTTCACCTGATAGGGCAGCTCGGTGACGATGATGCGGGTGCGGCCCTGGCCGAACTCCTCCATCTCGGTCCTCGCCCGGACCTGGATGCGGCCCCGGCCGGTGGCGTAGGCCGCCCGAATGCCCGACCGGCCCAGGATGATGCCCCGGGTGGGAAAATCAGGGCCCTTGATGTGCTCCATCAGGTCGTCCAGGGTGGCGTTTTCGTTTTCCAGCACGCAGATCACCGCGTCGATGACCTCCCGCAGGTTGTGGGGCGGGATGTTGGTGGTCATGCCAACGGCGATGCCGCTGGAACCGTTCACCAGCAGGTTGGGGAAGCGGGAGGGCAGCACCCGGGGCTCCTTGGTGGACTCGTCGAAGTTGGGGTCCCAGTTCACGGTGTCCTTGTCGATGTCCCGGAGCATCTCGTTGGCCAGCTTGGACATGCGGGCCTCGGTATAACGGTAGGCCGCCGGGGGATCGCCGTCCACGCTGCCGAAGTTGCCGTGGCCGTCCACCAGCATATAGCGCATGGAAAAGTCCTGGGCCAGGCGGACCAGGGCGTCGTAAACCGACTGGTCGCCGTGGGGGTGGTACTTGCCCAGCACCTCGCCCACGCAGGTGGCGGACTTTTTGAAGGGCTTGTCCGAGGTAAGCCCCGTGTCGTACATGGAGTACAGGATGCGGCGGTGGACGGGCTTCAGGCCGTCCCGCACGTCGGGCAGGGCCCGGCCCTTAATCACCGACATGGCGTACTCAATGTACGCGTTCTGCATCTCGTGCTCCAGGTTGATTTCCACTATTTTTTGATTTGGAAAGCTAATGTCCCGGGTCATGTATTCGTCGTTTTTTGCCATTTAGTTGGGTCCTCCTGTCACGCTGCGCCTGTTCACGACGGCTCCGCGCTTCTTAATAATCCAGGTTTACAGCCTTGAGGGCGTTCTGCTCGATATACTCCCGCCGCGGCTCCACCTTCTCGCCCATGAGCAGGGTGAAGATGGCGTCCGCCTTCACCGCGTCCTCCATGGTGATGCGCTTGAGGGTGCGGCGCTCCGGGTCCATGGTGGTCTCCCACAGCTCCTCGTAGTCCATCTCGCCCAAGCCCTTGAAGCGGCTGATGTCCACCTTTACGTTGGGATTGCCCCCCCGCATCTCCTTGGAGATGGCGTCCCGCTCCTCCTCGGAGAAGGCCACCCGGGTGGTCTTGCCCCGCACCAGCTTAAACAGCGGGGGCACCGCGGCGTAGACGTAGCCGCGCTCAATCAGGGGCCGCATGAACCGGAAGAAAAAGGTGAGCAGCAGCGTGCGGATATGGGAGCCGTCCACGTCGGCATCGGCCATGATGATGACCTTGTGGTAGCGCAGCTTGGACTCGTCAAAGTCCTCCCCCAGCCCCGCGCCCAGAGCGGTGATGACGGGCTGGAGCTTGTCGTTGCCGTAGATCTTGTCCGCCCGGGCCTTTTCCACGTTGAGCATCTTACCCCACAGGGGCAGGATGGCCTGGAACCGGGAGTCCCGACCCTGCTTGGCGGAGCCGCCTGCGGAGTCGCCCTCCACGATATAGATTTCCGTCAGGGCCGGGTCGCGCTCATTGCAGTCGGACAGCTTGCCCGGCAGGGTAGAGCCCTCCAGAGCGTTTTTGCGGCGGATGTTCTCCCGGGCCTTGCGGGCGGCCTCCCGGGCGCGGTTGGCCATGAGGGCCTTTTCCAAAATCGCCTTGCCTACGGCGGGGTTCTCGTCCAAAAACTGCTCCAGCTTGTCGCTCACCACGGCGTTCACCAGGGTGCGCATCTCGCTGTTGCCCAGCTTGGCCTTGGTCTGGCCCTCGAACTGGGCCTCGGTGAGCTTCACCGAGATGACGCAGGTCAGGCCCTCCCGGCAGTCGTCGCCGGACACCTTTTCCTCCCCCTTAAAGATGCCGGCCTTCTTGCCGTAGGCGTTGAGCACGTTGGTGAGCGCGCGCTTCAAGCCCTCCTCGTGCATACCGCCCTCGGGGGTGTGGACGTTGTTGGCGAAGGATACGATGATCTCGTTATAGCTGTCCTCACAGTACTGCATGGCGATTTCGGCCATGGAATCGTCCCTGGAGCCGGCCATGTAAATGACCTGCTCGTGGAGGGGCGTCTTGTTCTGGTTGATGAAGGTGACGAACTCCCGGATGCCCCCCTCGTAGTGCATGGACTCCTCCGCCTCCCGCCCGGTCCGGCGGTCGGCAATGAAGATATGCACGCCGGCGTTGAGAAACGCCTGCTCCCGCATACGGCGGTGGAGGGTCTCGTAGTCGTACACCGTGTCGTCAAACATCTCGGGGTCGGGCTTGAACACCACCTCGGTGCCCGTCTTGTCCGTGGTCCCAATGACGGTCATCTCCTGGGTCATATTACCCCGGGAGAACTTCACCTCGTAGATCTGCCCGTTCTTGTGCACCCGGACCTCCATCCACTCGCTCAGCGCGTTGACCACGCTGCCGCCCACGCCGTGCAGGCCACCGGACACCTTATACCCGCCGCCGCCGAACTTGCCGCCGGCGTGGAGGACGGTATACACCACCTCCAGGGCGGGCCGGCCGGTCTGGGCCTGAATGTCCACGGGGACGCCGCGGCCGTTGTCGGTGACCCGGATGGCGTCCCCCTCCAAAATCTCCACGGTGATGTGGTCGCAGTAGCCCGCCAGGGCCTCGTCAATGGCGTTATCCACGATCTCGTATACCAGGTGGTGCAGGCCGGAGCTGGACGTGGAGCCGATATACATGCCCGGGCGCTTGCGCACCGCCTCCAGCCCCTCCAGCACCTGGATCTCAGACGCGCCGTACTCGTGGTCGGTCTGGGTGGTGTTCATTTCGTTCAATTCGCTGCGTTCTTCTGCCATGATGTTCCTCCGCTAAGTTATGAATTGGGCCGCTCGAGGCCCTCAGTCCAGGTCGCCGCCGTCATCCCCGTCGTGATAGTCCGGGCCGTCGTCCTGGCTGAGCAGCTCGGTGGTGCGCATACGCCGCCGGTCCTTGGCCTCCTCCACGCTCTGGTGGATGAGCTCCTTGACCTGGCGGGGATTTTTCACGTTCTTCAGGTCCATATGCGGGCTGCTCTTGTCCGAGGAGTGGACGCACACCGTCCCCACCCCGAACATGCGCTGGCCCAGGGTCATGGTGAGCTCCAGGTCCTGCACCCGGTAGAGCAGCACCTCTTCCGCCTTCAGGTTCAGCAGTCCGGTCTCGCAGAACAGCCGGTCCCCGCTGAGAAAATACCGGGTGAAGGACAGGGGCAGGCCAAAATGGCGCTTGCGGTCCTGCCACAAATATTCGATGGGTTCCATTTTATATCCTCCTTATTTCACGCATGGACGGGACAAGCCCCTATACCGGCACATCCCGCGAGCTCCGGGCGGCCAGCGCCGCCGGAGAGAGGGGGGTCAGATAAACCGTGGGCCGTCCCTCCCGGTCCTCCGCCAGCACGAAGGAGCGGGGCAGATCGTCCCCCAGGGCGCTCACCCGCCCCTCCCGCTCCGCCCGGTCCAAAAATCGGCGGGTGCGAAAGGACCAGGTGGTATTATCCAAGTCAAATATGCCGATCACGTCCTGACCGCGGACCAGGACGTTTTGGCCAAGGTGGAGATACATCCCCTAACCTCCCATAGAAAACAGCTGCCCGTCCCGCACCCGAAAGGCGCCGCCCTCCCTGAGCCGGGCCAATTTTTCCTCCTCGCAGCAGGTGATGAACACCTGCCCCGAGGTGATGCGGTTTAACACAAACTCCTGCCGCCGCTGGTCCAGCTCGCTGAGCACGTCGTCCAGCAGCAGCACCGGCCACTCCTCGGTGTCCTGGCGGAAAATGTCCCGGGCGGCCAGCTTCAGGGCCAGCGCCGCCGTTCTGGTCTGCCCCTGGGAGGCGAAGCTCTTGGCGGGCTGGCCGTCGATGTCCATCGCCAGCTCGTCCTTGTGGGGGCCGGACAGGCAGGCGCGGGCGGCAAGCTCCGCCTCCCGGTGGGCCTCCTGATGGGCCAGCAGCTGGGGGAGCAGCGCCTTGGGCGGGGCCTCCGGATCGGTGACGGCGGACACCGTTTCATACCGCAGCTCCAGCCTCTCCCGCCCGCCGGAGCAGTCGGCGTGTATGGGGGGCGCCGCCTCCCGCAGGCGCTTGATGAAGTGTGCCCGGTAGTGGATAATCACCGCGCCGCACTGGGCCATGCGCAGGGAAAAATCGTCCAGCGCGTCCAGCAGGCCGGGATACTGCTCGCTGTCCTTCAGAATGCGGGTTTTGTGCTGGTACAGCCGCCTGTATTCCCCCAGAGCCTGGGCGTAGCGGGGGCGCAGCTGGCAGATGCAGCCGTCCAGAAACCGCCGCCGGGCCTCCGCCCCCTCCCGTATGAGAAACAGGTCCTCGGGGCAAAACAGCACCGTGTTCAGCACGCCGGACAGCTCCCCCGCCGTTTTCAGCTTCACCCCGTTGCAGCGCAGCTGGCGGCGGGCGCCCCGGTGCAGATCCGCTTCCAGGGTGAGCTCCCGCCCCCGGCTGGTGACCTGCGCCTTGAGAAAGGCGTGGTCCACCCCGTGGCGGATGAGCTCCCGGTCATACCTGGCCCGGTGGGACGACGCGGAGGACAGGTAGGCGATGGCCTCCAGCAGATTGGTCTTGCCCTGGGCGTTTTCCCCAACAATGACGTTGACCCCGGGGTGAAAACGGGCCTCCCCGTGGACATAGCTGCGAAAAAAGTCCAGGCTGATTTGATTGACGGTCATTCCACCACCAGCGTCAGGCCGGGCAGCTCCGCCCGGTCGCCGGGGCGCAGCTTCCTGCCCCGCATGGTGCACACCTCGCCGTTTACCTTCACCTCGCCGTTCTGGATGGCCAGCTTGGCCTCTCCCCCGGTTTCCACCGCGCCGGCAAACTTCAGCAGGGCGTCCAGCTTGATATACTCCGTGTTTATTTTAATGTGTTCCTCTTCCATGATGATCTCCTTGGCCGCCTTGCCGTCACGCTACCCAGACGGTTCAGCGCTTCTTATTCCGACGCCCGCAGCCGCACGGGCAGAACCATATACAAGAAATGATCTGCCTCCCCCTCCTGGGGCAGGATGAGGCAGGGAGAGGTGGCGGTGTTCAGCTCCAGCCGGACCCGCTGGGCGGGGGCGGCCTTCACCGCGTCCAGGAGAAAGCGGTTGTTAAAGCCGATTTCCAGCCCCTTGCCGTCCCCGGAGATGGGGCAGGCGTCAAAGGCGGAGCCCATGGCGGTCTTGGAGGTGATGGACAGCACGCCGTCGTCAAACTTGCAGCGCAGGGGGCTTTTCAGCTTGTCGTTGATGATGAGCGAAGCCCGGTCAATGGAGCGCTGAAGGTCGGCGCTGTCCGCCTCCAGCACAATGGCGTTGTTTTGTGGGATGGTCTGGCGGTAGTTGAGGAATTCCCCCTCCAGCCGCCGGGCCACCAGCAGGGTATCCCCGATCTGGAAGGTGACGTGGCGGTCCCCCTGGGTGACGGTCACCGGTTCGTCGGAATCGGCACAGATCTTTTCAACCTCCCGCAGGGCGGCGCCGGGCACCACGAAGGACAGCTTTCCCTCTCCCTCCTGGCTGAGCAGCTTTTCCCGCCGCAGGGCCAGGCGGTAGCCGTCCACCGCCACCATGGTCAGCACGCCCTCCTCCGCCTCGAACAGGGCGCCGGTATGGATGGGACGGCTCTCGTTGTCGCTGACGGCAAAGGCGGTCTGTCCGATCATGGCGCGCAGGCTGCTCTGGGCGACGGACAGCCCCCGGCCCTCGTCCACCCGGGGAAGCTCGGGAAAGTCTTCGTCGCTGCTGCCCATGATGTCGAAGGAGGTGGGTCCGCACTGGATATGGATGGAACAGCCGTCCACCGCAATGGACACTACGTCGTCCGGCATACGCCGCAGAATCTCTCCGAACAGCCGGGCGGACAGGACGATGGCCCCCCCCTCCGCCACGTCGGCGGATACGGTGGTAATAATGCCGGTTTCCAGATTGTAGCCGCTGAGGCTCAGACTGTCCCCGGCGGCCTCAATGAGCACGCCCTCCAGCGCCTGGATGGAGCTTTTAGGAGCGACGACCCGGCCGGCGGTGGTGACGGCGGTTTGCAGGATCGCTTTTTCGCAGGAAAATTTCATGTCGGTTCCTTTCTCCCTCCCCGCCAGGAGAGGAGGGGTTAAAAAATTCGTAGTAGTCCGTAGGGGGCGCGGAAGCTGTGGAAAACTCTCAAAAGCCGGGCCGCCCAGGGTTTTACCCGTCCACAGCGGGGTAAACAAAATATGCACAGCCACCGCAAGAATGGAGAAGGCTGGAGACGCTTCCACATGGTTCCACAGCACAGGCCGCAGAATTGTGGAAGCTTGTGAGTGCGAAGCCGTCGTGAGCAGCGCGGATGGACTGGAGCGAGGACAAAAATCCAAGGCCTACGCAGCAGGACTGAATTTTGTCCGAGTCGGAGGGAAGCCGCGCGTCGCGAACAGGCGAAGCATGATAACGTGGGCGGATCAATACGCGGAATTCACCGCGTTGGTAATGTCCCGTATAATCTCCATCAGCTCCGGCTGGGCCTTCATCATCTTCTCCACCCGGTTGATGGAGTTCAAGACGGTGGAGTGGTGCCGCCCGCCGAACTGCTGGCCGATCTCCGCCAGGGAGAGCTGGGTCATCTCCCGGATGATATACATGGCCACGTTTCGGGCGGTGCTGATCTCCTTGTTCTGGCTCTGGCCCCGGATGGCGGCGGCGTCCAGCTCGTAGAACCGGGCCACCTCCTGAATGATGGTGTCCGCCGAGGGGAGAAAGTTCTCCTTGGCCCGCAGGATGTCCCGCACGGCCCGCACGGTGGTCTCCACGTCCACCTGGGCGCCCATCAGCTCCTGGAAGGCCATGATTTTATTGACCACGCCCTCGATCTGCCGCACGTTGGAGGTGATGTTCTCCGCCACGTAGGACAGCACCGGGTCGGGCAGGGAAATGCCCCGCTCCAGCGCCTTGTTTTTCAGCAGGGCCACGCGGGTCTCGTAGTCGGGGGGCTGTATATCGGCGGGCAGACCCTGCTCAAAGCGGGTCTTGAGCCGCTGCTCCAGCCGGAGCATTTCGTGGGGCGGCCGGTCGGAGGTGAATACAATCTGCTTTTTCTGCTCGTACAGGGTGTTGAAGGTGTGGAACAGCTCCTCCTCGCTGGAATCCTTGCCGGCGATGAACTGCACGTCGTCCATGAGAAACAGGTCCACCTGGCGGTACTTGTCCCGGAAGCCCTGCATGTCGATGCCCCGGCGCAGGTTGCCGATGAGCTCGTTGACAAAGTCCTCGCTCTGTACGTACATGATGCGGCAGCCGGGGCTGTTGTGCCGCACCCGGTTGGCGATGGCGTGGAGCAGGTGGGTCTTGCCCAGCCCGGACTGGCCGTAGATGAACAGCGGGTTATAGGCTCCGCCCGGCTCCTCCGCCACCTTCTGGGCGGCGGTGAAGGCGAAGCGGTTGGTGGAGCCCACCACAAAGCGCTCGAAGGTGTACTTGTTCTCGTCCGCTCCGGCGGCGGCGGGGGTCGCGGACTGCTGGGCGTAGACCTCTCGCTCCTCGGGCAGCAGCAGGGCCACGTCCACGTCAAAGGAGAACAGCTCCTTCAGCGCCTGCTCCACCGCGCTCTGGAACCTGGTGCGGATGATGTTCCGCTTGAAGTCGGTGGGCACGCACAAGACAAGGCGGGTGTCCTCCAGGGCGACAGCCTCCACATCCCCGAACCAGGTCTCGATGGATACGGCCGTCATGCCGCTCTCCATCAGGCTTTTTACTTTTTCCCAGACGTCGCCAGCGGATCTCATGGGCAAAAGCCTCCCTAAAAAAGAAATATCGCAACTTAAATATTATACCAAAAAAGGGTGCGGTGAGCAAGTGTTTTCACAATTCTTTTTTATAAGGTAAGAGAGGCGGGGGACCGGGGAAAATACAAGATGTTGTGTCCGCCGTGGGAAAAAAGAATATTGCCGCTTTTTTGTTGACAGCGGGGAAAAATCAAGGTATAATCATCAGAAGCGTGATTTGCGCGCAGCAATTGCCAACCGCGCCCCGGTTTGAGGGCGTTGTGGAGCGCGCCGCCCCGCCGGAGCGGCGTGAAACTATACAGGAGGTGTTCCCGCATGGTTCGTACCTATCAGCCCAAGAAGCGCCAGCGTTCCAAGGTCCACGGCTTCCGCAAGCGCATGGCCACCGCCAACGGCCGGAAGGTTCTGGCCCGCCGCCGCGCCAAGGGCCGCGCCCGCCTGAGCCACTGATGGCGCACACATCGGGATAAACAATAGACCGGGGCGCGGGAGTTTTCCCTCGCCCCTTGGTTCTTTTCCCGAGAAGCGCGGCAAAGCGCCGCCCAAACGGAGGTCCGTATGAAGAAAACCGTACCGCTCAAGGAAAACCATCTGTTCCGCCGGGCCTACAGCCGGGGGAAGTCCGCCGCCGACGGCCGGTTGGTGCTCTACGTCCGGGGAAACGGACAGAAGGGCAACCGGCTGGGCTTCACCGTGTCCACCAAGGTGGGGTGCGCCGTGGTGCGCAACCGCGTCCGCCGCCGCCTGCGGGAGATTTACCGGCTCCACGAGGGGCAGGTGCTGGGCGGCCGGGACGTGGTGGTGGTGGCCCGGGTGCGCTCCGCCGAAAGCGGCTACCGCCAGCTGGAGAAGTCCTTTTTGAAGCTGGCGGACAAGCTGGATCTGCTGAAAAAGGAAGGGTCCCGGTGAAAAAGCTGCTGCTGGCCCTCATCCGCTGGTACCGGCGGGACGTTTCGCCCTATCGTCCCCCCTGCTGCCGGTTCATCCCCACCTGCTCCACCTACGCCCTGGAGGCGGTGGAGGTCCACGGGGCGGTGAAGGGCGGAGCGCTGGCCCTGTGGCGCATCCTGCGCTGCCACCCCTTCCACAAGGACGAAAATTTCATCTACGACCCCGTTCCGCCCAAGAAAATCAAACGAATTTAGGAGGCCAAACATGGATATTTGGCAAATCCTCATGACCCCGTTCAGCCTGCTGCTCAAGCTGTTCTGCCAGGTGTTCAACAGCTACGGCATCGCGTTGATCCTGTTCACCGTGGTGGTAAAGATCATCCTCTTCCCCCTCCAGCTCAAGGCCAAGAAGAGCATGATTAAAATGAACGTGCTCAACGCCCAGCTTCAGGAGATCCAGAAGCGCTGCGGAAACGACAAGGAGCGCTATAACCAGGAGGTCCAGAAGTTCTACGCCGAGAACAACGCCAACCCCATGGGGGGCTGCGGCTGGTCCATGATCCCCATGCTCATCCTGTGGCCGCTGTACGCCATCATCCGCCGCCCGCTGAAGTACATGATGAACCTCACCGAGGCGGCCACCACCGCCGTGGGTAAGGCTCTGGGCTGGGCGGACTTCGCCCCCGTGGGCTATAACGAGCTGACCCTTGGCTCCATGATGAGCGCCAGCAACCTGGCCGCCGCCAAGGACGCCGCGGCCGCCGCCGGTGTGTCCGCCGCCGGCATGTTCGTCATCAACTTCGACTTCTTCGGCATCGACCTGTCCCTGATCCCCCAGCTGAAGTTCTGGGAGGGCGGGCTGTCCTGGGGGGCTGTGGGACTGTTCCTGCTGCCCGTCATCTCCGCCGCCATCTCCCTGGCGTCCATGTTCGTCACCCAGAAAACCAACCAGATGAACAAGGACCAGGAAGCCCCCAAGATGAATCTGTCCCTGCTCCTGCTGGGGCCCGGCATGTCGCTGTTCATCGGCTTCGGAATGCCCGCCGGCATGTGTGTGTACTGGATCGCCAACTCCCTGCTGATTATGGTGCAGGAGGTCATCTGCGGCGCCATGCTCCGCAAGGACTACGAGGCCGCCCAGAAGGAGATGGCCGAGCAGGCCGCAAAGGCCAAGGAGGCCGAAAAGGAGCGCCGCCGCATCGCTGCGGAAAAGAAGGCCGCCGCCATCGCCGCCGGTAAGGACCCCAAGAAGGCCCACCAGAAGAAGGCCAAGGAGCCCGGCGTGGACCTCACCGCCAGCCGGGAGGGCCTGCGGGCCTATGCCCGGGGCCGGGCCTATGACCCCAACCGATATCCCGTCACCCCCTACTACGACCCCAGCGGCCCCGCCAAGCCCGCCCAGGAGGAGCCGGAGGAGCCCGCCCCGGAGAAGGCCGAGGACGAGGTGAAGATCGTCTCCTTGGGGGAGAAGGTTTCCATCGAGGCTGTGCCGTCCGCCGGCCGATCCCCCGAGGAGAAGCCCGCCGGCGACAGCGGGGACTATGAGGAGGCCTACGCCGAGGACGAGGAAGAAAACTGACGTAAAACAGCGGAATTTATCCAAACTTGACAAAAGGAGTGCAGTTTCATGCTGAAATACATGGAATTCACCGCCAAGACAGAGGACGAGGCCATCGCCAAGGGTCTGGCCTATCTGGGCATGGACCGGGACGACGTGTCCGTTGAAATTCTGGACCGGGGCAAGACCGGCTTTCTGGGCATCGGCTCCGTGCCCGCCAAGGTGAAGCTCACCTACGAGGCGCCCGACGAGCCCGCGCCCATCCCTGAGCCCGAGCCGGTCAAGCCCGCCCCCGCGCCCATGCCCGAAAAGCCCCAGCCCGCGCCCAAGCCTCAGCCCAGGCCCCAGCCCGCGCCCCGTGTGGAAAAGCCCGCTCCCGCCGCCCAGCCCGCCCCCGCCGGGGAGGGCGCGGACGACAGCGTGGCCGCGGCTATCATCAAGTTCCAGACCGGCCTGTTCCAGCACATGGGGGTGGAGGCCACCCCCGTGGTCACCCGGGAGGGAGACACCTACCAGGTGGTGCTGGAGGGGGAGAATATGGGCGCGCTCATCGGCCACCGGGGGGAGACCCTGGACGCCATCCAGCAGCTCACCGGCTACGCGGTAAACCGGGGCCGGGGCCACCGGGTGCGCATACACGTGGACGCGGAGGGCTACCGCGCCCGCCGGGAGGAGTCCCTCAACCGCCTGGCCCGCAAGACGGCGGGCAAGGTGGTGAAGTACCGCCGGAACATCACCCTGGAGGCCATGAACGCCTACGAGCGCCACGTGATCCACACCGCCCTTCAGGAGTATCCCGGCGTATCCACCTTCTCCACCGGCACCGAGCCCAACCGCCGCACGGTGGTGGCTTACGACCCCGGCAAGCAGTGACCCAGAGGCCCCCGGCGCCGCCGGGGGCCTTTTTGAATCAAACAAGGAGGCGGCTCGGCGTGGAGCACACAAAAGAGGAGTTTGCCGAGGCCAAACGGCAGATTGATTCCACCCTGCATAAGCTGCGGGAGACGGTGAAAACCCTACAGGCCAAGGAAAACCCGGAACGGTACAAATCCCAGCTCACGTTGGCGCAGCGGCGCATCAAGGCCCTTGAGATCGCCGGGTCGCTGATTGCCAAGGAGCTGGAACAATAAAACGACGAGGTGATTTTATGGAGATCAGCGTGCTGCGCCTGGGGCAGATCGGCACCAACTGCTATGTTTTCCGCCGGGACGGCGGGCATCAGTGCGGCATTGTGGACCCCGGCGACCAGGGAGAGCAGGTGGCCCGGTGGCTGATAGACAAGGGGTTGGAGGCGGAGGCCGTCCTGCTCACCCACGGCCATTTCGACCACATCCTGGGCATACCCGGCCTGCGGGAGGAGTGGCCGGACCTTCCCGTCTACTGCCACCCCGCCGACCTGGGGGAGGGGGACGCCGCGGTCCTGTTTGGCGAGAGCTTCCCCACCGTGCGCTCCTTTGGGGACGTCACCCCCTACCGGGAGGGGGACCGGATCACCGTGGCGGACCTTGAGGTGGAGGTGCTGGAAACCCCCGGCCACACCCCCGGCTCGGTGACGCTGCGCGCCGGGGACGTGCTCTTCACCGGCGACACCCTGTTCGCCGGTTCCATGGGCCGCACCGACCTGCCCGGAGGGGACGAGGGACAGCTCATGGCCTCCCTGCGGCGGCTGGGGGAGCTGCCGGGGGACTACCGGGTCCTTCCCGGCCACGAGGAACGCTCCACCCTGGAGCGGGAGCGGCAGGGCAATTACTGCCTGCGCGCCGCCATGAGGGGCTGAGATGAGGATTTGGTTCACCTCCGACGGCTGGATCTGGCCGGAGGGGGGGATGAAATACCGCTTTCCCACCGAGCAGATGCTGCTCACCCTGTTTCCCGGGGAAAAGCCGGAGTATCCAGACCAGCCTCCCCAGGCGCCGGAGGGGGAAAAGGGGGTCGTCATCACCCTGACCCGGGGGGAGCGGCAGGCCGGTATGCGCGTGGAGGTGAAGCTGGACGGGCGCTGTGAGAGCGGCGCGGTGAGCTTCCCCCCGGAAAAGCTGGACGAGCCGGAGGAGGCGGTCTACCACACCGTGTCCCACGCCCTGAAGCAGGCCTTTTACCAGGCGGGGATCGCCCTTTTGGGCCATGAGCTGCCCTGGGGATCGCTCACCGGGGTGCGGCCGGTGAAGCTGCCCACCCGCGCCATGCTGGCGGGCAAAACGGCCAAACAGGCGCAGCGGGAGCTGCGGGAGGTCTACCGGGTGTCGCCGCCCCGGGCGGCGCTGGCGGTGGAGTGCGCAAAGGCGGCGCTGGACGTGGACCGGGAGCTGAAGGCCGGCGGGCTGGCCCTGTATATCGGCATCCCCTTCTGCCCCACTCGGTGCGCCTACTGCTCCTTCATCTCTGCGGACGTGAAGCGCTCGCTGGCGCTGGTGGAGCCCTATGTGGACGCCCTGTGCCGGGAGATCGAGCTGGCGGGGCGGCTGCTGCGGGAGCGGGGGCTGCATATCTCCTGCGCCTACATGGGGGGCGGCACCCCCACCACCCTGAGCGCCGCGCAGATCCACAAGGTGCTGACCTGTGTGGAAAACTTTCTGCCCATGGAGGGGTGCGGGGAGTTTACCGTGGAGGCCGGCCGGCCGGACACCATCACCGTGGACAAGCTGGAAACCCTGGCCGCCCACGGCATCCGCCGCATCTCCATCAACCCCCAGACCATGGAGGAGCATGTGCTGCGGGCCATGGGCCGGGCCCACACCCCGGCGGAGATTGTGGAAGCTGCGGCGCTGGCCGAAGCGCGCTTCGGCGGGCTGGTGAACATGGACCTCATCGCCGGGCTGCCCGGCGACGGCACGGAGGGCTTCGCGCGCACGCTGGACCGGGTGCTGGCCATGGACCCGGCCAATATCACGGTGCACACCCTGGCGCTGAAAAAGGGCTCCCGCCTCACCGAGGAGGGCCCCGCTGGGGCAGGCGGGGCGCTGTGCCCGCCCCAGGCGGTGGAGGAAATGCTGGCCCTGGCGTCGGACCGGCTGCGGGGGGCGGGTTACGCGCCCTATTACCTCTACCGGCAGAAGTATATGTCCGGCTCCTTTGAGAACGTGGGCTGGACGAAGCCGGGGGGCGTGTGCGCCTATAACATCGTGATGATGGAGGAATTGCAGACGGTGCTGTCCCTGGGGGCGGGGGGAATCACCAAGCTGGTGGACCGCTCCCGGGGGAAAATCGTCCGGCTGAACAACCCCAAGTACGCCAAAGAGTACCTGGACAGCTGGGACAAGATTGCTGCGGCAAAGCAGCGCGCGGCGGAATTTCAGGCGGAATTGGCGCAGAGAACGAAATAAAAGCAAAAAGTCAAGGAAAACCCCTTGACTTTACAAAAACAGGCTGATATACTATTTGAGCCGCTTGGACCGGGTAGAAGCGCGAGGATAGGCACATAGGGGAGTTTGGACCGGAGCGAGGACAAAAAACCAAGATTTGCGAAGCAAATCTGTATTTTGTCCGAGGCGAAGGGAAAACGACCCGGCCATGTGCCCAATCCCAGTGTGACAACAAGTGGGGATCATCCCCCGCCCCCGACAGCGAGCCCGTAATTAAGGAAAGGAGTGCAGACATGCACGCGATCATCGAGACCGGCGGAAAGCAGTATAAGGTGGCCGAGGGCGATACCCTCTACATCGAGAAGCTGAATGTAGAAGCCGGCGAAACCGTCACCTTCGACAAGGTGCTGGCCGTCCTGGACGGCGACAAGGCTACCTTCGGCGCCCCCGCAGTGGCCGGCGCCTCCGTCACCGCCAATGTGGTGAAGAACGGCAAGGGCAAGAAAATCCTGGTGTTTAAGTATAAGCCCAAAAAGAACTACCGCCGCCGTCAGGGCCACCGTCAGCCCTATACCAAGGTGGAGATCACCAAGGTCAACGCCTGAGGAGGCGCTTGATGACCACCGTCACCTTCCACAGCGGGTCCGGCCGCATCGACGGCTTCGTGGTGGAGGGCCATAGCGGGTACGCAGAAGCGGGGGCGGACATTGTGTGCGCCGCCGTCTCCGCCGCGGTGGGCCTGAGCGAATGCACCATCAACGAAGTGCTGGGCCTTGGGGCCCCGGTGAAGGCCAGCGAAAAGGACGCCCGCATCTCCCTCAAGCTCCCCGGCGGGCTGAGCGAGGCTAACGAACACACCTGCCAGAACCTGCTGGCCGGGCTGCTGGTCTACCTCCAGGCCATGGGGGAGGAATACCCCGATAATCTCATCGTCCTCATGGACGATGATGATGAAGCGTGAGCTTAGGCGCGGCCAAGGCGAGCGCGACAACTTAACCTTTGATAGAAAGGACGGAAACGACTATGCTGAAGCTCAATATCCAGTTCTTCGCCCATAAAAAGGGCGGCGGCTCCACCAAGAACGGCCGCGACTCCCAGGCCAAGCGCCTGGGCGTGAAGCGCGGCGACGGCCAGTTTGTGCTGGCCGGCAATATCCTGGTGCGCCAGCGCGGCACCCATATCCACCCCGGCGTCAACGTGGGCAAGGGCAGAGACGACACCCTGTTCGCCCTCAAGGACGGCAAGGTGAAGTTCGAGCGCCTGGGCAAGGACCGCAAGCAGGTCTCCATCGTGGAGATCGCCCAGTAAGATTTGCCGAAAAGCCGCAAACGGGAGGACCGTTTGCGGCTTTTTTACGAAAAGGAGGAGAACGGCATGAGGACGCAGCTGCAGCTTCAGGGAATTGTGTTCATCCTATTCGGGGTGCTGCTGGCGCTGGCCGGATGGACGCTTGGCAGCTTCTATGGCCGGGTTCTGGCGCTGATCTTTTGCGTGTTAGCGCTGATTATGGGCATACTGGGGGTGGCGCTCAGCCTCTCCAAGGATCACAGCGGGAAATAGTTTATGTTCGCGTTTCAAGACCGCTTCAATCGAATTGACGGCGGGGACATTGTGCTGCAAATCCGGGAACGGGCGGAGGGCGGCGGGCCGCTGCTCCCCTTCTACTATTACGACATCCTGTCGGAGGGCATACCCGTTGGAAAAATCAGCATCCGCATCGGGGACAATTTCCACGCATACTACAACGGCCACGTGGGCTATGAGATAGACCCGGAGTTCCAGGGGCGCGGCTATGCCCGCCGGGCCTGCGGGCTGGTGCTGGACGTGGCCCGGGCCCACGGGATGACCCGGATCTATCTTACCTGCGCGGAGGACAACGACCCCTCCCGGCGCACCATCGAGGGGCTGGGCGGACGGCTGCTGGAGATCTGCGAGGCGCCCCGGACGTACTTTGCCTGGTACGAGGGGATGCCCAGGCAGCGAATTTATCAACTGGCTTTGTAAAGGAGGCCCATATGGCCAATCAATTTATCGACACCGCCCGCATCACCGTCCGGGCGGGGACGGGCGGCGGCGGCGCGGTGGCCTTTCACCGGGAGAAATATATCGCCGCCGGCGGCCCCGACGGCGGGGACGGCGGCCGGGGCGGCGACATCATCCTGCGGGTGGACCCCCATATGTCCACCCTGATGGACTTTCGCTACAAGCGCAAATACACCGCCGAAAACGGCAAGGACGGCCAGGGCAAGCGCTGCTCCGGCAAGGACGGGGCGGATCTGGTCATCCGCGTGCCCCGGGGTACCGTGGTGCGGGACCTGGAGACAAAAGAGATCATCTGCGACATGTCCGCCCAGGAGGATTTCCTGCTGGCGAGGGGCGGCAACGGCGGCTGGGGCAACCAGCACTTCGCCACCCCCACCCGTCAGTGCCCCCGGTTCGCCAAGGCGGGCCTGCCGGGGCAGTACCGGGAGGTGCTGCTGGAGCTGAAGCTGCTGGCCGACGTGGGGCTGGTGGGCTTCCCCAACGTGGGCAAGTCCACCCTCTTGAGCGTGGTCACCCGCGCCCAGCCCAAAATCGCCAACTATCACTTCACCACCCTCTCCCCCAACCTGGGGGTGGTGGCGGTGGACGAGGGGACGTCCTTCGTGCTGGCGGACATACCCGGCATCATTGAGGGCGCCGCCGACGGCGCGGGGCTGGGCCACGACTTCCTGCGCCATGTGGACCGCTGCCGCCTGCTGATCCACGTGGTGGACGTGTCCGGCAGCGAGGGCCGGGACCCGGTGGCCGACTTCGACGCCATCTGCGAAGAGCTCCAGCGCTGGTCCCCCGAGCTGGCCGCCCGGCGGATGATGGTGGCCGCCAACAAGGTGGACATCATGGAGGACCCCGCCCTTTTGGACAGCCTCCGCCGCCATGTGGAGGCCAAGGGCTGCCCCCTGTTCGAGCTGTCCGCCGCCACCCACCGGGGCACGCGGGAGCTGATGCTCGCCGCCGCCCGGGAGCTGGCGGACCTCCCCCCTGTCATCGTGTTCGAGCCCACCTATGTGGAGCGCCCCCCGGAGGTGGACACGTCCGCCGCGCTGGACATACAGCGGGACGAGGACGGCACCTGGCTGGTGGACGGACCCTGGCTGCGCCAGCTCATGGCCAACGTCAACTTCAGCGACTACGAGAGCCGCAACTGGTTCGAGCGCAGGCTGCGGGAGGCCGGGGTGTACCAGCAGCTGGAGGAGCTGGGCGTCCAGGACGGGGACGCGGTGTGCCTGTATAACCTGGAGTTTGAATATCAGCACTGAAAAAAGCTCTCCCTCCGCCGGGCGGCGGGGGGAGAGCTTTTTGGTTCACGGCTTTTCCTGGAAAAATTCGATCTCCTCCCCCAGCGGCCCGGTGCAGAAGGCGATCCGGGCGGCAAGGGGCGGGTCGGCGGGGATCACGATATCCTTCGGCTCCACAAAGACGGGATACCCGGCGTCTCTCACAATGGCGGCGCACCGGTCCGTGTCGGCGGCGGCCAGGGCGATGTGCCGGATGGCCCCCTTGCCGGGGGAGCCCTCCCCATTGGTGAAAATCTCGATCAGCGCCGAGCCGGTATCCAGCATCAGCCCGTCCGCCCACCGGCGGACGATGGGCAGGCCCAGCAGGCCGTGGTAAAATTCCACCGCCCGCTCAAGCTGCTCCGGGGCGCACTTCATGCTGAAATGGTGGGCGCCCACAATCAATCGTTCCATGGCGGTCAGTCCTCCTCAATGGGTGTTTTCGTGGTTGAGCCGGGCCTCCAGCTTGGAGTAGACGATATTCTGGCTGGAATACAGCGAATAGCGCCCGCTGAGCAGGAAGCTCAGGGAGCAGGCCAGGGCGAAGAACAGCAGGCCCTCCCCCCCGAACAGCTCGATGGACAGGAAGATGGAGGCCAGCGGGCAGTTCACCACCCCGCAGAACAGGGCGATCATGGCCACCGCCGCGCCGAAGGCCGGGTCCAGCCCGAACAGCGGGCCCGCCGCGCAGCCCAGCGTGGAGCCGATGAACAGCGTGGGCACGATCTCCCCGCCCCGGAAGCCCGCCCCCAGGGTGAGGGCGGTGAAGAGCATCTTCAGCGCGAAGGCCCAGGGCGCGTGAACCTGCCCCTCCACCGCCAGCTCGATGATGGGTCCTCCCGCGCCGTTGTAGTCGCCGCTGCCCTCCGCGATGGTGAGCAGAATGACCAGCGCCGCCCCCGCCGCCGCCCGCAGGTACGGATTGGGGAGGTGCTTTTGATAGAGCCGTCCGGCCTCGTGCATGAGGGCGCAGAAGGCGATGGACACCAGCGCCGCCAGGACGGCCAGCGCGCCGCATTGCAGCAGGGAGACCGCGCCCAGCTCCGGCAGGCCGGACAGGACGTAGTGTTCCCCGGGCAGGCCCAGCGCCCGGGGGATGGAGTTGGCGATGAGGGCGGACAGCAGGCAGGGGAACAGCGCGGCGTAGCGGAAATGGCCCACGTTCACCACCTCCAGGGCGAACACGGTGGCGGTGAGGGGGGTGCCGAACAGGGCGGAGAACAGCCCCGCCATGCCGCACTGGATGATGGTGTTCAAATTCCGGTCCCCCAGGCGCAGCAGCCGCCCGATGCCGGCGGAGATGCTGCCGCCGATCTGCAAGGCCGCGCCCTCCCGCCCGGCGCTGCCGCCGGTGAGGTGGGTGAGCACCGAGCCCAGAAAAATCAGCGGGGCCAGGCGCACCGGGGGACGCTCCCCGCCCCGGACGCTGGCGATGATCTGGTTGGTGCCGCTGTCGTTGGCCATGCCCGCCGCCCGGTAGCTGAACACGATGGCCAGCCCCGCCAGGGGCATCAGAAGCAGCAGCCAGGTGTGGGCGGCGCGCAGGGCCGTGACCTGGGCCACGCACCAGGCAAAGGCCGCCCCGGCCAGCCCACAGGCCGCCCCCGTCAGCCCGGCCAGCCCCGCCCACTGCCCCAGCGCCCGCAGGGAGGGCAGCACGGCGGCCAGCCGCGCCTTGAGCTTTTGCGCCATGAGAAGCGCCTCCCTTCCCTTAAAAGATTCTTCATCATTATACCAGTGCTGTCAAGAGGGAAAAACCCTTGCGGGAAGGGGGGCGAAGTGTTATAATCCATCTTGCGCCCCGCGCCGCGGGGCCGAGAACGACAGTGTAAGGAGAGCGTCGCAATGAAAAAATGGCTGGTGTTCCTGTTTGCCCTGGTGCTGCTGCTGCCTGCCGGCTGCGCCAAGAAGATCAACGACCATGTGGTGGACTATAAGGTGGACGTGCCCGAAGGCTTCGAGGAGATGGAGATGGAGGGCGTGAAGGACTGCTGGGTCAACGCCGAGGACGGCTCCAACATCAACACCACCGTCACCGTCAAGGAGAGCGGCGTAAACGCGGCCTTCAAGCTCATCAACGCCGACCTGGCCCGGGAGACCCTGAAAGAGATGTTTAAGACCACCTATGACGTGGAGCCTGACGTCACCGATCGGTTCTTCACCAGGGACGCCGTGTGCGGCCTGCCCGCGTACCAGTACTGCTACGACGTGGAGCTGGACGGCGAGACCATGACCCAGCTGATCGTCACCGTCAACGCCGACAAGCTCTACGCGTTTACTTACACCGACATGACCGGCGACTGGATCGACACATTCCAGGAGAGCGCCAAAAATATCGAGCTGACCATCGAGTGAGCGCCCAGGGCCTGGAAGGGTCTGGGGAAAATATCCATGGGCCGGGAGGCTTCCCCCGGGAAACTTCCCGGCTTGTCGGAAAAGACCTAAAATTTGTGAAAAAGTTTGAAAAATTTTTCACAATACCTCTTCCCTTTGGGGCGCGGTTAGAGTATAATAATACCGCGCAGATCCATCACCACCATAATTATATTAAGGAGTGATACCAATGAGCATCAAAGTAGGTATTAACGGTTTTGGCCGCATCGGCCGCATGGTTTTCCGCGCCAGCGTGAACCATCCTGAAATCGAGATCGTGGGCATCAACGACCTGTGCCCCGCCGACTACCTGGCCTATATGCTGAAGTACGACACCATGCACGGCCAGTTCAACGGCGAGGTTTCCGCCACTGAGAACGCCATCGTGGTCAACGGCAAGTCCATCCCCATCTTCGCTGAGCGCGACCCCAAGAACATTCCCTGGGGCAAGCTGGAGGCGGAGTACGTGGTGGAGTCCACCGGCCTGTTCCTGACCCAGGAGAAGGCCCAGGCCCACATCGACGCCGGCGCCAAGAAGGTCGTCATGTCCGCCCCCTCCAAGGACAGCACTCCCATGTTCGTGTGCGGCGTCAACCTGGACGCCTACACCCCCGACATGAAGTTCGTGTCCAACGCCTCCTGCACCACCAACTGCCTGGCCCCCATCGCCAAGGTGCTCAACGATAACTTCGGCATCACCGACGGCCTGATGACCACCGTGCACTCCACCACCGCCACGCAGAAGACCGTTGACGGCCCCTCCATGAAGGATTGGCGCGGCGGCCGCGCGGCCTCCGGCAACATCATCCCCTCCTCCACCGGCGCGGCCAAGGCCGTGGGCAAGGTCATCCCCGCCCTGAACGGCAAGCTGACCGGTATGTCCATGCGCGTGCCCACTCTGGACGTGTCCGTGGTGGACCTGACCGTCAACCTGGCTAAGCCCGCCAAGTACGAGGAGATCTGCGCCGCCATGAAGGCCGCCTCCGAGGGCGAGCTGAAGGGCATCCTGGGCTACACCGACGAGGACGTGGTGTCCAGCGACTTCCTGGGCGATCCCCGCACCTCTATCTTCGACGCCAAGGCCGGCATCGCTCTGACCGACACCTTCGTGAAGGTCGTGTCCTGGTACGACAACGAGATGGGCTACTCCAACAAGGTGCTGGAGCTCATCAAGCACATGTACTCCGTGGACCACAAGTAATTGCGGTCAAAACCGTTGATAAAAGCGCCCCCTGGAACTCCAGGGGGCGCTTTTTTGCGTTTGTCATGGGAGAAAGAGCATCAGGAGATAGAGGACTAAAAGAATCAGCGGCGGGATCATTCTGACCCACAGGGGTTTGTCCCGCAGCCAGTCCATATAGGCGCCGCGCATATCAATGATCTCCCAAATCTGATCGACCACATCCCGCCAAGATCCCTTCATAACCGCCCGCCCCTCTTATGAAAAAAGGAGAAGCGGACCGCTCGTCTGCTTCTCCCCTCTGCGTCACTGAATTTCGTAGTCCTTGCCAAATTGCAGGTCGGTATACCGCCGTGTGGCGTCCGGGTCCAGCTCGAAGTCGTCCTGATCCTGGCCGGACAGAGGCTCCAGATCGTCGGGCATGGGGGGCACGTCGTCGTCCGGCCCCACCGCCACCAGACGGGGCGCGCTCTTCTGCGCGGCGGCCTGGGCCTGGCGCTGCTCCTCCTCCAGGCGGACCTGGGCGGCCAGCGCGGCCTTGATGTCCTCGGAGGGGTCGGCGTCCTTGGCGGCGGCCAGCTCCGGCGGGACCAGCTCCCCCAGGTTGGCCAGGAAGGCCAGCTCCTCGTCATGGGCCTTGGCCAGCTTGCGCACATAGGCGGCGGTGGATTCCTGGGCCTTTTTCAGGCGGAACTCCTCCGCCTTAACCGCCTTTTGCAGCTCCTCCACCCGCTGGCTGGCGTCGTGCTCCGCCTCGCCCACCAGCTCCTGCTTCTTCCGCTTGGCGTCGGCCACCATGTCGTCCGCCATCTTCTGGGCGGCCAGCAGGGTTTTGCGCATGGCGTTGTCGGTGGCGCGGTATTCCTCCACCGTGTCGGAGAGCACCTTCAGCTTGTTTTTCAAAATCGCGTTCTCGTTATAAAGAGCGGTGTAATCCTCGGTGAGCGCGTCCAGAAACTCGTCCACCTGGGCCAGGTTATAGCCGCCCAGGGTGGCCTTGGCAAAGGAGTGGCTGGCCACCTCCTGCGGAGTCATCATAGCGTAAAGTCCCCCTTATTCTCTGTGTCAGAAGTACAGGCCGTTGTTTTCCAGCTCGTCGATGAGGTCGCCCAGGATCTCCACATTGTAAGGGGTGATGATATAGGTGGACAGGGCCACCTTTTTGATGGTGCCCTCGTTGGCGTAGGCCACGCCGGACAAAAAGTCGATGAGGCGGCGGGCGATGTTTTTGTCGGTCTGCTCCAGGTTGAGCACCACCGTGCGCTTGTCCCGCAGGTGGTCGGCAATCTCGCTGGCGTTCTCAAACCGGGTGGGGCTGACCAGCACCACCTGAAGCTGGGTGGTGGTGTGGATATTGACCACCTTATTGCCGCTGCGGCGGTCCGCATCGCGGTCGCGGTCCCGGTCTCTGTCGCGGTCGCGCTCCCGGGGGAGCTCCTTGATGCCGCTGCTCACCGGGGTGAAATCCTCCTCATAGTCGTCCTCCTCCTCGTCCTCATAGGGGCGGGCCAGACGCTTGAGTTCATCGAATAAGCTCATATAGACGAGTCTCCCTTCAATCGTGAGTAGATGACATAGGCGGGCGGGGGCCGAACAGAGCCGAGCCCACCCGCACACAGGTGGAGCCAGCAGCAGCGGCATCCGCAAAGTCGCCGCTCATCCCCATGGAAAGCACGTCCATATCTATGCTATTATCTAACATTTCCCGCGTTATGTCAACAGCCAACCGGCGTAATTTTTGAAAATATGGGAGATTATCCCCTGGGAGGACCGCTCTGGGCGGAATGCACATCAGCCCCCGCAGCCGCACGCCCCCCAGGGAAGCCGCCAGCCGGGCGGCGTCCAGGGCCTGTCCGGGGGAAAAACCGGACTTGGATTCCTCCCCGGCCAGGTTGATTTCCAGCAGGATGTCCTGCACCAGCCCCAGCCTGTCCGCCTGGGCGGCCACCGCCCGCAGCAGCTTGTCCGAGGAGATAGAGTGGATGAGCGCCACCCTGCCCACTACGTCCTTGACCTTGTTGGTCTGGAGGTGGCCGATGAAGTGGACCGCCGCCCCCTCATAAGCACCCTCGGCCAGGTGGGCGGTGAGCTCCTGCACCCGGTTTTCGCCGCACACGGTAATGCCCGCCCTGACCGCGGCGCGGATGGTCTCCCCGCTCTGGGTTTTGGTGGCGGCCAGCAGAGTGATTTCCCCCGGATCGCGCCCGGCGGCCCGGGCGGCCTCGTCCAGCTGGTTCCGCACCCGGGCGATATTTTCCCGCAGGCCCATCAGCGCACCACCTTTCCATGGTAGATGCCGGCGGAGTTGAAGATGACCTCGTCCCCCGGGCGCAGGCGCTTGGCGTCCTCCAGGTCGGCGGGCCGGACTAGGTAGTAGCTGTCGTCGGTGTAGAGCACCTCCACCTCGTGCCACTCCGCCTGGGCGCCCACCACGGTGAACACGCCGTAGCGGTTCACCTGGCGTACGGCGCCGTCCTCGCCGGTCTCCTCCGCCGTCTCCACCCGCAGGGCCTGGCGGGGGATGCGGATGCCCTCCAGGGTCTGGGTGACCACGTCCACCGTCTGAAGGCGCAGCAGGGTGGTGTCCGACAGGTTGGTGCGGCAGGAGAAGATGGCCAGCGTCCGCTCCCCCTCCAGGGAGACCCGGTCCAGGGTCATAACGATCTGGCCGAAGTAGTCGCCGGAAAAGCTGATGGTGTAGCGCCGGCCGGACTGCAGGCCGGTGTCCGTCCCGTCCAGCAGGGCGGCGTAGTACCAGGTGGAGCCGGTGATGAGCTTGCCCACGCAGCCGGGGGCGGGGCTGTACTGCTGGCGGAGCAGCGCGTCCAGCTCGTCGGCGGTGAGGCTGTCCAGCATGGCGGGGGTGGCCACGGCCTCCCAGCCGTCCGCCCCGGCGGAGTAGACGCCGGAGGCGGGGGCGTACACGGTGGTGGACACCTGATTCAGCGAGCGGTGAAGCTCGTCCAGCTGGGACTGCTTGTCCGCGATGAGGCGGCTGAGCTGGTCGGCCGCCCCGGTGTCCCCATAGGCGTAATCCCGCTTGAACACCATGGAGCGCAGGGTGAGGGTGCTGTCGTCCAGCCCCGTCAGGTCCCCCCCGGCGGCCAGAGAGCGCAGGGCCACGATGGACGAGATGACCTGGGCGTCCAGCCGGGCGGCGTCGGTGTTCTGGGTGCCGGTGGACAGGGCGTATTGCAGCTGCTCGATCTCCGCCGACAGGGTGCGGATGGACTGCCGGGTGGTGAGGGCGGAGGGATCGGCGTACAGCAGGGCCACGGGGTCCCCCGCGGCGGCCTTGGCCCCCTCGGGCAGGATCTGGTCCAGATAGCCCTTTCCGCCGGCCAGGGGGGTTTCGGTGCGCACCAGGATGCCCTGGGCCTCCCGCCCCACGTCCAGGGAATAGGCGTAGGCGTAGGTGGTGACCAGGTCCTGCTTCCAGCCCCGGACCAGATAGACGGCCAGGTAGACGGACACGCCCAGGCACAGAATGGCGATCATCACTTTGGTGGCGAGGGTGCTCTCTTTCAACTTGAAATCAGTCCTTTTTCTCTCTGTGTGCGGCGCGGAGCTGCCGTAGGATTGGCCTATGCGCCGATCCTCACGCTTCCAGCTCCACGGGGTGTTCCGGCGCGATGGTGGAAATGGCGTGCTTGTAGATCACCTGCTGCCTGCCGTCGGACACCACCACCACCACATAGGGGTCGAAGGCGGTGATGACACCCCGCAGCTGATAGCCGTTCATGAGAAAGACGGTGACCCGGGCGGCCAGGCGGCGGGCGGCGGACAGGAACGCGTCCTGTACGTTGGGCTGTTTTGCCACGGAGACGGTGGATGTAAGGCTCATGTTCAATACACTCCTCTATCTGATGATGTCGCGCTGGGATTGGACCCATATGGAGGCGGCTGTCGTCCGCCCCTGCGGTCTGTCCCCGCGCGTCGAGCGTATTTATTGTAATCCACAGCCTATGACAAGTTGTGTCGAAAAATCGGCGGCGGCGGACAAATCAGGAATTTTTTCCCATTCAAACCAATAGGCTTGCCGGTTGCGGCGAAACCAGGTGAGCTGCCGCTTGGCGTACTGCCGGGAGCGCAGCTTGACCTCCTGCGCCCCCTGGGCCGCGGGGAGGCCCTCCACAATGGCGGCGGCGATCTCCTTGTAGCCGATGGCCTGCATGGCGGTGCAGTCCCGTGGGACGCCCCGGTCCAGCAGGGCCCGGACCTCCTGCTCCAGCCCCCGGGCCATCATCTCGTCCACCCGGCGGTCGATGCGCTCCCACAGCCAGGGGCGCTCCTTGAAGTTCAGCGCGATGGTGAGGGGAACGTAGCGGTTGGGCAGGGCGCGGCTCTCCCGGTCGTGCTGGGAGATGGTCCTGCCGGTGGAGAGGTAGACCTCCAGCGCCCGCAGGGTGCGCTTTTCGTCGTTGGGGTGGATGCGCCCGGCGGCCTCCGGGTCTACCCGTTCCAGCTCCTGACGCAGGGTAGGCAGGCCCTCCTCCCGCGCCCGAGCCTGGAGGGTCTGGCGCAGGCCGCTGTCCGGCTCAAAGGGGGCGAACTGCCGCCCGGCCACCAGGTTGTCGATGTAGAGCCCCGTCCCCCCCGCCACGATGGGCAGCTTTCCCCGGGCAAGGATGCCGTCCACAATGGGAACGGCGTCGTGAACATACCGGGCCACGGAGTAGTTTTCCTCCGGGTCCGCCACGTCCAGCATGTGGTGGGGGACGCCCCGCATCTCCTCGGGGGTGGGCTTGGCGGTGCCGGTGTCCATGCCCCGGTAGACCTGCATGGAGTCGGCGGACACCACCTCCCCGCCCAGCCGCAGGGCCAGCTCCACCGCCAGGGCGGTCTTGCCGGAGGCCGTAGGGCCGCATATGACGAGAATATTGGATTTCACGGCCATACCACCTCAATTTTGGCAGGAATACTTGGCGTAGTTCAAGAAAATTCAACGCAGTAAGGCGGGGAAAGGCCCGTCCAGACGGCGCTTGCGGCTGTGCATACAGGTTCTGAGATTACCCGTATCATACCACGCTTTGCCGCCGGGTTCAACGGGAAATTGCGCCCTTGCGCCCCGGCGCGTTCCATGATACAATATACTGTCTGTATATGCCCATTACTGTGAGAGGAGCCCACTATGAATACCAACTTCGACGTGATGATCCTGGGCACCGGTGAGGCCGGCATTTACGCCGCCTATGAGCTGGCATTGAAGTGCCCCTCCGCCCGCGTGCTGGTGGTGGATAAGGGGGCGGACATCTACCGCCGCCAGTGCCCCATTGTGGCGGGGAAGGTGAAAGCCTGCGTCCAGTGCAGGGTGTGCGGAACCATGTGCGGCTTTGGCGGCGCGGGGGCCTTCTCCGACGGCAAGTTCAACTTCACCACCGCCTTCGGCGGCTGGCTCACCGACTTTTTGGACCAGCGGGAGGTGATGGACCTTATCGGCTACGTGGACGCCCTCAACGTCAAGCACGGGGCCACCACCGAGGTCTACTCCACCTCCACCCCGGCGGCCCGCGCCCTGGAGCGGGAGGCGCTGAAGTACGACCTCCACCTTCTTCAGGCCCAGTGCAAGCACCTGGGGACGGAGAACAACCTGAAAATCCTCACCAGCATCTATGAGTCCATTCGGGACAGGCACACCTTCCTCTTTGACACCGCCGTGGAGGCCATTGAGGCCGGGGAGGGCGCCTACACCCTGGTGACGGAGGCGGGGGAGCGGTACACCGCCCCCTATCTCATCGCGGGCCCGGGCCGGTCCGGGGCGGAGTGGTTCGCCAACCAGTGCAAGGGCCTGGGGCTGGAGCTTTTGAACAACCAGGTGGACATCGGCGTGCGGGTGGAGCTGCCCGCCGCCGTGTTCGAGCACATCACCGACGTGGTGTACGAATCCAAGCTGGTCTACCGCACCCAGCAGTACGGCGACAGCGTGCGCACCTTCTGTATGAACCCCTACGGCCACGTGGTGGCGGAGAACGTGGAGGGCATCAACACCGTCAACGGCCACTCCTACTCCGACCCGGCCCTGAGAAGCGAGAACACCAACTTCGCCCTGCTGGTGTCCAACCGCTTCACCTCGCCGTTTAACGAGCCCTACCGCTACGGCAAGCACATCGCGTCGCTGTCCAATATGCTGGCGGGGGGCGTGCTGGTGCAGCGCTTCGGGGACCTGGTGGGCGGCCGGCGCACCAACGACCACCGCATGTCCAAGTCCTTTGTGCGCCCCACCCTCACCGCCGCCGTGCCGGGGGACCTGTCCCTGGCCCTGCCCAAGCGGCAGCTGGACGACATCATCGAGATGATCTATGCCCTGGACAAGCTGGCCCCGGGCACCGCCAACTACGACACCCTGCTCTACGGCGCGGAGGTGAAGTTCTACTCCGCCCGCATCAGGCTGTCCCACGAGCTGGAGACCGCCCTGCCCGGCTTCTTCGCCGTGGGGGACGGGGCGGGCGTCACCCGTGGCTTAGCCCAGGCGGGGGCGTCGGGTGTGAAAGCGGCGCGGGTTGTGGCCCAGCGTTTGAACGGATAGGCCGCCGGAGGCCGTCAAGCTGGCGCGGGGCGTTCTGCCCGGGGACGCATGATTTATTTGTTCATATTTTCGTGACAAAAAAGTTATGATTTTCCACAGCTCCCCCCAGGCCCCGGCGGCCCGATTCCCCACCGTTCCACAGTTTTCAACAGCTTCCACACAGTTTTCCACAAAGCCAACCGGACGGAAACAGGCGGCAGAATCCCTGTCAAGAAAAACTTGTCCGGCTTATCTCACAAACTTTTATTGGGAGGACCTGCCCTTGAACCGAACCACCCCCGTCGTCCCCGCTGAGGACATCCAGCGGCAAAGAGAATACTGCGCTGAGCTGCGCGCCCTCAACGCCCAACGCCCCGCCCCCCCGCTGGCCTATGTGGACACCTACGGCTGCCAGCAGAACGAGGCCGACTCCGAGCTGCTGCGGGGTATGCTGTGCGAGATGGGCTACGAGATCACGGACAGCGAGAAGGGCGCGGACGTCATCGTCATCAACACCTGCGCCATCCGGGAGCACGCCGAGCAGCGGGTGTTCGGCAACGTGGGCGCCCTGGTCCACGGCAAGCGGAAAAACCCGGAGCAGATCATCTGCCTGTGCGGCTGCATGGCCCAGGAGGCCCATGTGGCCGACCGCCTGCGCCAGTCCTACCGCCATGTGGACCTGGTGTTCGGCCCCCAGCAGCTGTGGCGGTTCCCGGAATTTCTGCGCCGGGTGCTGCTGCGCCGCGGCCGGGTGTTTGAGACCGCCCCCGACGACGGCGCCATCGCGGAGGGCCTGCCGGTGCGCCGGTCGGGCAGGCTGAAGGCCTGGGTGTCCATCATGTACGGCTGCAATAATTTCTGCTCCTACTGCATCGTGCCCTACACCCGGGGGCGGGAGCGCAGCCGGGAGCCGGACGTCATCCTGCGGGAGATCCAGGAGCTGGCGGACCAGGGGTACAAGGACATCACCCTGCTGGGCCAGAACGTGAACTCCTACGGGAAGGACCTGGAGGGCGGCTGGGACTTCCCCCGCCTGTTGGAGGCGGCCGCGGCCGTCCCCGGGGAGTTTTTGCTGCGTTTCATGACCTCCCACCCCAAGGACGCCACGGAAAAGCTCTTTGACGTGATGGCGCGGTGCGAAAAAGCGGCCCCGGTGATCCACCTGCCCTTCCAGTCGGGGAACACCCGGGTGCTCACGGCCATGAACCGACGCTACACCCGGGAGCAGTACCTGGCCAAGGTGGAGGCCCTGCGGGAGCGCATCCCGGACGTGGTGCTCACCAGCGACGTGATCGTGGGCTTCCCCGGGGAGACCACCGCCGAGTTTGAGGACACCCTCTCCCTCATCGAGCAGGTGCGCTTCGACGCGCTGTTCACCTTTATCTACTCCCCCCGGAAGGGCACCCCCGCGGCGGAGATGGACGACCCCATGGCGAAGGATGAGAAGTCCGCCAACTTTGACCGGCTGGTGGAGACCCAGAACCGCATTTCCCTGGAAAAGCACCGGGCCTATACCGGCACGGTCCAGCGCTGCCTCATCGACGGGCTGGGGGAGGACCCCCGGAACAACCTCACCGCCCGGACGGCGGGGGGCCGGCTGGTCCACCTCAGCGGAGACCCGGCCCTGGTGGGGCAGTTCGCGGACATCCGCATCACCGGCTGCTCCACCTGGGCGCTGTTTGGTGAACTGAGCGCTGAGCCGTCGCGAGCAGCCGTTAGGCCGTAAAGCGGCCATAGGCCTAAGCCGCCCAAGGGGCGGCCCACGGCGCGGATGGACTGAAGCGAGGGGAAAAGCCCAGCCGCCGCAAAGCGGCAGGCGGGTTTTGCCCGAGTCGAAAGGAAGCCGCGCGTGGCGAGCAGGCGAAGCGTGACAATGAACTGAGCGCTGAGCCGTCGCGCGGAGCCGTTAGGCGGCAAAGCCGCCCTAGGCCTAAGCCGCGCGATGCGCGGCCCACGGCAAACGCGACAACCTGAACAAAGAGGAGAACCTCTATGCCCATGACCCGACACGACAAAATACTCAAATGGACCGCCTACCTGCTGGTGATGCTGGGGGTGGCGGTGGTCAATTACTATGTGCTGGGCCCTCTGCCCATCTCCCTGCCCCTGCTGCTGCCCGTGCTGGCGGTGGCCGGGGGGACGCTGGAGGGCGCGCCCTTCGGCGCCGTCTACGGGGCGGCCTGCGGAGCGGTGATGTCCGCCCTGGGCTACCTGGGGCCGGGATGCGTGCTGTCCCTGTCCGTCTTTGGGTGGGTGTCCGGCATTACCACCCAATACCTCCTCCGGCGGGACGCCTGGGGCCATATGATCTGCTCGGTGGCCGCGGTGCTGCTGTGGGAGGGCTGGACGGTGGGCATCCGCCTGCTCCGCCGCACCGCGCCGGCGGAGGTGCTGCTGCGGGTGGCGGCGCCCGAGCTTTTGTGGACCCTGGCCCTGGCCCTGCCGGTGTACTGGGCGGGACGGTTCTGCTGCGTTAACTACGGGAGGATCTACCATGAATAACCCCTTTGACCCCATGCACATCCAGGAGGAAAAGGCCGAGCGGGAGGCGCGCCGCCTCAAGCTGCGCACCAACCTGCTCATTGCGGTGTTCTGCGCGGTGCTGGCCGGCTTTGTGGCGGTGCTCTACCAGGCCCAGATCGTCAGCGGGAGCGACTACCGCGCCAACTCCAGCGTGCGCATCTCCAAGTCCGAGGTGGTGGACAGCGTCCGGGGGGAGATCCTGGACCGCTACGGCCGGGTGCTTGTCACCAACGAGGTGAGCTATTACGTCGCCCTGGACTGGACCGCCATGGGCTCCGACCGGCTGGACATCCTCGCCCGCCTGCTGGACATCTGCCGGGAGGAGGGGGTGGAGTGGACCGACTCCCTGCCCATCTCCCAGAGCGCCCCGTGGAGCTATACCGCCGACATCCCCCTGGCCTCCCAGGCTGTGGATGAGGAGGGGAACCCCGCCGTCAATGAGAAGGGGGAGGCCGTTATCAACAAGACCGCCCTGGGCAGCCTGGCGGAGAAATGCGGCTGGGTGGGGAAGGCGGAAAAGTCCAACCTCACCGCCGGGGAGCTGCTCACCGCCATGTGCCAGACCTTCGGCCTCATAGAAAAGACGCCCCGCCCCCGGCTGGAGCACCCGGAGCTGGCCGGTATGCTCAGCGCCGCCGGGCAGGGCCTGGGCCTCATCGACCAGGGGGGCGGCATCAGCCAGGAGGTCCGGCAGCTGGCCGGAGTGCTCTACGAGCTGTACCTGCGCCTCAATGAGGTGGACAACAGCCAATACGTGTTCGCCCAGGGGGTGGACATGACCTTCATCTCCAAGGTGAAGGAAAACGCCCTGGCGGGCGTGCGCATCGAGACCACCACCGCCCGGCGGTACCAGACCGGCTACGCCGCCCACGTGCTGGGCTACACGGGCAAAATCTACCGGAACACCTGGGAGTACTACAAGGAGCTGGGCTACTCCATGGACGCCACCGTGGGGGTGGAGGGGGTGGAGCTGGCCTTTGAGGAGCAGCTCCACGGCGCCAGCGGCACCCGGCTCATCGAGAAGGACAGCGCCGGCAACACCATCGGCCAGGAGTGGCGCAAGGAGCCGGAGCCGGGGGAGAACGTGGTGCTCACCCTGGACATCGGCTTCCAGGCCACGGTGGAGGACCTGCTGGCCCAGTATTCCGCCAGGCAGGAGGTCAAGCTGGGGGAGGATGGGGAGCCGGAGCCCGTCAAGGGCATGGCCGCCGCGGTGGTGGACATGCGCGGCGGGGTGCTGGCCCTGGCGTCCTACCCCACCTACGACCTGGCCTCCTTCCGGGAGAACTTCAACGAATTGAGCCGCGACGAGAGCAAGCCCCTGAACAACCGGGCCACCATGGGCCTGTACGCCCCCGGCTCCACCTTCAAGCCTCTCACCGCCATCGCGGCGCTGGACTCCGGCACCATCGAGCCCCGGGACACGGTGGAGTGTACCGCGTACTACCACTTCTACCCCGACGTCTCCCCCGCCTGCTGGATCGCCCCCGGGCGGCACGGCAGGGAGAACGTCACCCAGGCCATCAAGGACTCCTGCAATATCTTCTTCTACGATGTGGGGCGGCGCACCACAATCGAAACCCTCCAGGAATACGCCCGGAAGTTCGGCCTGGGGGAGTACACCGGCATTGAGATCTCGGAGTACAAGGGCTGGGTGGCCGGGCCGGAGGCCAACGCCCACTTTAACCTGCCCTGGTACGGCGGCGATATCATGAATGCCGCCATCGGCCAGGGCACCAACCAGTTCACCCCCCTGCAGCTGGCCAACTACGTGGCCACCCTGGTGAACGGCGGGAATCACTACGCCTGCCACCTGCTCAAGGAGTGCAAGTCCAGCGACTACAGCCAGGTCACCGAGACCTATGAGGCCGCCCCCCTGCACACCATCGACCTCCAGCCCGAGGATCTGGCCGCCGTCAAGCAGGGCATGTACGACCTGTCCAAGACCTACACCATGGCCCGGTGGTTCAGCTCCCTGCCGGTGGAGGTGGGCTGTAAGACGGGCACCGCCGAGACCTCCGCCAAGGCGGCGTCCACCGACGCCATTTTCGTGTGCTTCGCCCCCTACGACGACCCCCAGATCGCCCTGTGCATCGTGGCGGAGGGCGGCGACGCCGGCGGCTCCCTGGCGGAGATCGCCGCGGGCATCATGGCCCAGTATTTCTCCACCGACGGCTCCCTCAACAACGTCAGCCGGGAGAACACCCTGCTGCACTGACCCCGGAAAAGGCCGGAGACGGAATATTATTCCGTCCCCGGCCTTTTTGGGTGGGCGGGACATAATTGTTTTGGGCAAATCAGAGAAAATAAACCGGGTACTTCCGGGCCAGGATGCCCCCGCGTCCTGCAATCCAGTTTTTGGGAAACCATTGATCCACAAGGCTTCCACAACTTCCACACAAACTTCCACAGCACTGTGCAAGGATGACGGACGGCATTCCTGCATAACCGGGTTTACATAAAGGGATGTCAAGCCCAATTCCTCCGTGAATTCCACGATTTTAAAAATTCCGGTATATCGCTCCAATCTGAGGCGGGAGGGCAAAAAAAGCGCCCCGGCTTTTCACCGGGGCGCTTGTCTCGAACCGAACGGGGCTCAGCTTCTGGCGAACTGCTCCGCCACGCTGGCGATGTTGGCCGCGCACAGCCCGAACTGCTCCAGCAGGGCCGCCGCCGGGCCGGAGTGGCCGAACACGTCGTTGACGCCGATGCGCTTGACGGGGGTGGGGCGCTTTTCGCCCAGCAGGGAGCACACCGCCTCCCCCAGCCCGCCGATGACGGAGTGCTCCTCGCAGGTGATAATCTTCCCGCACTCCGCCGCCGCTTGGAGCACCAGCTCCTCGTCCAGCGGCTTGATGGTGGCCATGTTGATGATCCGGGCGGACAGGCCCCGCTGGGCCAGCAGCTCTCCGGCCTCCACCGCCTCGGCCACCAGCAGGCCGTTGGCGATGATGGCGATGTCGCCGCCGTCCCGCATCACCTCGCCCCTGCCGATCTCAAAGGCGAAGCTGTCCTCGTCGTGGAACACGGGCACCGGGGAGCGGCCAAAGCGCATATACACGGGGCCCTGGTGCTCATAGGCGGCTTTGACCATGGCCTTGGCCTCCACCGCGTCGGCGGGGGACATGACCACCATGCCGGGGATGGCGCGCATGAGGGCGAAGTCCTCCAGGCACTGGTGGGAGGCGCCGTCCTCCCCCACGGAGATGCCGCCGTGGGAGGCGCCGATCTTCACGTTGAGCCCCGTGTAGCCGATGGAGTTGCGCACCTGCTCATAGGCCCGCCCGGCGGCGAACATGGCGAAGGAGGAGGCGAAGGCCACCATGCCCATGGCGGCGGCCCCGGCGGCCACGGCCATCATGTTCCCCTCCGCGATGCCGCAGTTGAAGTGGCGGTCCGGGAACGCCTTGCCGAACATGGCGGTCTGGGTGGAGCCGGCCAGGTCCGCGTCGAACACCACCACGTTGTCGTGGGCGGCCCCCAGCTCCCGCAGGGCCTCGCCGTACCCCTGCCGGGTGGCAATCTTTTTCACGCTTTCCATTTATACCGCCTCCAATCCGGCCAGAGCCGCGCGCAGCTCGCTCAGCGCGGTCTCGGCCTGCTCGTCGTTGGGGGCCTTGCCGTGCCAGCCCGCCTGGTTTTCCATAAAGCTGACCCCTTTGCCCTTGGTGGTTTTCATCACGATGGCGAAGGGGCGGCCCTTCACCCGCCTGGCCTGGGCGAAGGCGGCCTCGAGCTGTTCGAAGTCGTGGCCGTCCACCTCCGCCGTCTCCCAGCCGAAGGCGCGCAGCTTGTCAGCGATGGGGTAGGGGCTCATCACCTGGTCCACGGGCCCGTCGATCTGGAGGCCGTTGTTGTCGATGACGGCGCACAGGTTGTCCAGCTTGTAGTGGTGGGCGAACATCATGGCCTCCCACACCTGGCCCTCCTGGATTTCGCCGTCCCCCAGCAGGGTGTAGACCCGGCAGGGATTGTTTTGCAGCTTGGCGGACAGGGCCATGCCGCAGGCGGCGGACACCCCCTGCCCCAAGGAGCCGGTGGACATGTCCACCCCGGGGATGGACTTCATGTCCGGGTGGCCCTGGAGGTAGCTGCCGATATGGCGCAGGGTTTTGAGGTCCTCCCAGGGGAAGAAGCCCCGCAGCGCCAGCGCGGCGTACAGCCCCGGCGCGCAGTGGCCCTTGGAGAGGACGAACCGGTCCCGGCCCCCCTTCTTGGGGTCCTTAGGGTCCACGTTCAGCTCCTTGAAGTAGAGGTAGGCGAACAGGTCGGCGGAGGACAGGCTTCCGCCGGGGTGGCCCGCTTTGGCGGCGTGGGTGGACTGGATGATCCCCATGCGCACCTTGCAGGCGTTGGCCATCAGCGTCTTTTTCTCGTTGGCAGTCATATGATTCCTTCTTTCCTCCGGCAGGGCCGCGGGAACTCAGGCGGTCTGCGGTAATGTATGATAAGAGCGGCCTACGGCGTGTCGATGCTGTCCCGGCAGAAGAAGCGGTAGCTGGTCTGGCTGTGGAACTCCTCCCCCGCCCGCAGCACGCAGGAGGGGAAGTCCGGCCGGTTGGGGGAGTCGGGGAAGAACTGGGTCTCCAGGCAGAAGCCGCAGCGGTCGCCGTATGCCGCGCCGCCCTTCCCGGCGGGACAGCCCCCCAGGAAATTGCCCGCGTAGAACTGGATGCCCGGCATATCGGTGTGGACGGACATGGCGATGCCGGTGTTCTTGGAGAAAGCCATGGCGGCGGGAAGGCCGCTGTTCGGGCGCAGGACCCAGTTGTGGTCGTACCCCCCGGCCAGAGCAAGCTGGGGGAAGTCCTCCCCGATGCGGGCGCCGATGGGCTGGGCGCGGCGCAGGTCCATGGGAGTGCCGTCCACGGGGAGGACGGGCATCTCGCACCCGTCCCCGTCCGCGGTCCTGACGGGGATAAGCCCCGGCCCGATGGGGGTGTAGTGGTCGGAGAACAGCCGGATGTGCTGGTCCTCCACCCTGCCGCTGGCGTGGCCGGAGAGGTTGAAATAGCTGTGGTTGGTGGGGTTGAACACGGTGTCCTGGTCGCACCGCGCCCAGTAGAGGATGCGCAGGGTATCCTGGTACAGCTGGTAGGTGACCCGCACCTCCAGATTGCCGGGGTAGCCCTCCTCCCCGTCGGGGCTGGCGAGGGAGAGGGTGACGGCGTCCTGTTTCACCTCTTCCGCCGTCCACACCCGCTTGTCGAAGCCCACGGCCCCGCCGTGGAGGGAGTTGGGCCCGTCGTTGGCACACAGAACGTACTCCTTATCGTGCAGGGTGAACCGCGCCCCGGCGATGCGGTTGGCGTACCGGCCCACAATGGCGCCCATATACTTGTCCTGGGCCAGGTAGTCCTCCAGGGTGTCAAAGCCCAAAACCACGTCCACCGGCCTGCCGTCCCGGTCGGGGACCTCCAGCGAGCGCACCGCGCCGCCGTAGGTGAGCACCTGGCAGCGCAGCCAGCCGTTGTCCAGGGTGATCTGGTCCACCTGCGCGCCGCCGTCGGGCATGCGGCCGAAGGCGGCTGTGTTGTTTTCCATAGATTCCTCCTGTGTCTGCCGGCATGTGTGAGGGGAGGGGCCGGCCCCGCTCCCGGCGTCAAATACATTCCAGTCCATTTTACCATACCCGGCGGGGGAAAACAACCGCAAACCGGTTTTTTCCGGCCTTTTTGTCGAATTGGTGACACTGACCAAAAATTTCCCGCGCCCTGTTGGCATCCATCCATTTTTTTGATATAATGCCCTATACATCATTACAATGGCGGGATGTTTGCCATAGAGAGGACGGTGGAGCGGTTGGGCGGTTCCCTCCCGAAATTGAAGGAAAAGCTGCTGGAGGCGCTCAAGGCGGTGTTGCCCATTGTGGGCATCGTGCTGGCGCTGTGCTTCAGCATGGCCCCCATCTCCCCCAGCATTCTGCTGTGCTTTCTGCTGGGGGCGGCCATGATCGTGGCGGGCATGATGTTTTTCACCCTGGGCGCGGAGGCCAGCATGACCCCCATGGGAGAGCGGGTAGGCTCCGCCGTCACCCGCAGCCGCAGGCTGTGGGTCATCATTGTCATGGGCTTTTTGCTGGGCTTTCTCATCACCATCTCCGAGCCGGATCTCCAGGTGCTGGCCGGCCAGGTGCCCGCCGTGCCCAACCTGACCCTGATCCTGTCGGTGGCGGCGGGGGTGGGCGTGTTTCTGGTGGCGGCGCTGCTGCGCATGCTGCTGGGCATCGCCCTGGCCCCCATGCTGGTGTTTTTCTACGGGGCGGTGTTCGTCCTGGCCTTTTTCGTCCCGCCGGACTTTCTGGCGGTGGCCTTCGACTCCGGCGGCGTCACCACGGGGCCTATGACGGTGCCCTTTATCATGGCCCTGGGCGTGGGCATCTGCGCCATCCGAAACGACCGCCACGCTGCGGACGACAGCTTCGGCCTGGTGGCGCTGTGCTCCATCGGGCCCATCCTGGCGGTGCTCATCCTGGGCATGATCTTCCGCCCGGAGGACGGGGCGTACACGCCCCCCGTCCTGCCGGAGATCGCGGACTCGGTGGAGCTGTGGGCGCTGTTCCGGGACGGGCTGCCCACCTACATGGGGGAGATCGCCCTGTCCCTGCTGCCCATCACCGCCCTGTTCGGGATATTCCAGCTGGCGGCGCTGAAGCTGTCCCCCCGGACGCTGAAGAAGATCGGCGTGGGGCTTGTCTACACCTACGCGGGGCTGGTGCTCTTTCTCACGGGGGCCAACGTGGGCTTTATGCCCGCAGGCAATTACCTGGGCCAGGTGATGGCGGGGCGGGACTTCCGCTGGATCATCGTGCCGGTGGGCATGGTCATCGGCTACTTCATCGTCAAGGCGGAGCCCGCGGTCTACGTCCTCAACCGGCAGGTGGAGGAGATCACCGACGGGGCCATCCCCTCCTCGGCCATGGGGGCGGCGCTGTCGCTGGGCGTGGCGGCGTCCATCGGCCTGGCCATGGTGCGGGTGCTCACGGGGATCTCCATTTTGTGGTTTCTCATACCGGGCTACGCCATCGCCATTATCCTGTCCTTTTTCGTGCCCAAGATATTCACCGCCATCGCCTTTGACTCCGGCGGCGTGGCCTCGGGACCCATGACCGCGGCCTTTCTGCTGCCCTTCGCCCAGGGGGCGTGCGCGGCGGTGGGCGGGAACATCGTCACCGACGCCTTCGGGGTGGTGGCCATGGTGGCCATGACGCCCCTCATCGCCATCCAGGTGCTGGGCGTGGTCTACCGCGTCCGGCAGGGCGCGGGGGCCAAGGCTGTCCCGGCGGCCCCGTCCTTCGAGGATCTGGACGACGACGCGATTATTGAGCTATAAGCGCTGAGCCGTCGCGAGCAGCGCGGGTGGACCGAAGCGAGGGCGAGCGCCGGGGCGCACAGCGCCCCGGCGACCAGCCCGAGACGGAGGGAAGCCGCGCGTTGCGAGCAGGCGAAGCGTGACGGCAAACAGCAAGAAAGGTGGAAGAGCCTTCCTGATGAATGAATTATATCTCATGGTGACCATCACCGAGCGGGCGCGGGCAAAGCAGTTTTTGGCCCTGTTTGCCCGCCACAACGCCGCCGTGGCCCTCAGCGCCCTGGGGGCGGGCACCGCGCGCAGCGAGCTTTTGGACTACTTCGGCCTGGAAAAGACGGAGAAGGCGGTCACCTTCTGCGTGGTCACCCGCTCCACCTGGCGCGGGGTGAAGGGGGCCATGCAGCGGGAGCTGAACATCGACGTGCCCGGCACGGGCATCGCCTTTATCATCCCCCTGAGCAGCATCGGGGGGAAGAAGCCGCTGGCCTTCCTCACCGACGGCCAGGATTTTGAAGCGGGGGAGGAGAGCGCCTTGAAGGACACGAAATATGAGCTGCTGGTGGTCATCGCCAACCAGGGGTACACCGAGCTGATTATGGACGCCGCCCGGGAGCAGCAGGCGGGGGGCGGCACCGTGCTGCACGCCAAGGGCACCGGCATGGAGAAGGCGGAGAAATTTTTGGGCTTCTCCCTGGTGAACGAGAAGGAGATGGTGTTCATCGTGGTCAAGACCGCCACCAAAAACCGCATCATGCGCGCCATCATGGACAAGGCGGGGCTGCACAGCAAGGCCCAGTCCATCGTGTTCTCCCTGCCCGTGACGGGGACGGCGGGTATGCGCCTGCTGGAGCTGGCCGGCGACGAGACGGACGAGGACTGATCCGTGGACGCGCCGGAGCGCTTGACCCTCAACGGGAGGGACTACGCCATCCTGGGCCTTCTGGGGAAGGGCAAGGGGGGCTATACCTGGCTGGCCCAGCGGGACGGGGTTCGGTACGCCCTGAAGCAGATCCACCACGAGCCCTGTGACTACTACCAGTTTGGCGACAAGCTGGCCGCCGAGCTGAGGGACTATGAGCGGCTGTCCGCCCTGGGGGTGCCCCTGCCCAGGCTGCTGGACGCGGACCGGGCCGCCGAGCGGCTTTTGAAGGAGCTGCTCCCCGGGGAGACCATCTACCGCCTGGCTCTGGCGGACGCGGTGGAGCCCTGGCAGTGGGAGCAGGTCCGGGGGCTGTCCCGGATGCTGCGGGAGGCGGGGCTGAACATCGACTGGTTCCCCACCAACTTCATGTGCCGGGACGGGGTGCTGTACTACGTGGACTACGAGTGTAATCCTTACATGGAGCAGTGGAGCTTTGAACACTGGGGGGCGCGCTACTGGTCGCGCACGCCGGAGCTGACGGCCTATGCCGGAGAGCACGGGGACGAATGAGGAGGACAACGCCATGAGACGGGAAAAAAGCTGCGGCGCGGTGATTTTCCGCGAGGAGGCCGGAGGCCGGGAGTACCTGGTGCTCCACAGCACCCAGGGGCACACCACCCTGTGCAAGGGCCACGTGGAGGGGGACGAGACGGAGCACGAGACCGCCGTCCGGGAAATCATGGAGGAGACCGGCCTGCGCGTGGATTTTGTGGACGGCTTCCGGGCGGACATCGCCTATTCCCCCCGGCCGGGGGTGGACAAGGACGTGGTGTTCTTCCTGGCCCGCAGGTCCGGGGGAACGCTGGCCTGCCAGCCCGAGGAGGTGGCGGACGCCCGCTTCCTGCCCTTTGAGGGGGCGATGGCGGCGCTGACCCACCCCTCCGACCGGGAGGTGCTGGAGCGGGCCAACGCCTTTTTGGAGTGGGGCTGAGCCGTGGGCGCGCCGCTGTACGAGGCCCTGCGGGCGCTGGCGGACCGCCGCCCTCTGCGGCTGGACATGCCCGGCCACCACGGGACCCCCCTGCCCGGGGGGATGCCCTGGCCGTCCCACATCGACTTCACCGAGAACGGCGACACCGGCGACCTGTACGGCGGCGAGCCCGACGCCATCCAGGCGGCGGAGGCGCTGTGGGCGGAGGGGCTTGGCTTTGATTCCTGCCTGTTCCTCACCGGCGGGTCCACCCAGGGCATCCACGCGGGGCTGGCGCTGCTGGCGGGGTGCGGCTCGGCGGCCGCCGTGGACCGGGGCAGCCACCGGGCGGTGTACCACGCCCTGGCCCTGCTGGACCTGGACCCGGTGTTCCTCCCCCGGCCCTGGCTGGAGGAGGAGGGCGTCGCCGGCCCCATCGACCCCCTGGCGGTGGAGGAGGCACTCCGCGCCCGGCCGGACGTCAAAACAGTGTGTATCACTTCTCCAACTTATTACGGCGTGTTGTCGGACATCCCCGCCATCGCCGCGGTGTGCCATGCCCACGGCGTGAAGCTCATGGTGGACGGGGCCCATGGGGCCCACCTGCCCTTCCTGGGCTATGAGGGCTTTCGGGCCGCCGACGTGGTGGTGATGTCCGCCCACAAGACCCTCCCCGCCCCGGGGCAGTCCGCCCTGCTGCTGGCCAACGGCTTCCCCCTGTCCGCTTTGCAGCGGTGGGGGTCGGTGTACGGCTCGTCGTCGCCGTCCTACGTGCTCATGGCCGCGCTGGACGAAGCCCGACGCTACATGGAGGGGGAGGGCGCGGCCCGGTACCGGGAGACCGTCCGGCGGACGCGCGCCCTGCGCCGCCGCTTCCCCGCCCTGGGGGAGCGGGAGGGCCTGGCGCTGGACCCGGCGCGGCTCACCCTCAGCAGCCCCGACGGCTTCGCCCTGGCCCGGGCCCTGCGGGAGCGGGGGGCGTACCCCGAGATGGCGGATGCGGGCCATGTGGTGTGCATTCTCACCTGCGCCGACGGCGCGGCGGAATTTACCCGGCTGGAGGGGGCGCTGGCGGACGCCGGCCTCACCGGCCCCTGTCCCCCCATACCCGCCCCGCCGCCCTCCCCTGCCGCCGTCCTCCGCCCCCGGCGCGCCCTGTTCGCCCCCCGGGAGACAGTCCCCCTGGCCCGCAGCGCGGGGCGGATCGCCGCGGAGCAGATCGCGCCCTACCCCCCCGGCGTGCCGGTGATCGCCCCCGGAGAGCGGATCGAAAAAAAACATCTGGCCTATTTGCGGGAAATAGGATATAATAAAGCGTACTGTGATGTGATCTTGGGAGAGGAGTGAGCCCATGAAGCTGGTCATCGCCATCATCAACCACGACGACGCGGGGGCCGTCACCCAGAACCTGAGCAAGAACGGGTTTTCGTCCACCCGGCTGTCCACCACCGGCGGCTTTCTGCTGGCCCGGAACGTCACGCTGCTCATCGGCGTGGAGGAGGAGAAGGTGCAGCAAGTCATCGACCTGATCCACCGCTACTCCCACAGCCGCAAGCAGATGGTGCCCGCCCTCACGGAGATGAGCTACGGCTTCATGCCCGTCATGCCGGTGGAGGTCACCGTGGGCGGGGCCACCCTGTTCGTGGTGGACGTGGAGCGGTTCGAGCGGCTATGACGGACCTGCCCAATCCCCTGTCCCACGCCTACCTCCTCACCGGGGGGAGCGGGGAGAGCCGCGCGGCCCTCATCCAGCGCATGACGGCGGCCTACCTGTGCCAGGGGGAGCGGCCCCCCTGCGGGCGGTGCGCGCCCTGCCGGAAGGCGGCGGCGGGGGTCCACCCGGACGTGTGGCGCACCGCTCCCGCCCCGGACAAGCGGGAGATCACGGTGGACCAGATCCGCGCCCTGCGGGCGGACGCCTACGTCCGCCCCAACGAGGGCCGGCGCAAGGTATATATCATCGACCCGGCGGACGCCATGAACCCCGCCGCCCAGAACGCCCTGCTCAAGGTGCTGGAGGAGGGGCCGGCCTACGCGGCGTTTCTGCTGTCCGCCGCCCAGCCGGGGCTGCTGCTGGACACGGTGCGCTCCCGGTGCGAGCCGCTGTGCCTCCCCCCGGAGGAGGCCCCCCCCGACCCGGAGCTTCTGGAGCGGGGGGCGGCGCTGGCGGCGCTGCTGCTGGAGGGGGACGAGCTGGCCTGCGCCCAGGCCCTGGTGGAGCTGGAGCTGCAAAAGCCCAAGGGCGAGCAGCTGTCCGCCCTGCTGGGGGAGGCGGAAAACCAGGCGTCCCGGCGGCTGGCCCAGGACCCCCGGCGGGGGGCGCGGGTGCTGCGGGCGCTGAAGGCGTGCCGGGAGAACGCGGTCTACCGCCCCAGCGCGGGCCACACCCTGGGGTGGCTGCTGGCGGAGCTGTTCCAGAGCTGAAAACGGATGTTTCACGTGAAACGTCCGCCCGGCATTCAAACAGATACGGAGGAAAATTCTCATGACGGAGATCATCAGCGTCCGGTTCCGGCCGGGCGGCAAGCAATACTATTTCGACCCCGCGGGCCTCACCGTGGCCGAGGGGCAGGGCGTCATCGTGGAGACGGGCAAGGGCCTGGAATACGGAACCTGCGTGCGCCGCAACACCCAGGTGGAGGACGAGGCGGTGGTCCAGCCCCTGCGCCCGGTGGTGCGCATGGCCACCGAGCGGGACGAAAAGCAGGTGCGGGAAAACCGGGGCAGGGAGAAGGAGGCCCTGCGCACCTGCCAGCAGCTGGTGGAGCGCCACGGGCTGGACATGAAGCTGGTCCAGGTGGAGTACAGCTTCGACGGCAATAAGATCCTGTTTTTCTTCACCTCCGACGGCCGGGTGGACTTCCGGGCGCTGGTGAAGGACCTGGCGGGCATCTTCCGCGCCCGCATCGAGCTGCGGCAGATCGGCGTGCGGGACGAGGCCAGGATGCTGGGGGGCTTCGGCATCTGCGGCAAGCCCTTTTGCTGCGCCCAGTTCCTGGACGAGTTCCAGCCCGTGTCCATCAAGATGGCCAAGACCCAGAACCTCTCCCTCAACCCCACCAAGATCTCCGGCACCTGCGGGCGGCTGATGTGCTGCTTGAAGTACGAGCAGGGCGCCTATGAGGACGCGGTGAAGCGCTGCCCCAAGCAGGAATCCTTTGTGGAGTGCCCCGACGGGGCGGGCACGGTGTCCTCCGTCAACCTGCTGCGCGAGCAGGTGAAGGTCCGCCTGGAGGACTCCACCGAGCAGCCCAAGAGCTACCTGACGGAGGAGATCCGGGTGGTGCGCTCCGGCAAGGGCCGCAGGCCAGAGGGCTATGAGCCGCCCCCCCGGGGGGAGCTGGAGAAGCTGCGCACCCAGGAGGGAGAGCAGCTGCGCAGCGGCCGCAAGCTGTCCGACGGCCCGGCCGACCTCAATCAGGTGCTGGAGCGCTACCTGAGCGAGGGCGGGCAGCAGCAGGAGGGCGGCCAGCGCCAGGGCGGCCGCCGGGGCCGGGGCCACGGAAAGCCCGCCCCTCAGCCCCAGTCCGGCAGGCAGGACAAGGGCG